>DATIGR010000252.1:0-13869 GCA_035454645.1 Burkholderiales bacterium
CACTGCACCATCCAGCGGCGCCACAACCACTTCGTGCTCGCCGACAAGAGCACCAACGGCACCTTCGTGCAGGTGGAGGGCGAAGAAGAGGTCATGCTCCAGCGCGACGAGTTCACGCTGCGCAAGAAGGGCTGGATCTCGTTCGGGCAGCCGCGCAGCTCGGGCGGCGACTCGCTCGAGTTCATCTGCGACTGACCTGAATCGGGTCAGACCCCGATTTGCCCGAACTTGTTGGCATTTGCGGCGCTGCCGCGCGAAGCCGGCGTGATGGAGTGCCACGACGCCGGCGACAAACGCTGCAAGACTGGGCTCCTGCAAAAGGGGGAATCGCGGGGACTATCAGTGGAGCTATCGAGAACCATCGGCTGGATGGCCCTCGTCCTCGCAGTGATCCTCGCCGCGGGCTACGCGCAAGGGGAGGCGGGCCAGCCGGCCGGGCCGGACAAGACGGTGACCGGGCAGGAGCAGGTCCAGGCGCGCGAAGCGCAGCGCCGGTCCGCGGTCGAGGAGCATCAGCGCAGGAAAGAAGCCTACGAGCGGGCATGCAGCAAGCCGATCAAGTCGCAGGCGCAGCTCGATTCCTGCCGCGCGGCGTACAAGCGGCTGGAGATCGACAGGATTTGAGAACGGATTCGGGGTCGACAGATTCGACCCTCAGGCCCCCTGGCGGCGCGCGGCAACCTTGCGCGCCGTCCTTTTTTTCCGGCGCCCGGCGAAGCGATCGCGAGCCTCCGAGAATCCCCGATTGCCGCCGGGCGGCGCTTCCGCTAGCGTTCGGCGCACCATGGAATCGACGCGGGAGACTACGGTCCTGTTCGCGCTGCTGATCGGCGGCGAGGAGCTCTACGCCAAGGCGGGCGCCAAGAAGGCGCACGACGCGATCGAGCACTGCCAGTTCAGGCTCGGGCGCGCCGCCGCCTCGTGCGGCGGGCGCCTCGCCAAGGGCACGGCGGACAAGCTGATGGTGCTCGCGGCGAGCCCCGACGCCGCCGCCGACGCGGCTTCCGCCATGCACCTCGCGATGAACAAGCTGTCGAAGACCGCGGGCGTCAGGCTCGCGATCGGCATCGGCTTGCATTTCGGCCCGGTGATCCAGAAGGGCGAGGAAGTCTTCGGCGAAGCCGTCAACCTCGCCTCATTGCTTTGCGAGCACGCGGGCGGCGGGCAGATCATCCTCACGGAGTGGACCGCGAAGCTGCTCTCGCCGCTCTACCGCCGCTGGCTGCGCAACCTCGAAGCCGCGCAGTTCAAGGGACGCGCGGAGGAAGTGGCGCTGTGCGAGCTCGTCTGGCGCGACGACGACAGCGCCACCGCGCTGCAGCGGCGGCGCCCGGAAACCGGGCCGGCGGTGCTGCGCCTCAAGTACCGCGGCAAGCGCATGGAGCGCCGGCGCGAGAAGGAGGCGCTCACGGTGGGGCGCGACGCGGGCTGCGGCCTGGTGGTGAGCGACGAGCAGGCCTCGCGCCGGCACTGCACCATCGAGCGGCGCAAGGACAAGTTCGTGGTCACCGACGTGAGCACCAACGGCACCTTCGTTACCATCGACGGCGAGAAGGAGGTGCGGCTCGAGCGCGACGAGCTCACGCTGCGCAAGCGCGGCTGGATCGCCCTCGGGCAGCCGCGCGCCGAGGCGAAGGAGATCGTCGAGTTCTTCTGCGGCCCCGCGCCGGTGCGGCCGCCATTACCCAAATAAAAGGGGTCAGGACCCTTTTTGAAGAAAAGGGGTCAGGACCCTTTTTCAGCCCGCGTGGGCGGCCAATACGTCGGCGACGCAAGCGGTGAGGCGCTTGGCGTAGTCGATGTGCAGGAACTCGTTCGGGCCGTGGGCGTTGGAGTGCGGGCCGAGGACGCCGGTGATGAGGAACTGGGCATGCGGGTACTTCGCGCCGAGCATCGCCATGAAGGGAATGGTGCCGCCCTCGCCCATCCACATCGCGCCTTTTCCGTAATGCTTCATCGACGCCGCTCCCACGGCCGCGGCCAACCATTTCGAAGTCTCGGGCGCGTGCCAGCCGGTGGCGCAATGGCCGGCGCTGAAAGTGACGCGCGCGCCGTAGGGCGGATCGGCCTCGAGGATCGCCTTGAGCTGGCGCGCGGTGCTGTCGGCATCCACGGTCGGGGGCAGGCGCAGCGAGAGCACGAGCTCGGTCCTGGGACGCAACACGTTCCCGGCGCTCGCGGGCGGCGGCAGTCCGTCGGCGCCGGTCACGGCGAGGAACGGCCGCCAGGTGCGGTTGAGCACGAGATCCGCCAGGTCGGCCTGCATCGCCTGCATGCCGGGCACGAACGGGAACTTGCGCCAGATCTCCTCGCCCAGTACTTGCGCGGCGCGCGTCGCCTGCGCTGCGCGCTCGGGCGGGATCTGGGCGTGGAACGCGGCGTGCTTGACGACGCCGGTATCCGCGGCGTCGATGCGCTCGAGGAGAGCGCGCGCGATGCGAAAGCTCGAGGCGACCACCCCGCTCGCGTCGCCCGAGTGCACGCCCTCGGTGAGCACCTCGACCGTGAGCACGCCGTTGATCAGCCCGCGCAGCGACGTCGTGCCCCAGAGCTGCTCGTAGTTCCCGCAGCCGGAATCCAGGCCGATGACGAGATCGGGAACGCCGATTCGCGGCTCCAGCGCGCTCAAATAAGCGGGCAGATCGTAGCTGCCGCTTTCCTCGCAGCATTCGATCAGGATCACGACGCGCGCGTGCGGGCGCTTCTCCTCGTGCAGCGCGCGCAGCGCGGCGAGCGAGCAGAACACGGCGTAGCCGTCGTCGGCCCCGCCGCGGCCGTAGAGCTTGCCGTCGTCGATGCGCGGGATCCACGGCCCGTAGCCCTCGCGCCAGCCCACCATCTCGGGCTGCTTGTCGAGGTGGCCGTACATGAGGACGGTTCCGGGGGCTTTGCCTTCTATTTCAATCAAGAGCACCGGCGTTCGCCCCTCGAACCGCACCACCTCCAGCCTCATTCCCGGCAACGCATTCTTGCGGCACCAGCCGGCGGCGAGCTCGACCGCGGCGTCGATGTAGCCGTTCCTGCTCCAGGCCGGGTCGAAATGCGGCGACTTGGCGGGGATGCGGATGTAATCCACGAGGGCCGGAACGATCGAGTCGTCCCAGAACTGGCCGATCTTCATGGACCGAGTTTATATGGAGAAATCACGCCGTGAGCCTTCGCGCGAGCGCGTTGCTGACCCTGGCGATCTGCGCCGGCCCGTGCGCGGCGCAAAGCAATCTCGGCCTCAACGTTTACGGCCTTTCGTACCACCTCGATCGCGAAGAGGCGAAAAGCCGCGGCCACGACAACGAGGTCAACCCGGGCCTCGGCCTGCGCTACCGGGTGCCTGGCGAAAAGTTCGACACGTTCCTCGACGGCGGCGCCTACCGCGACTCCGGCCGCAGCACCGCCGCGTATGGGAGCGTCGGAGTGTTCTGGAAACCGACCGAGCGCTTGCGCCTCGGCGGCGCGATGGGCGTATTCAATAGCGACAGTTACAACAACGGCGACCCCTTCATCGCGCCGGTCCCGCTCGCCGCCTACGAGTGGCGCCGGGTCACGCTCAACGTCGTCTACGTCCCGAAGATAGACAGCATCGGTACCCCCGATACCCTGGGTTTCTGGCTGACGCTCTGGCCCTGAATTCGGGGCCAGGGCCGAGACTTGCTGACGCAATTCGGGGTCAGGGCCGCAATTGGTTCTTACGTACGTGAATACGATTTGCGGCCCTGGCCCCGAATTCGTTTTCTGCGCGAGCGCCTACGAAGCCGCCACAGGGTGACGGCCGTCAGTACCAGGGTAAGAGCGACCAGCACCGCGGCGAGGTGGTCGGAAAGGAACCAGCGCGTGCGCTCGGCGACGCCGGGCTCGGTAACGATGCCCTTGGGAAAGCGCACGACGATCGCCACGCCGTCGTGCGAGCGGAAGGCGGCGCGGCCGTCGCGCACGAACACCTGGGCGTTGCGGCCGCTCGCCTCGGCTTGGATCTGACGCGCGGGCACGCTCTCCGGGAGGATGACTTCCGCGGTGATGCGCTCGGCGCCCTTGGGGGTCCAGCGCAGCGCGTCGTGGTCGGCGAGGAAGGCGATGCGCCGGCTCACGCGGTAGGTGACCTGGCTGGTCTGCCGGCCCTCGGGCCCCGCTACGGTCGTGCGCTCGGTAACGGTCAGCTCGCCCGTCCTCTCGACGCGGATCTCGGTGTGCAGGTCGGCGACCTGCGCCGCGGACGCAGACGCCCACAAGGAAAACGCGATGAGAAGCGCGGATCTCATCCGGCCTGAAGGAGCGCTTCGGCGAGCTCGAGGATGTCGTCGGGCCAGTACGCGGCCGGCCGCGGGCGCGGCGCGCCGGCGTCGAGCGTGGCCCGGCACGCGAGCACCGGCAGCACCCAGCGCGAAGGAATCGCCTGCCGGCCGAGCGCCGCGCCGAGGAGCGCACCGCACACCGCGGCGTTGGTATCGGTGTCGCCGCCCGCAGCGACGGTGGCGAGGAGCGCCTCCTCGAACCCCGATCGCTCCAGGTGATGGAAGGCGTTGAGCAGCGAGACGCGCACCGACCCGGGCGGGGTCGTGAAATCGGCCGGCAGTGCGCCGCGCTCGATGAGCTCGCGCGCCTTGCCCCGCGAGTGCGCGAGCGCCGCCGCGCGCATCGCCGCGCGGCTCGCGCCCGCGACGCCGGCGGCGATCGCGGCGGCGTACGCGGCGCACGCCTCGACGCACACCGGGTTGCGATGGGTGAGCGCCGAGTCCTCGCGCGCCGCGCTTGCCGCGCGCGCCGGGTCGCCCGCCGCCCACACGCCGAGCGGCGAGACGCGCATGAGCGAGCCGTTCGACTCGCTCTCGGCGGTGTGCATGCCGAGGAGCCCGCGCTCGGTGGTGGCGCCCACGTCCACCGGGCGCGTGGTGAGCCACTCGCGGTACGCGTCGAGCGCCTTGTCGGCGACGAACTTCCCCTCGGCGACCAGGCAGCGCGCGAGCGCGAGCGCCATCTCGCTGTCGTCGGTCGGCTGGCCGGCGATGGTGTGGTGCACGCCGCCGTCGGCGAGCTCGCGCACGCCGTTCGGATACAGGCGCGCGATCTCCTGCGCGCTCTTGAGCTCCACCAGCGAGCCGAGGCTGTCGCCGATCGCCTGGCCGAGCAGGCATCCCTGCGCGCGCTCGAGCCGCTCCGGCGGCGCGCGGCGCGGAAAGCCGAGCGCGATGCGCGGCTTCTGCCGCGGCTCGTTCTCGAGCGACTTCCAGTCGTGGCCGGCGAGCTGCGCGGCCGCGGCGGGCGCGCCGGCGAAGCAGCCCGAGAGCCGCCGGCCGGACGCGCCGGTGAGCGCGACCTCCTTGCCTTCGGCATCGAACATCACGCCGCCCGCCGCGCGCACCAGTGCCATGCCGGCGGCGACGTCGTACTCGTTGACCCCGTGGATCGACACCGCCGCTACGCCGTCGCCGGCGGCGATGCGCGCCAGGCGGTACGCGATGCTCGGCATCGCGACGTAGCGCGCGGGCGCGCAGGCGCGCGACCATGCGCCCGGGCGAAGCCCCGACGATGCGGTCGCGAACACGAATTCGCCCGCCGCGAGCAGGCGCCGCGAGAGATCGACATCCACGGGCTCGCCGTTCCTGCGGATCGGCCCGGCGCCCTGCGCCCAGGCGATGGTGTCGCGGCCGCGGTCGGGCGAGAGCGGGCTGTGGACCACGCCCAGGATCGGGCTTTGCTTTTTCAGTAGCGCCACGGAGATCGCAGAGCCGCGCTTGCCGCCGGTGAACTCGATCGTGCCGTCGTGCGGGTCCACGAGCCAGAGGGAATCTTTTTCGGTGCCGGTCGCGAGTCCCGTTTCCTCACCCAAGAAAGCGCAGGGCAGCAGCCGCTGCAGCGTCTTGCGCAGCCGCTCCTCGATCTCGCGGTCGATCGGCGCGCTCCCGCGCCGGCCGCGCGGGCCGTCGGCGCGCATGAACTCCGCCGCGAGGCGCTTGCCCTCGGCCTCGAGCGCCTTGACCACCGCGGCGAGGAGGTCCTTCAATCGAAGACCTTGCCGCGCTGCGCCTTCAGGCGCGCATGCCGCTTCTTGGATTCCAGGCGCTTCAGCTTCGCGGCGCGCGTGGGGCGCGTGGGCCTGCGCGGCCTGGGAAGGTGCGCGGCGGCGCTCACGAGGGACTGCAGCCGGGCAATAGCCTCGCTTCGGTTTCGTTCCAGGCTGCGGTGCGCCTGCGCCTTGATGACGACGACCCCGGTGCGGCTCACGCGCTGGTCGCCCATGCGCAGCAGCCGCTCCTTCACCTCCTCCGGGAGCGACGAGGCGCGGATGTCGAAGCGCAGGTGGATCGCGTTCGAGACCTTGTTGACGTTCTGCCCGCCCGCGCCCTGCGCGCGCACCGCGGTCAGCTCGACTTCGCTCTCACGGACGACCGGGCTCGGAGCGGCCATCCCCGGACTGTAGCGCCTCGCCACGAGTCGCGCGTCGACCTCCTTCACACCCGGACGAATTCGGGGTCAGGGCCACAAATCGTTTTTGCGTACGTGAAAACAATTTGTGGCCCTGGCCCCGAATTAGGTGCTCACTCGGTTGCGCCCGCCCTGCTTGGCGCGGTAGAGGGCCTCGTCGGCGGCCTTGACGACCTGCGCGGGGGTGCGCAGGCTCGGGCTCGGGCCGCAGGCGCCGATCGACACGGTGACCGAGAGGTGCTTGTCGGCCGCGCCCTCGCCCCGGCGCTTGGCGCCGCGCTTGACCTCTTTCGGGCGGTCGGGGGCGCGCACCGCCATGCGGTAGCCCTCGATCGAGACGCGGATCGCCTCGAGCTGCAGCAGCACGTCGTCGAGCTCGGCGTCGAGGAAGACGACGCAGAATTCCTCGCCGCCGTAGCGGTAGGCGATGCCGCCGCCGCCGACCTCGGCGAGGCGCGCGCCGACCAGCTTCAGCACCTGGTCGCCGATGTCGTGGCCGTGCGTGTCGTTGAAGCTCTTGAAATGGTCGACGTCGATCATCGAGATGACGTAGCGCCCGTCGAGGCTGCGCAGCCGCTCCTCCAGCGCGCGCCGGCCGGGAAGCCCGGTGAGCGGGTCGCGGAACGCGAGCTGGTGGGATTCCTGCACCAGCGCGATGATCAGGATCACGCCCCCGGCCGCCATGAAGGTGGAATAGACGCGCGGCGAGCCGGCCCATTCCGCGGCGATGTAGAACGCGACCAGCGCGCTCGCGTTGCCGACCTGAAGCGGCGTGTGCTCCGGCCAGGCGCGCCACACCGCCGCGGCGAACGCGGCGGCGAACAGGATCCGGCCGGCGAGCGGCGTCGGCGGCGAGCGCAGCAGCGCGTTGTCGAGCAGCGCGGCGTCCATCAAGGAGACGGCGAGGACCAGCGCCGCCTCGCAACCGAGCAGCAGCAGCCAGCCGTACGCGGCGCGGTAGCGCGCGCCGCGCTCGGCCAGCACCATCGCGAGAAGCGCGTTGAACGGCACGAGGCACGCGAGCGCCGTGTAGACCACCTTGCCCGGATAGAGCTGCTGCGCGGCGAACGCGCACAGGAGCGACGCCGCGATGACGAACCCCCGGCCGCGGTTGAAGCCCCACGCGAGCGCGACCGCGGTGCCGAGCAGGGCAAACGGCCCGAGCAGGAACAGGCCGGCGAGCGATCGCGGCATCGGCGGCCCGACGAGGTGCGCGAGGGCCGCGATCGCGAGAATTGCCGCCGGGACCGCGAATGGCCGGACGGCGCCGGGAAGCTCGCGCATCGGCAAATCGTAGCGGCTTTTGCCGGAATTCCTGCGGACAGCGGGATAAGAAACGTGCAGTTGTTCAGCTTCCCAGGCGATCGGGGCGCAAGCCGACGTCGGCGAGCCTGCCGCGCTGCGCGCGCTTGCCAACATGTACCGCAAGCTGCTTCTCGCCCAGCGTTTCGACGGCGCGGTTCTTGCGCTTTATTCCCGACACCACGAGCGAGCTTCCGTCGGTCGCGGCGACCGCGGCGAGCGTCTCTTTCTCCGGCAGCGCAAGCAGCTGCACGCCCACTCCGCCGTTCGGCCGCTCGGGCACTTCGTCGAGCGGGAACAGGAGCAGCCGCGCATCCGACGACAAGGCAGCCAGATGCGACGAGCCCTCCGGCACGAAGATCGGGGCGTTTGCCCTCGCTCCCTCCTCGACCTTCATGAAGTCCTTGCCCTGGCGCGTCTTGGTCGCGAGGTCGCCGAGCCTGCAGAGGAACCCGAGGCCCGCGGAGCTGCTCATGAGGAGGCGCTGCTCCGGGCTGCCCGAGCCCATCCACACGATGTCGTCGGAGCCCGAATTCGCGAGCGTGTTGACGTGCGCGCCGTCGCCGCGCCCCGACGGAATGTCGGCGGCCGCGACGCTGAAGGTCTTGCCCGAGGCGGCGAGCACGGTGACCGGGTCGGTGGTCTTGCACTCGAGGGTCTGGAGCAGCGCATCGCCGTCCTTGAAGGAGAGCTGCGAGACGTCGAGGCCGTGGCCGGTGCGCGCGCGGATCCAGCCCTTGCGCGACAGGATCACGGTCACCGGCTCCTCGACCACGGTGCGCTCGACCTGCGCGCGCTCGGCGGTCTTGATGAGCGTACGCCGCTCGTCGCCGAATTTCTTCGCGTCCTCGCCGAGCTCGCTCACGACCAGCTTCTTCAGCTCCTTGTCCTCGCCGAGGATCTCCTTCAGCCCCTTGCGCTCGGCCTCGAGCGCCTTCTTCTCGTCCGCCAGCGCGACCCCGTCCAGCTTCGTGAGCTGGCCGAGGCGCAGGTTGACGATGTCTTCGGCCTGCTTTTCAGAGAACTTGAAGCGTTTCTGCAAATTCGAGCGCGCTTCCGCCTGGTCCTCGCTCGCGCGGATGAGCTTGATGATCTCGTCGATTTTCGCGAACGCCTTGAGCCGGCCCTCGACGATGTGCAGGCGCGCCTCGCACTTCGCCAGGCGAAACTCGGTGCGCCGGCGCACCGTGCGCACCCGGAACTCGCCCCACTCGCGCAGGATGTCGACGATGCCCTTGGTCTCGGGCAGGCCGTCGAGGCCGAGCCAGGTGAGGTTCACCGGGTAGCGCGTCTCGAGCGAGGTGTGCACCATCAGCGCGGCCATCAGCTCGCTCTCGTCCTGGCGCGAGCTGCGCGGCTCGATCACCAAGCGCAGCTTCGACTTGCGGTCGCTCTCGTCGCGCACCGACTCGACCTGGTCGAGGATGAACTGCTTCATCCTGCGCTGCTCCTGCGAAATCTCTTTCTTGGATAGGGATTTCGGATTTGCGAGCGCCTCTATTTCCTCCATCACCTGCTTCACCGACACGCCGTGCGGCAGCTCGGTGACCACCATGCGCCACTGCCCGCGGGCGAGCGTCTCCTTCTCGTATTTCGCTCTCAGGACCAGCGACCCCCGCCCCGTGGCATACGCCTCCCTGATCTCCTCCCGGGGCGAGATGACCTGGCCGCCGCCGGGGAAATCGGGCCCGGGCAGGAGCTCGAGCACGTCCTCGAGCTTCGCGCGCGGATGCTTGACGATGTGCGCCGCCGCGGCGGCGACCTCCTTCAGGTTGTGCGAAGGGATGCGCGTGGAGAAGCCGACCGGGATGCCGAAGCTGCCGTTCAGCAGGCCGAAGGGCAGGCGCGCCGGCAGGAGGACAGGCTCATCGAATTTCCCATCGTAGTTCCTGATGAAATCGACGGTGCCCTCGCCGATTTCGGACAGCAGCAATTCGGCGTAGCGCGAGAGCCGCGCCTCGGTGTACCGGTAGGCGGCGGGCGCATCGCCGTCACGCGAGCCGAAATTCCCCTGGCCGTCGATCAGGGGGTAGCGCATCGAGAAGGGCTGCGCGAGGTGCACCATCGCCTCGTAGGTGGAGCTGTCGCCGTGCGGGTGGTACTTGCCGAGCACCTCGCCGACGTAGCGCGCGCACTTCGAGAACGTGGTTGAGCCGTTCATGGCAAACAGGATGCGGCGCTGCACCGGCTTGAGCCCGTCGGCGATCTCCGGCAGCGCGCGCGCCTTGACGGTCGAGACCGCGTAGCCGAGGTACGCGTGCGAGGCGTGCTCCTCGATGCGCGCGGCGTCGTCGCCGTTGCTGGTGAAGAGGTCTCCGGTCCGGGTGTCGTCCATGGCGCCTTACTTGAACAAGTCCAGTTGTTTTTCCGCGGCCGAGGCCGCGGTCTCGGCCGCCGCCTTGGCCTTCTCGAGCTCCTCGGCGAAGCCCGCCCGGCCGCCGGCTTCCCACCGGTACTTGCCGCGCGGGTCCGCGTTCAGGGCGACCTTGCCGAGCTTGAGCTTGCCGAGCCACAGCACGTGGCCCCTGTAGGCCCGTTCCCACACGGGCTTCGCTTTTTTAGACGTCCGCTTCAACGGTCTTCCAGTGCTCCCGCATCCAGTTGCGCCGCTCCTCGGCCTCGCCGGCGTCCATCAGCTTTTCGAACGTTTCCCGCACTTTCTTCTTGTTCCGGGCGTCGAACTCCATGCGCACCAGGCGCCTCGCATCGGGGTTCATGGTGGTTTCCCAGAGCTGCTCCGGGCTCATCTCGCCCAGCCCCTTGAAGCGCGAGATTTCCCAGCTGCCCTCCTTGACCTTCTCCTTTTTCAGCTTCGCGAGCGTTTCCTCGAGCTCGTCGTCGTCCAGACAGTAGATGCGCCGTGCAGGCTTGCCCTTGCCCTGGCTCGGAACCTCCATCTTGTACAGCGGCGGCTGCGCGACATAGAGGTGCCCGGCCTCGACCAGGCGCGGCGCATGCATGAAGAAGAACGTGAGCAGCAGCGCCTGGATGTGGCCGCCGTCCACGTCGGCGTCGGTCATCACGATGACTTTCCCGTAGCGCAGCGAGCTCAAGTCCGCTTTCTCGTCCGGCCCATGAGGGTCCACCCCGATGGCGGTCGCGATCGCCTGCAGCTCCTTGTTCGCGAGCACGGTGCGGCTGTCCTTCGACATGGTGTTCAGCACCTTGCCGCGCAGCGGGAGCAGCGCCTGCGTCTCCTTGTCGCGCGCCTCCTTGGCCGAGCCTCCCGCCGAATCCCCCTCCACCAGGAACAGTTCATTGCGGGAAACATCGCCCGAAGCGCAGTCCACCAGCTTCCCGGGAAGCGTGGCGATGCCGCTCGACTTCTTGCGCTCGACCTTCTTGCCCTTGGCGAGCCGCGCCATCGCCTGCTCGATCGCGAGCTCGACGATCTTGCGGCCCTCGTCGGGGTGCTCGTTCAGCCACAGCTCGAACGCGTCGCGCACGCACAGCTCGAGCAGGCGCGCGCCGTGGCGCGTGGTGAGCTTCTCCTTGGTCTGGCCGTGGAACTGGGTGCGCACGATGCGCGCCGAGAGCGTGAAGCAGGCGCGCTGCCACAGGTCCTCCGCGATCAGCTTGACGCCCTTCGGCGCGAGCGCGCGCGCGTCCATGAACGCGCCGAGCGCCTCGAAGATCCCGGCGCGGAAGCCCGCCTCGTGCGTGCCGCCCGAGCGCGTCGGGATGAGGTTCACGTGGCTGTCGGCGAAGATGTCGCCTTCGGCGACCCAGCCGATCGCCCACGAGGCGCCCTCGCCCGGCTCGATGTCGGTCACGCCCGACAGCGACTTCTCGTCGAAGAACCGCTCGCCGGTGAACAGCGGCGCGACCAGCTCGCGCCCGTCGAGCATGAACTCGAAGTACTGCGCCATGCCGCGCTCGTATTTCCAGACGCGGTTCTGCTTGCCTTCGACCTCGAGGACCATGGTGAGCCCGGGCAGCAGGTACGCCTTGGAGCGCACCAGGTGCTCGAGCTCGCTCATCGGGATGTTCGGCGAGTCGAAGTACTTCGGGTCCGGCCACAGGCGCACGATCGTGCCGGTGCGCTTGTGCTTGATCTTTTCGGACTTGAGCTTGTTCTTGAGCTCGCCGCCTTCGAACGCGATCGCGTGTTTCTGGTTTTCCCTGAAAACCACGACCTCGCAGCGCTTCGAGAGCGCGTTCGACACCGAGACGCCGACGCCGTGCAGGCCGCCGGAGATGTGGTAGACCCCGTCGCCCGAGCGCGAGAACTTGCCGCCGGCGTGCAGCATGCTGAACGCCACCTCGACCGCGGGCTTCTTCTCCACCGGGTGCAGGTCGACCGGGATGCCGCGGCCCTCGTCCTCGACCTGGACCGAGCCGTCCTTGAACACGCTCACCGTGATGCGCCTGCCGTAGCCGGCGAGCGCCTCGTCGACCGCGTTGTCGATCGCCTCCTGCACGATGTGCAGGGGATGCACGGTGTGGGTGTACATCCCCGGCATGCGGCGCACCGGCTCGAGGCCTTTCAGCGCCTGGATCGCGGATGCGTCGTAGACCGGCGGCTTGGCCATGTATCTAGTCTTTCCGACCTCTTAAGCCACTAGCTATTGTAGTGTGGATCTGCGCGAAGCGCTCGACGCTCGCCGCGACCGAGGTGGCGAGCGAGGCCTCGTCCCAGAGCTGGAGCAGCTGCTTCTGGATGCGCAGCGCCTCGCGGTCGGCGGCAAGAACGCTTTTCAGGAGAGCTTGCAGCCGGGAATCCGGATCGCCGGCCATCTCCTCCACCAATCCCCATTGCAGCGCCCGAGCGGCGTCGATCGCCTCGCCGGTGAGCACGAGCCAGGCGGCGCGCCCCGAGCCCATGAGCCGCGGCAGGAGCGCGGCTTCGACCACCGAGGGGATGCCGAGCCTCACCTCCGGCATGGCGAACTTCGTGCCCTCGGCGGCGACGCGCAGGTCGCACGCCGCGGCGATCTCGAGGCCCGCGCCGATCACCGCGCCGTGCAGCCGCGCGATCACCGGTACCGGCAGCTCGCGGATCGCCTGGCACGCCTCGTGGATGCGCCCGGCGAAGGCGCCCGCGGTCTGCGCCGTCAAGGCGCTCAGCTCCTGCCGCTCGGCGCCGCCGCAGAACGTCCGGCCGCGGCCCGCGAGGATCACGGCTCTCAGGGACCGATCGGGCGCGAGCTCGCGAAACGCGCGCCGCAGCGCTTCCAGCGCTGTGCTGTTCAAGGCGTTTGCTTTTTCTGGCCGGTTGAGGAAGATTCTCGCGACCGGCCCTTCGCGCTCCACATCCACCATGCTTTCATCTTATAGCCGTGAAGCCCTGAAGAAAGTTTCCACCGCCACGCTGACGACGGTGCTGTTCAAGCGGGGACTGCGGAACGTGTTCATCCAGGGGATCTTTCTGTTGAACAAAGAAGCCCCCAGGATGGTCGGCGAGGCGTTTACGCTCCGCTATATCCCGGCGCGCGAGGACCTCGACCAGCTCGGCGCGTTCGAAGGCCGCGGCCACCCGCAGCGCGAGGCGATCGAGGCCTGCCCGAGCGGCCAGGTGCTGGTGATGGACGCGCGGCGCGACGCGTCCGCCGCGACCGGCGGCGACATCCTGATGACGCGGCTCATGGTGCGCGGCGTGGCGGGCGTGGTGACCGACGGCGGGCTGCGCGACTCGACGACGATCGAGAAGCTCGCGTGGCCGGCGTACTGCGGGGCGCGCTCCGCGCCGCTGAATCTGGTACGCCACCACGCGGTGGAGAGCCAGGTGCCGATCGGCTGCGGCGGCGTGGCGGTCTACCCCGGCGACGTCGTGGTGGGCGACGCCGAAGGCGTAGTCGTGATCCCGGCAGGCATGGCCGAAGAGGTGGCGAAGGAAGCCCAGGCGCAGAGCGAGTTCGAAGACTGGGTCGAGGCGAGAGTGAAGGAAGGGCGCTCGATCTTCGGCCTCTACCCGCCCAACGCGGAGACGAAAGCCGAATTCGAGGCCTGGAAAAGAAAATCGGGGTCAGACCCCAAGCGTTAGAATCGGGGTCTGACCCCATGGCCGAGCAAAAGGACTGGGCGTTCCCGGCCGAGATGCGGCCGCGGCCCGAGGATTGGCGCTTCGACCTCGACCGCGCGCTCGACGCCGTGGTGCAGCTGCGCGCCGAGATTCCCGAGGACGCCTTCACCGCCTCGATCCTCGGCACC
>DATIGR010000253.1:0-6734 GCA_035454645.1 Burkholderiales bacterium
AAGCGCCGCCGCGAAGCTGGCGGGATAGCGGCCGTCCTTGGTCATCATCGTCTGCATGAGCCGGCCGCTTGCGGCGGCGTCGGCGAGCGCCGAGCCCGACATGCTCGCGAAGATGATGCTCTGCACGACGTTCACCTGCGCGAGTCCGCCGCGCCAGCGGCCGACGAGCGCGTTGCAGAAGCGCAGCAGCCGGTCCATGATCGGGCCGCTGTTCATGAACTCCGCGGCGAGGATGAAAAGCGGGATCGCGAGCAGCAGGTAGCTCGTGTACATGCCGTTCAGGAGCTGCTCCGCGGCGGTGCCCATGTCGAGCCCCTTCAGGTACAGGTAGAGCACCGAGCCCGCGATCATCGCGTGCCCCACCGGCAGACCGAGCAGGCTGAGCGCCACGATCGCCCCGACCGCGGCCGCAAAGGGAGTGGCGAGGTTCACTCCGGCTCCCTGCCGCGCACGAGCCGCGACAGAAGCCACAGGTAGCGCACGATCACCGCGACGAGAAACACGACGTAGATCGAGTACAGCCAGTCCATGCCGATCTTGAGGTACGACGACTTCTCGACCTTCATGAACGCTACGTAGTCGAGCGACGGCTTGAGCGACGCGCCATAGAGCGCGACGAGCGCAACCGCCGTAATGATGCCCATGCCGATGCGCGTGCGCCGCCCCGCGAGCTGGGACACCAGGTCGAAGCGGATCTCCTCGCGCTCCTTCACCACGAAGGCTGCTCCCCAGAGCACGAGCCACAGCCACATGACCACGGAGAGCTCGGACGTCCAGCCGACCGGGAAGTTGAGGAAATAGCGGAAAGCGATCTGGACGACGAACGCGGCGAACATCACCGCGACCATGGCCGCGGCGATGTCCTCCGCGCGCCGCCGCAGCCAGGCCGCGGCTTCGCGCATCATGCGCGCAACGTTACTTCAGGGCGTTGATCTTTTCGAGCATGCCCTTCGGCCACGCCTTCGCCTCGTCGGAGGCGAGGTAGACCTTCTGCGCGTGGGCGCGGAACGCGTTGACGTCCGGGGTATAGATCTCGAGGCCGGCCTTGCGGAAGCCGTCGGCCAGCTCGGCCTCGCGCTTCAGGTGCTCGGCGGCGCTCCAGTTGATCGCCTTGTCGACCGCGGCCTGGAAGGCCTTCTGCTTCGCCGCCCCCATCGCGTTCCAGGCCTTGAGGTTGATCGTCAGCAGGTCGTAGCCGACGAGGTGCGAAGTAAGCACGATCTGCGACATCACCTCGTAGAACTTCATGTTCTGGACGTTCGGCAGCGGGTTGTCCTGGCCGTCGATCGCGCCGGTCTGCAAGCCGGTGTAGGTCTCGGCATAGGCCATGGGCGTCGGGTTGGCGCCGAGCGAGCGGCCGAGGAGCTGCCAGGCGTCGCCGGGGGGCATGCGCAGCTTGATGCCGGCGAGGTCGGCCGGGGTGTTGATCTTCTTCTTGGGCTTGAGGCCTACCTGCCGCGTGCCGAAGAAGGTCGGCCCGAGGATCTTCACCTTGGCCTCGCTTTCCGCCTGCTTCTTGAACTGCGCGCCCAGGCCGCTCGCCCAGAAGCGGTTGAGGTGGTTGGCGTCGCGGAACAGGTACGCCGATGTGAGGAGGGTCCACGCCGGGATCTGCTTGGAGATGTCCTGCGGGGCGACGTTGCCGAGCTCGAGGTTGTCGCGCTGCAGCGCCACGAGCTCGGTCCCCTGCTTGAACAGCGTGCCGCCGAAGAACGGCTCGAGCGTGAAGTCGCGCTCGATCTCCTTCGCCAGCATGCGGATCATGTCGGCGCGGATGTCCTTGTCGGAGAACACCGCTGCGAAGCGCAGGGTGGGCTTCGACTGGCCCAGCGCCGGGAAACTGAGCGGCAGCGCCGATGCGGCGGCGAGCGCGGTGCCCGCCTTGAGGATCGTACGACGGTTGAACGGCTTCATGACTTCTCTCCTCCTGTCAGGTAGCTGAGAATCAAGTCCGCGACCATGGCGCGGCGCCGGGCGACGTCGCCCTTTGCCCCCATGTCGCGCTGAAAGATGGCGCCGAACGTGTACTGGTTGGTGACGTTGAATATGCCGAGCGCGGCGATCGCCTTGTGGATCTCGACCGGGTCCACGTCCGCGCGGAACAGCCCTTCGGCCTGGCCGCGTGCGATGACGCGCGCCAGGCGGTCGATGATCGGCCGGTTGAGCGTGCGCATCGCCTTGGACTTCTTCAGATGCCGGCCGCGCGCCTGATTCTCGGCGACCACCAGGCGCACGAAGCCTTCGTGCGTCAGGTAGTAGTTGTAGGTGAATTCCACGATGCGGCGCACGGCTTCGGCCGGCGGCAGATGGTCCAGATCGAGCTTCGACTCGGCCTCGCGGATCCCGGCGTATACGTGCTCGAGCACCGCGAGGTAGAGCTTTTCCTTGCTGCCGAAGTAATAATTGATGAGCCCCCGGGTCGTATGGGTGCGCGCGGCGATCGCGTCCATGCTCGCCCCTTTGAAGCCGCGCGCCGCGAACTCGTCGATGGCCGCCGCGACGATGCCGGCGCGGTTCGCCGCCGGCGCCTTGGGCTTGCGCATCGCCGCATGGCGCCCCTTCTCGCGCCCGGCGGCTTCGCCCCTTGGAATTAACGACATTGCAAGTTAAATTTAACAGGCTCGCCAATTCGCGGCAATGGCCATGACGCTCCAGGAACGGCTCCCCGAGCCCTCGAACCCGGTCGGCATCGACGGCCTCGAGTTCATTGAGTTCGCCACCTCGCAGCCGCAGGCGCTCGGCGCGCTGCTGCGCAAGATGGGCTTCGCGCCGGTGGCGCGGCACCGCTCGCGCGAGGTGGTGCTCTACCGCCAGGGCCCGATGAATCTCATCGTCAACGCGCACGACGCCAAGGAGCCGACGCCCGAGATCAAGGCGATCGCCCTCAGGGTGCGCGATGCCGGCCAGGCGTGGGCGCACGCGCTCGCGCTCGGCGCCTGGGAGATGCCCACGCGCGCCTCGGCGATGGAGCTCAACATCCCCGGAATCCACGGCGTGGGCGACAGCCTGATCTACTTCGTCGACCGCTACCGGGACTTCTCGATCTACGACGTCGACTTCGTCTACGAGCAGCACGCCGAGCGCCATCCGCCGGCGCTCGCCGGCCTGCACTATTTCGGTGTAGTGCAGAGCATCTACGGCGAGCGTACCCGCGACTGGGTGGATTTCTACCGCAACCTGTTCGGCTTCTCGGTGCTGCCGGAGGGCAAGTATTTCGGCGTGCTGCCCAAGGGCACGCTGCTCGAGAGTCCGTGCCACAAGTTCTACCTGCAGCTGATCGAGCCGCCGCCCGGGTCGGAGGACATCCACTGGGAGGAGGCGCTGGTGCGCATCGGCCTCGGCGCGCCCGACGTGCCGGCCGCGACCCGCGCCCTGCAAAGCCGCGGCGTGGTGTTCGTCGACCGCGGCCCGGTGCAGCCGAGCGAGAAAGGCGCGCTCACGCAGGTCTACCTCGGGGCGGTGACCTTCGAACTGGTGGTCAGCCATTTGGGTGACAAGGCACTCTGACGCCATGAACCTCGATCACTTCGGCATGGACACCATCACCCTCGCCGGTCCGCTGGAGGGCAAGCTGCGCGCGATGCGCGCGGGCGGCTTCAGCCAGGTGATGCTGAGCGCGAACGACCTCGCCGGGCACCCCGGCGGCCCCGACGCCGCCGTCCAGGCGGTGCGCGCGAGCGGGCTGCGCGTCACCGGCTTCCAGGTGCTGCGCGACTTCGAAGGCCTGTCGGGGCACCTGCACGCCTACAAGGTCGACATCGCCAAGGCGATGCTCTCGATGTGCCGCGCGCTCGGCGCGCGCGTCCTGCTCGCGTGCTCGTCCACCTCGTCGCATGCCACCGGCGACACCGGCGCTTTGACCCGGGATCTTCAGAAGCTCGCGATGCTCGCGGTCCCCTACGGCATCCGTATCGCCTACGAGGCGCTTTCCTGGGGAAGGCACGTCAACGAGTACCCGCAAGCCTGGCAGATCGTGGCCGATGCCGACCGCGCGAACCTGGGCCTCGCGCTCGACTCGTTCCACATGCTCGCCACGGGGACCGGCCGCGACGCGCTGGAAGAGATCGATCCGGCCAAGATCTTCCTGGTGCAACTCGCCGACTTCATGTGGCGCGAGATCCGCTCGCGCGAGGAGCGTATCGACACCGCGCGCCACTTCCGCGTATTCCCCGGCGAGGGCGTGCACAGCGCCGATGTCGGCGAGCTGGTGCGCGCCCTCGACCGCCTCGGCTATCGCGGCGACTACAGTTTCGAAGTATTCAACGACGACTACACCCAGCTCCCGGTGGGGCTGGTGACCGAGCGCGCGCGGCGCTCGGTAAAATGGCTGACGGACCAGGTGTCGCGGCGCAGCCTGCCGCTGCGCGGGGCCGCAGCCTGAATGCAAGCGCTTCGCCTCTACGACGAGCTCACCGCCGCACGCACGCGGTTCATCCGCGTTGACGAGCTTTGCCTCCGCGTAGCCGAAAAGGGCCACCTCCCCTCTGAAGCGGAGCTTGCCGCCGAAGCGCGGCTGCCGCTGAAGCAGAAAAAGGGCCTCGAGCGCAGCCAGGGCCGCTTCCTTGCCGAGATCCTGGGCAACCCGGTGGCGGGCACGCACTTGTGCCACGCCATGCTCCTGCCGCGCGCGGATTCCCGGGAAAAATTGAACGAGTACGAGCAGCGCGGCGAGCTGCGGCTACCGGGGGCGACTCTCAAGCGTCATGGCAAGGCCTCGATCATCACCCTCAGCAACCCGCGCTACCTGAACGCCGAGGACGAGACCACGCTTCCCGGGACCGAGACCGCGGTCGACGTCGCGCTCCTCGACCCGAAGACCGAAGTCTGCGTGCTGCGCGGCGACGTCGTGACGCACGCCAGGTACGCCGGCCGCAGGCTGTTCGGCGCGGGGATCAACCTGACGCATCTCTACGAGGGAAAGATCCGCTACCTCTGGTACCTGATCCGCGACCTCGGTCTGGTAAACAAGTTGTACCGAGGGCTGGCGTCCCCGGAGGAATCGCCAGAAGTTTCCTCCACTGAAAAACTGTGGATCGCCGCGGTGGAGGGGTTCGCGATCGGCGGCCACTGCCAGATTCTGCTGACGATGGACTACACCATCGCCACCGAAGACGCGTACCTCACGCTTCCGGCGCGCAAGGAAGGCATCATTCCTGGCGCCGCCAACCTGCGCCTGCCGCGCTTCGTCGGCGACCGCATCGCGCGCCAGGCGATCCTCGCCGAGCGGCGCATCGAGTGCGCGAGCCCCGAGGGCCGCATGATCTGCGACGACATCGTGGCTCCGGGCGCGATGGACGAGGCGATCGCGTCCAGGGTGGAACAGCTGACTTCGTCCGGCGTGGTCAGCGCCGCCGGCAACCGGCGCGCGTTCCGCGCCGGCGAAGAGCCGCTCGATACGTTCCGCCGGTATATGGCAATCTACGCGCGCGAGCAGGCCGATTGCCATCTGAGCCGCGCGCTGATCGCCAACCTCGAGAAGAACTGGAAGAACCGATGAAGATCCTGGTGCTGCACGGACCCAACCTCAACCTGCTCGGCCGGCGCGAGCCGCACATCTACGGAACCCTGACGCTCGCCGACATCAACAAGAAGCTGGAGCAGCTGGCCCAGGAGCTCGGCGTCGAGCTCGAAATACTGCAATCCAACCATGAGGGTGCGCTGGTCGACTTCTTTCACAAGCATATCGATACGGCCGCGGGCGCGATCCTCAATCCCGCCGGCCTCACGCAGTTCGGCGTGTCGCTGCACGACGCGATCAAGACCATGCCGTTCCCGGTCATCGAGGTGCATATCTCGAACCGCCACGCGCGCGAGGAATGGCGCCACCATTCGATCATCTCGTCGGCGGCGAAGGCGACCGTCGAGGGCCTGGGCTGGCGCTCCTACACCGAGGCGCTACGAGCGGTGGTGGAGATGGCGCGGGAGGCGAAGAAGTAGCTCGTGGCGAGGCTGCTTCTCGCGCTGCAGTTGCTTGTCCCTGTTCTCGCCCTGCTTGCGGCAAGCCCGGCACCGGCCGACGAAAGGCTGTGGTCGCTGCTGAAGGGCGGCGGCCAGGTCGTCCTCATTCGCCACACGGTCACCACCCCGGGCGCGGGTGACCCGCCCGGCATGCGGCTCGACGACTGCAGCACGCAGCGCAACCTCACCGACGCCGGGAGGCGCCACGCCCGGCGCATCGGCGAGGAGTTTCGGGCGCGCGGCATTCCCGTCGAGCGGGTGCTGTCGAGCCCGTGGTGTCGTTGCCTGGAAACCGCGAAGCTCGCCTTCGGGAAGGCCGAAATATCCAGTGCCTTAAGCAACCTGTTCGGACGCCCTGAGAACAGGGAGCGCCAAGTCCGTCACATGCGAGCGCTTACTATCGATAAAGAGTACTCAGGGAATATCGTTTTTGTGACCCACGGGTCCACGATTCATGCCCTGACCGGGGTCTCGCCCGGCACCGGAGAAATAGTGGTTCTCTCGCGCGGTGAAGTCGCCGGCCGGCTTACCCTTCAGGATGGCTAAGCGATTGTATTAAAAACGTTTCGTGAACTCCTTGCTTGACACAGGTTTACCCCCGCTCTTTCATTGCGCTGCTAACTTAGCTGCGTCAACTGACACTGGCCAAGCATAGCCGGCAATAAGTCTCTGCCGGGAAAGTAAAAAAAGCAGGTTACAGCGGGGGGAACATGAGCGGCGGGTTGGCCGCGGAGACGGGTGACCGGCGCTCAGCCGGCCCTGTCATTGCGGCGGGA
>DATIGR010000254.1:0-7138 GCA_035454645.1 Burkholderiales bacterium
GCGCACGAGCTCGACCTCGCCCGTCTCGCGGTCGATCTCCACCTCGGCCACGTGCGCACCGCCGGGAAACGCAGTCGGCGTCGGAATGCTGCCGCGTGTGTCGAGCTGCGTGCCGTAGCGCCGCGCCACTTCCGCGAACGTGATCGAGAGATCCGTGCCTTTTATCCTGTACTCCCCCGAGTGAAATTCGACGTCCTGCGGCGCGACTTCGAGCGCCCTCGCCGCGAGGTCGATGCCCCTTTTCACGACCTCCTTCGCCGTGGCCGCGAGCGCGCCGCCGTGCGACATCATCGTCCGCGAGCCCACCGTGCCCGCGCCGACGAGCGTCGGGCCGGCGGGATCACTCGCCCTGAGGGTGATGGCTTCTGCGGGCAAGCCGAGGATCTCGCCGACCACCTCCGGCAGCACGGTCTCGTGCCCTTGTCCCGAAGGCCCGGCGAGGACATAGAGCGTCGCGTTGCCCGATTCGCCGAACTTGATCACCGCCTCTTCCTTCGGCAGGGCAGCCGCGCCGGAGGGCTCGCAGAACACGGCGCAG
This sequence comes from Burkholderiales bacterium, assembly GCA_035454645.1. GTDB lineage: Bacteria > Pseudomonadota > Gammaproteobacteria > Burkholderiales > SG8-39 > SCGC-AG-212-J23. The sequence continues at coordinate 539 of DATIGR010000254.1, forward strand.
CCGATGCCGCGGAGTTTTCCGTTTCTGGAAGATTCTTTTCGTCGTTCCTCGAACGTCGCCCAGTCCGAGCGCCCGAGAGCCTCTTCGAGCTCGCCCGCCGGGTCGCCGCTGTCGTAGGTCGAGCCCGAAGGCGTCTTGTACGGGAAGGCGTCGCGCGGGATGAAGTTGCGCCGGCGGATCTCGGCGCGCTCGATGGCGAGCTCGCGCGCCGCCTCGTCGACCAGGCGCTCGACGAGGTACGAGACGTTCGGCCGGCCGGCGCCGCGGTACGCGGTAGTCGAAGTGGTGTTGGTGAGGGCGAGGAGATGCCGGCCGTAGAGCGCCGGGATGCGGTAGACGTTGATCGCGTGGCTCGCCGGGTTGCGCGTGTTGATGAGCGGCCCGGGCTGGGAAAGGAACGCCCCCGCATTGACGATCCATCGGATTCTCAAGCCGAGGAACCGGCCTTCGCGATCCAGCGCGAGCTCGCCTTCGAGCCGCGCGGCGCGGCCGTGGTGGTCGCTCACGATGGTCTCGAAGCGCGAGCCGACCCACTTCACCGGCTGTCCCAGCCGCTGCGCCGCCAGCATGAGCGCGCAGTGCTCGGGATACGCCTGCGAGCGGATGCCGAAGCCGCCGCCCACGTCGTGCGCGTGGATACGGATCCGGTCGGCCGGCACGCCGGTGATCGCGACGAGGTTCGGCAACATCAACGCCAGGCCCTGCGTGCTCGTGTAGAGGTCGAAGCTGCCGCTCGCCGCGTCGTAGGCGGCGACGCACGCCTTCGGCTCCATCGGCGTTCCCGAGACCCGCGTCGAGTCGAGCCTCAAGCGCGTGACGTGCGCCGCGCGCGCGAATGCCTCTTGCGCGGCATTCTCGTCGCCGTACTCGTAGTCGAACGCGAGGTTGCCCGGAACGTCGTCGTGCAGCTGCGGCGCGCCCGATTCGAGCGCGGTCTCGGCGTCCACGACCGCAGGCAGGTCGCGGTAATCGAGCTCGATCGCCTCGGCCGCGTCCTGCGCCGCCGCGGCGGAGCTCGCCACGACGAGCGCGACTTCCTGCCCGACGTAGCGCACGCGCCTGCGCGCGAGCACGTCGCGGTGCGGCACCTTGATCATCGCGCCGCCCCGCCCGGGATAAGTCACCATCGGCGGCGGCGTCTTGAGCTCCGCGGTGTCCTCCCCGGTGAATATGCCTTTCACACCAGGGGCTCCGAGAGCCGCCTCGGTTCTCATCGACAGGATCTCTGCATGCGCGCGATCCGAGCGCAGGAAGCAGCCGTAGAGCTGCCCCGGCAGGTTCCAGTCGGCGGTGTACTTGCCCTGCCCGGTGAGTAAGCGGTCGTCCTCGCGGCGACCCTTGAACCCGCTCAAGCCGGCTGCGGGCAGGATTGCCACGCCGCGAACTTCCAGCCCTGCGGCGTGCGCACCCAGGCGTTCAGGAAAAGGAGCTTGAGCGAGCGCGGCTGGCCGCCGATCTCGGCCTCGATCGCCGCTTTGCCGCGCACCAGCGCCACGTCGCCGAAGAAGCGCACCTGGCGCTCGCTGCAGGCTGCGCTCTTGTACCTGACCTTGCCGGACTTCATGGACTCGAGCCAGCTCGCCTTGGTGTCGGTGAGCCCGGAGGAGTGCGTATAGAGAAGATCGTCGTGCGCCGTCTTCTCGAGCGCGGCGAAGTCGCGCGCCACCATAGCGGCGAAGCGCCTGTCTTCCAGTCCCAGGATTTCCTTGTCGTTCATGTCCACACCTCCTTTGCGACTTCCACGACGCGCTCGAGCTTGCGCCACTGCTCGGCCTCGGTGAGCCGGTTGCCGTGGTGCGTGCTGGAAAAGCCGCACTGCGGCGACAGGCACAGGTTCTCGATCGGCACATACCTCGCGGCGGCGGCGATCTGCCGCTTGAGAAAGCCCTTGTCTTCCAGCACGCCGGTCTTGCTCGACACCAGTCCGAGCACTACCTTGCTTCCCTTCGGCACGAAGCGCAGCGGCTCGAAGCCGCCGGCGCGCTCGGTGTCGAACTCCATGAAGAAGCCGTCGACGCCGCTCGAGAACATCTGCTCCGCGACCGGCTCGTAGCCGCCCTCGGCCACCCACGCGCTCTTGAAGTTGCCGCGGCAGGTGTGCAGGGTGATCGTCATGCCCGCGGGTTTTGCTTCCACTATCTTTCTGATCGTGCCTGAATAAATGCCGGGAAGCGCCGCCGGGTCGTCGCCGTTCCTGCGGCAGGCTTCGCGGATCTTCGGGTCGCACAGGTAGGCGAACGAGACGTCGTCGAGCTGCAGGTACGTGCAGCCCGCCCCGGCGAACGCCGCGATCGCGGCGCGGTAGGCCGCCGCCGCGTCGCTCCAGAACTCCTCCATGTCGTCGTACGCGACGCCGGCGCGCCCGGCGCGAAGATGGAGCATGGACGGGGACGGAATGGTGAACTTCGCGGTCTTGCGCGTGACGGACTTCAGGAAAGCGAAGTCCTCCACCATGACCGGCTTCGAGTAGCGCAGCTTCCCCGTGACCTTCGGGATCGGCGGCTGCTCCTCGGTGCCGGCGAATATCGGCCCCGGGTTCCGCGTCACGGCCACGCCGTCGAGCCGGGAGAGAAAATCGAGATGCCACCACTGCCGGCTGAACTCCCCGTCGGTGATCGACTCCAGGCCGATCGCCTCCTGCCTCGCGACCACCTCGCGGATCTTCTCCTTCAGGTTCGCGGGGTTCAGCCCCGCGGGGCGCAGCAGGCTGCCGACGTGGTCGGCGCGGAACGGGGGTCTCATCCTCTGGCGGCGATGCTACCATCGCGCGCATGTGGCGCGCGGTGCTCCTCGCCTGGTGCCTGGGCGTTTCGCAGCCCGCGGCGGCGCAGGAAGGCACGATCCGCATCGTGCTCGGCTTTCCCGCCGGCGCGACGAGCGACCTGCTCACGCGGCTGCTCGCCGACCACATGCGCGCCGTGCTCGGCCAGGCGGTGATCGTCGAGAACCGCACCGGCGCGGGCGGCCGGATCGCGAACGAGGCGGTGAAGAGCGCCGCGCCCGACGGCCACACGCTGCTCATGACCCCGGTCGCCACGATGTCGATCTACCCGCACTCGTATGCGAAGCTGCGCTACGACCCGTTCAAGGATTTCGAGCCGCTCGCGCACCTGGCGAACTTCCAGCTCGCGCTCGGGGTGAGCGCGAAGGTGCAGGCGGGCACGCTGGCCGAGTACGTCGCGCTGGTGAAGAAGGATCCGAGCGCCGGCTTCTACGCCTCGGCCGCCGCGGGCAGCATCCCGCATTTCTTCGGCGTGCTGTTCGCGCGCAGCGCGGGCATCGAGATGACCCATGTGCCCTACAAGGGCACCGCGCAGGTGCTGCAGGCGCTCGCCGCGGGCGAGATCGCCGCCGCGACGACGCTCGCGGCCGACATCGGCTCGCTCGCGCGCGCCGGCAAGGCGCGCATCCTCGCCACCACCGGCGCCGGGCGCTCGCCCGCGTTTCCCGACGTGCCGACGTTCCGCGAGTCGGGCTACGACATCGAGGGCACCGGCTGGTACGGCCTGTTCGCGCCGGCGGCCACGCCGGCGGCGGTCGCGGCGCGCCTTTCCGCGGCGGCGCTCGACGCGATGCGCGCGCCGGCCGTGCGCAGCCGCCTCGAGAGCCTCGGGGTCGAGCCGACCGGGCTCGGGCCGCGCGAGCTCGCCGCCATCATGCAGCGCGACTACGAACGCTGGGGCCCGGTGATCAAGGCGTCGGGCTTCAAGGCCGACAACTGAACATCCTGTTCGCCTCGCAGACCGAGGACCCGACGGTCTGGCTGCCGCTGCTGCGCCAGGCGCTGCCGGCCGACCGCTTTTTCGTCTCAGCAGATGAAGATATTGACGTGGCTTTGGTCGCGACGCCGCCTCCGGGCACCTTCGAGGCGCTCAAGCGCCTGAAGCTCGTGCAGTCGCTGTGGATGGGCGTCGAGCGGCTGCTCGCCGATCCCGCGTTCCCGAAGGGCGTGCCGCTCGCGCGCCTGGTCGATCCCGGCATGGTGGCGGCGATGTCGGAGACGGTGCTCGCGCACGTGCTCGACTGGCACCACCACCACTATGTCTACCGCGTGCAGCAGCAGGCGCGGCGCTGGCACCGGCTCAACCAGTACCTCGCCTCCGACCGCACCGTCGGGCTGCTCGGCCTGGGCGAGCTCGGCAGCGACGCCGCGCGCAAGCTCGCCGCGCTCGACTTCAACATCGTCGGCTGGAGCCGCCGGCCGAAAGAGGTCCCCGGCATCACCTGCCTTACCGACCTCGAAGCCGTGCTCGAGAAGAGCGACGTCGTCGTCTGCCTTTTGCCTTTGACTCCCAAGACCAGGAACATCCTGAACAGCCGCACGCTGCGCAAGATCAGGCTCGGCGGCGCGGTGATCAACGTCGCGCGCGGCGGCCATCTCGTCGCCGAGGACCTGATCGCGGTGCTCGACGACGGGCACCTGGCGCACGCCTACCTCGACGTGTTCGAGCATGAGCCGCTGCCGCCCGAGCACCCGCTGTGGAAGCATCCCGCCCTCACCATCACGCCGCATACCGCCGCGCTCACCGAGCCGCGCACCGCGATCCCGAAGATCGTCGAGAACGTCGAGCGCCTGCGCCGCGGCGAGCCGCCACTCAACCTCGTCGACCTCGACGCCGGGTACTGATGCAACCCTAATTCGGGGCCAGGGCCACAAATCGTTCTCGAGTTACGGCCCTGGCCCCGAATTCACTTCGGCGGCAGGGTACCGACGTAGCCTTCGGCCAGTGCGATCCACCGCTTCAGCGCCCGGGCATCGCAGGTACCCGGATCGACCCAGACGAAGCCCTCGAATTGCCGGCCGCCCATCACCACCGGTGTCGCCCCGCGGCGCGCGAGCGCGTTCTCGTACTGCGCTCGGCCGACGCGGAACATGAAGCCGTGCCTGCCGGCGGCGCACAGCATGTGGCCGCGCAGCAGGAAGCAGGTGCCCCCGAACATCTTCTTTTCCGCGATCCCGCGCTTGCGGCCGAGCGCTCTGCGCACGCTTGCCGCGAGCGGTATGCCGGTCGTCTTCATGTCGTTTGTAACCGCGCGCCGGTGACGGTGTTGACAATAACCGAGGAACCGAATGATACTAAACCTAATGGTTAAGTATCAAGACCCGCAGCTCGACACGGTGTTCGCCGCGCTCGCCGACTCGACGCGCCGGGGGATCATCGAGTCGCTGAGCGGCGGCGGGCTCGCGGTGAGCGAGCTCGCGGCGCCGCACGACATGTCGCTGCCCGGGTTCATGAAGCATCTCAAGGTCCTGGAAGACGCCGGGCTGGTCCAGCGCGCCAAGGAAGGGCGCGTGGTGAGCTGCGGGCTCTCTGCCGCGCCGATGCAGGCCGCCGCCGCGTGGATGTCGCGCTACGAGAAGTTCTGGACCGACAAGCTCGACTCGCTCGCGCGCTATCTCTACCAGCAGGAGGAGTTGCAGACATGGAAAAGCTCGCCCAGAAGCCCTCGCTCACCCTCACCCGCCGCTACCCAGTCGCGCCGGAGAAAATCTGGCGCGCGTGGACCGACCCGCAAGCGCTGAGGCAGTGGTGGGCGCCGGTGTCGGCCGCCGAGCTCGATCTGCGCGTCGGCGGACGTTTCCGCGTCGTGTTCGGCGGCGCCGACGGCAAGGAGAACGAGTGCGCCGGCGTGTACAAGGAAGTCACGCCGAACCGGAAGCTTTCTTTCACCTGGCACTGGCCGCGCACCACGCCCGAGCGCATTTCGCTCGTCACTCTGACCTTCACGCCGATTGGCCACGAAACCGAGCTCGTCCTGAGGCACGAGCAGTTCTTCGACGAGAAGGCGCGCGACGGACACAAGCAGGGCTGGACCCTATCGCTGGAAAAGCTCGCCGCCTTCCTGCAATCAAACACTTAGCTCGACTGTCGAATTCGATCCCACCGGTTCGACTATAGGCATGACACGGGAGGACCCTATGCTGCAGCACTCGCCGCTTTACGCCTATATCTACGCGTTCAGCAAGGGCACGGCGTGCTTCCTCTACCCCACGCCGAACGCCGGCACCTCGGCGAGAACAGCATTTATACCGGCGGCGGCGCGAGGGCCGCATGGTTCAAGGACAGCGAAGGCAACATCCTCGCCGTGATCCAGAGCATCTAGCCAAAGAGGAAAGACATGGCCTACGTAGACGGATTCGTATTACCGGTACCGAAGAAGAACCTGAAGGCCTACCGCGCCATGGCCGCCAAGGCCGGCAAGGTATGGCGCGAGCACGGCGCGCTCGACTACAAGGAATGCATCGCCGACGACGTGAAGAAGGGCAAGCACACGTCGTTCCCGCAGGCGGTGAAGCTCAAGCCGGGCGAGGCAGTGTGGTTCTCCTGGATCGTCTACCGCAACCGCAAGCACCGCGACAGCGTGAACCGGAAAGTGATGAAGGACAAGCGCATCCTCCCGATGATGGACCCGAAGAAGCTGCCGTTCGACGGCAGGCGCATGTTCTGGGGCGGCTTCAAGGTGATGGTCGACCTGTAACCCCATGCCCATGGTTCGCCTTGAGAGCCTCATCATCCGCGCGAATGCGCGTTCGGGACCAACCATCTGATGATCAAGACCACTACATGACCCAAAGGACGTATCAAGGCAGCTGCCACT
>DATIGR010000255.1:0-2384 GCA_035454645.1 Burkholderiales bacterium
AACAGCAATTGGAGGCCCTGCGCGCCATAGAACGCGGCATACTGGAGAGGGAGGAAAAAATGCGCAGGAAGCCGAAATGAACTCGATCAGCCTTGCCACCCGCGATCGCGGGCCGGTGCTCCTGGTGGACGACGACAAGGACCTGCTGCAGCTGATCGCGATGCGGCTCACGGCCGCGGGCTACGCGGTCAACGCGGTGGAGTCGGGCGAGGCGGCGCTCGCGGCGCTGGCGGTGTCGCGCCCGCAGGTGGTGGTGACGGACCTGCGCATGAGCGGCATGGACGGCATGGCGCTGTTCGATGCGATCCACCGCGACTCGCCCTCGCTTCCGGTGGTGATCCTGACCGCGCACGGCACGATTCCGGAGGCGGTGACGGCGACGCGGCGCGGGGTTTTTTCATTCCTGACCAAGCCCTTTGAGCCCAAGGTTCTGCTCGATACGGTGGCCGACGCGATGCGGCTTTCGAGTCCGCCGGCCTCGGGGGATCTGGAGTCGTGGCGCTCGGAGATCATCACGCGCTCATCGAGCATGGAGGACCTGCTGGCGCAGGCGCGGCGCGTGGCGGCCTCCGATGCGAGCGTGTGCCTGTACGGGGCGAGCGGCACGGGCAAGGAGCTGCTGGCGCGGGCGATCCACCGGGCGAGCCCGCGGGCGGGGGCGCCGTTCGTCGCGGTGAACTGCGGGGCGATCCCGGAGGGGTTGCTCGAGTCGGAGCTGTTCGGGCACAAGAAGGGCTCGTTCACCGGGGCGGTGTCGGACCGCCGGGGGCTATTCCAGGCGGCGCAGGGCGGGACGCTGTTTCTCGACGAGATCGGCGACATGCCGCTGCCGCTGCAGGTGAAGCTGCTGAGGGCGCTGGAAGAGCGCCGGGTGCGCCCGGTGGGAGCGCAGGAGAGCCTCGCGGTGGACGTGCGCGTCATCTCAGCGACGCATCGCAAGCTCGAGGAGCGCATTGCCTCGGGCGAGTTCCGCGAAGACCTTTACTACCGCGTGAGCGTTGTGAAGCTCTACATTCCGGCGCTCAGCGAGCGACGTGAAGATATCCCGCTCCTCGCCAATACATTTCTCTCCAGGCTGGGGATGCGCTATCGACGCGCGCAGCTCGCATTTTCGCCCGAAGCGCTTCAGCTCCTCGTCTCCGCGCCATGGCCGGGCAACGTGCGCCAGCTCTTCAACGTGGTCGAGCAGGCGGTCGCGCTGTCCGCGACCGACGTCATTCCCGAGTCACTGGTCAGGCAGGCGATCGACACCGGCGACACCGCGCTCACGCCGCTCGACGAGGCGCGCCGCGCCTTCGAGCGCGACTACCTGGTGCGCATCCTGAAGATCACCGGCGGAAACGTGACAAAAGCCGCGCGGCTGGCCGGCCGCAACCGCACCGAGTTCTACCGGTTGCTCGAGCGCCACTCCCTCGAACCCGGGATGTTCAAAGGTGGTATAAAAGGCGATAAGGATACGAAGGAGCGAGCCGCTGCATGACGCGTATTCTGGGTTTGCTGGGGATTGTTCTTTTCCTTCCTTTCCATTCAATCGCCCAGGAGCTCGGGCCCGAAGAGCTCGTGCGCAAGGTCACCGAGGAAGTGTTCGAGGCGATCAAGGCCGACAAGCAGCTCGCCGCCGGCGACCGTCAGAAGGCGATCAGGCTAGCCGAGGAGAAGGTCCTGCCGCACATCGACTTCGCGGAGGCGACGCGCCTCGCGGTCGGCCGCTCCTGGGCGAAAGCGACCCCCGAGCAGAAGAAGCGCCTCGTCGCCGAGTTCCGCAACATGCTGGTGCGCACGTACTCGAACGCGATCACCGCCTACGAGGGCCAGACCATGAAGGTGATGCCGGTGCGCATGAAGCCCGGCGACACCGAGGTCACCGTGCACAACCAGTTCTTCCGCGCCGGCGGCAGGCCCGTGCTGCTCGACTACTCGATGCACAAGACCGACCAGGGCTGGAAGATCTATGACATCGTGGTCGAGGGCGTGAGCCTTGTCCTCACCTACCGCAGCGAGTTCGACGCCGTGGTGAAGCAGGACGGCATCGACGCGCTGATCCAGCGCCTGGCGCAGAAAAACAAGCCGGCCGCCGCGGGCGGCTAGCGACGCTCTCGTTTGAGTGAATAGTAGGTGCCGGCAAAGATGATCGCCGCGCCGGCGAGCACCAGAGGGTCGAACGGCTCGCCGTAGAGCGCCGCGCCTACGAGCGCGATCAGCGGCAGCCGGACGAAGTCGATCGGCACCGCGACCATCGCATCCACCAGCCGCATCGCCTGCGTCATGCAGTAGTGCGCGCTGAAGCTGCCGATGCCGATGGCGAGGATCCACGGCACGTCGGCCGCCACCGGCCCGACCCACTGCGGCGCCGCGGCGACGAGCGAGATCGGCGTCTGCACCAC
>DATIGR010000256.1:0-9872 GCA_035454645.1 Burkholderiales bacterium
GATGCCGATCGAGTTCAAGCTGAACGGCGAGACCGTGGTCGGCCGCCCCGACGAGCCGATCATCACCACGGCGAAAAATCACGGCGTCGACATCCCGCACCTGTGCCACGGCGGCAACCAGCGCTCGGACGGCAACTGCCGTGCCTGCGTGGTCGAGATCAAGGGCGAGCGCGTGCTCGCGCCCTCGTGCTGCCGCTTCCCGGCGCAGGGCATGGAGGTCACGACCAACTCGCCGCGCGCGCTCGCGTCGCAGAGGATGGTGCTCGAGCTCCTGCTCTCCGACATGCCCGAGCAGGAGTACACGCTGGAGAACAAGCTGAAGCAGTGGGCGAGCAGGCTAGGTGTCGAGAAAACTCGTTTTCCCCGGAGAGGGCAACCCAAGTCCGACTTGTCCCACCCGGCGATCGCGGTGAACCTGGACGCGTGCATCCAGTGCACGCGCTGCGTGCGCGCCTGCCGCGAGGTGCAGGTCAACGACGTCATCGGCTACGCCGGGCGCGGCGACCACTCCCGGATCGTGTTCGACTTCGACGACCCGATGGGCGAGTCGACCTGCGTGGCGTGCGGCGAGTGCGTGCAGGCGTGCCCGACCGGCGCGCTCATGCCGGCGCGCGGCGTCGGCCTGCAGAAGGCCGACAAGACGGTCGACTCGGTGTGCCCGTTCTGCGGCGTCGGGTGCCTCCTCACCTACCACGTCAAGAGCAACAAGATCCTCTTCGTGAACGGCAAGGACGGCCCGGCGAACCGCAGCCGGCTGTGCGTGAAGGGCCGCTACGGCTTCGACTACGCGCACCATCCCCATCGGCTCACCAAGCCTTTAATTAGAAGAGAGAACGTCAGGAAATCCGCGGATTTCGTCGTCGACCCGGGCGACTGGTCGGAAGTGTTCCGCGAGGCGAGCTGGGAAGAGGCCCTCGAGCTCGCGGCTTCGGGTCTGAGAAAAATCCGGGACGAGGATCGCTACGCGCTTGCGGGCTTCGGCTCGGCCAAGGGCTCGAACGAGGAGGCGTACCTGTTCCAGAAGCTGGTGCGCACCGGCTTCGGCACGAACAACGTCGACCACTGCACGCGCCTTTGCCATGCCTCGTCGGTCGCGGCGCTGCTCGAGGGTATCGGCTCGGGGGCGGTGTCGAACCAGGTGAACGACGTCGCGAACGCGGAGCTGATCTTCCTCATCGGCGCCAACCCGACCTCGAACCACCCGGTAGCGGCCACCTGGATGAAGAACGCCGCCAAGCGCGGCGTGAAGCTGGTGTACGCCGACCCGCGGCGCAGCGATCTTTCGCGCCATGCCTGGCGCATGCTGCAGTTCAAGCCCGACACCGACGTCGCGCTTCTGAACGCGATGATTCACACGATCATCGATGAAGACCTGGTTGACCGGAAATTCGTCGCGGATCGGACAAGCGGTTTCGACGCGCTAAAGGAAAATGCAAAGAATTTTTCGCCGGAGAAGATGGCGCCGGTCTGCGGCATCCCGGCCGGGACGATCCGCGAGGTGGCGCGCGCCTTCGCCACCTCGAAGGGCTCGATCATCCTGTGGGGGATGGGGATCTCGCAGCACATCCACGGCACCGACAACGCGCGCTGCCTGATCGCGCTCACGCTGATGACCGGGCAGGTCGGCCGGCCGGGGACGGGACTGCACCCGCTGCGCGGCCAGAACAACGTGCAGGGGGCCTCGGATTCGGGCCTGATCCCGATGATGTACCCGGACTACCAGCGGGTCGCCACGCCCGAGGCGCAGCAGCGCTTCGAGAAGCTGTGGGGCGCGACGCTCGACCCCAAGCCCGGGCTCACGGTGGTCGAGATCATGAACGCGGCCTACGACGGAAAAATCCGCGGCATGTACATCATGGGCGAGAACCCGGCGATGTCGGACCCGGACCTGGAGCACGCGCGCGCCGCGATGGCGAAGCTCGAGCACCTCGTGGTGCAGGACATCTTCCTCACCGAGACGGCGTACCTCGCCGACGTAGTGCTGCCGGCGACGGCGTGGCCGGAGAAGGACGGCACGGTCACCAACACCGACCGCATGGTGCAGCTCGGCCGCAAGGCGCTCCAGCCGCCGGGCGAGGCGCGCGAGGACTTCTGGATCATCGTGCAGCTCGCCAAGCGGCTCGGATTGGATTGGAATCACGACAAGCCGAAACAGGTGTGGGACGAGATGCGCACCTGCATGGACTCGATCAAGGGCATCACCTGGGAGCGGCTCGAGCGCGACTCGTCGGTGACCTACCCGTGCGAGAACGAGGGCGACCCCGGCCAGCCGGTGGTGTTCCAGACGCACTTCCCGACCGCGACCGGGCGCGGCAAGTTCGTCCCCGCCGACCTGATCCCGGCGGCCGAGCGGCCCGACGCCGAGTATCCGATGGTGCTGATCACCGGCCGCCAGCTCGAGCACTGGCACACCGGCGCGATGACGCGCCGCTCGGGCGCGCTCGACGCGATCGAGCCCGAGCCGGTCGCTTCGCTTCACCCGCTTGATCTGGAGAAAATCAAGATGAAGCCCGGAGAAGTGCTCACCGTCGAGTCCCGACGCGGAAAGATCTCGCTCTACGCGCGCGCCGATGCGGGGACGCCGCGCGGCGCGGTGTTCATCCCGTTCTGCTACTACGAGGCGGCGGCGAACCTGCTCACCAACCCGGCGCTCGACCCGTTCGGCAAGATTCCGGAGTTCAAGTACTGCGCGGTGAAGGTGGTGAAGGGCGGGGCGCGCCCGGGCGACCCGGGCTACGGCAAAGGGCGTACACTCGCGGAGCTTTGCCGCTAAGGGGCCGGGGGGAGGGGAACATGCCGATCATCGCGATCACCAGGGAGATGGGCTCGCTCGGCAAGGACGTCGCGCGCGGACTCGGCGCCGAGCTCAACGTGCCGGTGGTGTACCACGAGGTGATCGACCACCTGGCCGACCGCATGCGGGTGCGCAAGAGCCACGTGATCCGTCTGCTCGACGGCAGCGCCGGGCTGCTCGAGCGCCTGACCGCGGACCAGACCAGCCTCTCGATCTACACCGCCGACGAGATCATCGGCCTCGCGGCGCAAGGCGGCGGCGCGGTGATCCGCGGCTGGGGCGCGACCCACCTGCTGCGCGAGGTGCCGCACGCCGTGTGCGTGCGGGTGTGCGCGCCGTTCGAGACGCGCAAGCGCCGCATGATGGAGCGCCTCGGCAGCGACGACGAGGACGGCATCGCCGAAGAGATCCGCGCGAACGACGAGGCGCACACCGCGATCATGCGGCGCCACTTCGACCTGCAGTGGACCGAGCCGGAGCACTACGACCTGGTGCTGAACACGAAGCGCGTGAGCATCGATGAGTGCGTCGCCGAGGTGCTGGCGCTCGTGCGCGCGCCGCAGTTCGCCGAGACCGAGCGCTCGCGCGCCCGGCTCGCCGATCTCGCGCTCGCCGCCCGCGTGCGGGCGGCGCTGCGCCGCTCGCCCGAGACGCGCGCCGCCGAGGTCGGGGTGAGCACCGAGTCGGGCCGCGTCACGCTGTCGGGCGCGGGCAACACCGACGAGATGCTCGCCTTCGTGGAGATCGCCTCCGCGGTCCCGGGGGTGCGCGACGTCGCCTACCGTACTCACCCGGGCGAGGAGCTGCGGCCCCGCTTCCACTAGGCATCCACCCACAACGCAATGAAGATTCTCGTCGCCGTCGACGGCTCGAAGCCGTCGCTGAAAGCCGTGCAATCGCTCGTCGATCACTGCGACTGGTATCGCAGCCCGCCGGAAGTCGAGCTCGTCACCGTGCACCTGCCGGTGCCCAAGCTGCCGCGCATGGGCGTGGCGGTCGGCAAGGCGCAGATCGAGCGCTACTACCAGGAGGAGGGCGAGGCGATGCTCGCGTCGGCGAAGCGCAAGCTCGACGGCGCCGGCATCGCGTACCAGGCGCGCATCCTGGTCGGGCCGGTGGCCGAGACCCTCGTCAAGCACGCGCAGGACAAGCGCTGCGACATCATCTACATCGGCACGCGCGGCATGAGCGCGCTCGGCAAGGCGCTCATCGGCTCCACCGCGACCAAGGTGCTGCACATTTCGGACACCCCTGTCCTGCTGGTCAAATAGAGGAATTCGCTTTTCTGGAGACTAGGCATGTCGTCGGACATTGAGATTGCACAGGCAGCCAAGATGCAGCGCATCGCCGCGGTGGCACGCGAGAAGCTCGGCATCGCCGAGGAGCACCTCGAGCCCTACGGCCACTACAAGGCCAAGGTCTCGCTCAGGTACCTCGATACCCTGAAAAGCCGGAAGGACGGCAAGCTGATCCTGGTCACGGCGATGACGCCGACGCCGGCGGGCGAGGGCAAGACCACCACCACCGTGGGCCTCGGCGACGCGCTTAACCACATCGGCAAGAAGGCGGTGATCTGCCTGCGCGAGCCCTCGCTCGGCCCGGTGTTCGGCGTCAAGGGCGGCGCGGCCGGCGGCGGCTACGCGCAGGTGGTGCCGATGGAGGACATCAACCTGCACTTCACCGGCGACTTCGGCGCGATCCAGCTCGCGAACAACCTGCTCGCCGCGATGCTCGACAACCACATCACCCAGGGCAACGAGCTCGGCATCGACGTGCGGCGCATCCAGTGGCGGCGCGTGCTCGACATGAACGACCGCGCGCTGCGCGACATCGTGATCGCGCTGGGCGGCAGCGCCAACGGCTATCCGCGCGAGGACGGCTTCGACATCGTCGTCGCCTCCGAGGTGATGGCGATCTTCTGCCTCGCGACCTCGCTCGAGGACCTGAAGAAGCGCCTGGGGAACATCGTGGTCGGCTACACGCGCGACCAGAAGCCGGTCACGGCGAAGGATCTCAAGGCGCACGGCGCGATGACCGTGCTGCTGAAGGACGCGCTCGCGCCCAACCTGGTGCAGACGCTGGAGAACAACCCGGCGTTCATCCACGGCGGGCCGTTCGCCAACATCGCGCACGGCTGCAACTCGGTGATCGCGACGCAGAGCGCGCTCAAGCTCGCCGACTACGTGGTCACCGAGGCGGGCTTCGGCGCCGACCTCGGCGCCGAGAAGTTCCTCGACATCAAGTGCCGCAAGACCGGCCTCGCGCCCAACGCGACGGTCATCGTGGCGACCATCCGCGCGCTCAAGTACCACGGCGGCGTCGACATCAAGGAGGTGAACAAGGAGAACCTCGCCGCGCTGGAAAAAGGCCTGGTCAATCTCGAGCGCCACGTCGAGAACGTGTCGAAGGTCTACAACATGCCCTGCGTGGTCTCGGTCAACCGCTTTACCTTCGACACCGCCGCCGAGATCGAGCTGCTCAACAAGAAGATCAAGAACCTCGGCGTGCCGGTGGTGATGGCCACTCACTGGGGCGACGGCGGCAAGGGCGCGGAGGAGCTCGCGCGCATCATCGTCGAGCTGTGCGCGAAGCCGTCGAGGCCGACGTTCGTCTACGAGGACTCCGACACCCTGTGGGACAAGATCAACAAGATCGCGCGCAAGGTCTACCGGGCGGCGGACGTGACCGCCGATGCCAAGGTGCGCGCCCAGATCAAGAAGCTCCAGGACGACGGCTACGGCCACTACCCGGTGTGCGTCGCGAAGACGCAGGCGTCGATCACCGTGAACGCCGCGCTGCGCGGCGCGCCGACCGACCACGTGGTCAACATCCGGGAAGTGCGGCTCGCGGCGGGCGCCGAGTTCGTGGTGATGATCTGCGGCGACATCATGACCATGCCCGGGCTGCCCAAGGTTCCCGCGGCCGAAAAGATCGACCTGGTGGACGGAAAAGTGGTCGGCCTGTTCTAGAATCGGCCGATGCTGGGGGAGATCCTGACGCAGGCCTTCTGGATCGGCCTGCTGAAAATCATCGGCGTCAACATCATCCTGTCGGGCGACAATGCGGTGGTGATCGCGCTCGCCGCGCGCTCGCTGCCGCCGAAGCAGCAGAAGGCCGCGATCTTCTGGGGCTCGGGCGCGGCGGTGGTGATGCGGATCATCCTCACCGTGTTCGCGGTCGCGCTGCTCACGCTGCCGTGGCTGAAGCTCGTCGGCTCGCTGCTGCTGTTCTGGATCGGCGTCAAGCTCCTCATCCCCGAGGAGGACACCGAGGACATCGACGCGAGCGAGAACCTGATCGCCGCGATCAAGACCATCCTGATCGCCGACCTGGTGATGAGCATCGACAACGTGATCGCGGTCGCCGCCGCCGCCGGCGGCAGCCTGACGCTGCTCGTCCTGGGCCTCGCGATCTCGATCCCGCTCGTGATTTTCGGCTCGACGCTGCTGCTGCACCTCATGGAGCGCTGGCCGGTGATCATCACCATCGGCGGCGGGCTGCTGGGGTTCGTCGCCGGCGAGATGCTGGTCACCGATCCGGCGCTCAAGGGCTGGCTCGCCGGCCTGGGCGTCGGGTTCGACGGCGACAAGCCCAAGATCGGGGGCATGAGCCTCGAGCTCGCCTGCGGCGCGATCGGCGCGGTCATCGTAATCGTGGCCGGAACGTTGCTCGGGAGGCGCCAGGCCATGAAGGCGCAGGTGCGCGAGGCGGCGATCGAAACAGAGCGCCCAAAGTCTTGACCGCGGTCATGGCCCGCGTCTATGAGGGAGCATGAGAATCTGGGCGCCAGCCCACGGACGAATGGTGCGGCGCAACGAAGGGTGACTACAGGAGGAGCTATGAGACTGAAGTTTGCAGCAGCAGCACTTGCGATCGCAGCGCCGTTGGCGGTCCAGGCGCAGTCCTGGGAGCCGAGCCGCAACATCGAGTTCATCATCCCGGCGGGCACCGGGGGCGGAGCGGACCAGATGGCGCGCGCGATCCAGGCGATTGTCGCGAAGCATAACCTCGCGAAAGTCGCGATCCTGCCCATCAACCGCTCGGGCGGCGCCGGGGCCGAAGGCTTCCTCGACGTGAAGAACTCCGCCGGCGAGCCGCACAAGATCATCATCACGCTGTCGAACCTCTTCACCACGCCGCTCGCGACCGGCACGCCGTTCAACTGGCGCGATCTCACGCCGGTGCAGATGCTGGCGCTCGACAACTTCGTGCTCTGGGTGCAGGCCGACAAGCCCTACAAGAACGCCAGGGACTACGTCGAGGCGGCGAAGAAGGCCGGGCCGGGCAAGTTCAAGATGGGCGGCACCGGCGCGAAGCAGGAAGATCAGATCATCACCGTGGCCGTCGAGCAGGCCACCGGCGCCAAGTTCACCTACATCCCGTTCAAGGGCGGCGGCGCGGTCGCAACCCAGCTCGTCGGCGGCCACGTCGACTCGACGGTGAACAACCCGATCGAGGCGGTGGCGCACTGGCGCTCGGGCAAGCTCAAGCCGCTGTGCGTGTTCGAAAATCAGCGGCTGCCGTACAAGCAGAAGGTGACCGACAAGATGTCCTGGGCCGACATTCCGACCTGCAAGCAGAGCGGCCTGGATATCGACTACCTGATGCTGCGCGGCATCTTCATGCCGCCGAAGGTGGATCAGGCCGCCGTCAAGTACTATCAGGGGCTGTTCGCAAAGGTGTTCGGGACCTCCGAGTGGAAGGACCTGATGGAGCGCGGCGCGTTCAACCAGAGCCACCTCAAGGACAAGGCGTACACCGACTGGGTGGCGAAGGAGGAAGCGCGTCACGTCCAGCTCATGAAGGCGGCGGGATTCATCGCCAAGTAACTCGCTGGCGCGAAACCGGGGCCCGGCGCGAGCCGGGCCTTTTTTTGGCTCACGGGGAGGGGGATGTCGGATAAGCCGGACGAGCGCCCCGCGCTCAGCCTGCGCAGCGCGGAGATCGCGGTCGCGCTGGTCTTGGCCGCGCTCGGCGCGATCGTGATCGCCGACAGCCTGCGCCTGGGCATGCGCTGGGCCGATGAGGGGCCGCAGCCCGGCTACTTCCCGTTCTATCTCGGCGTGTTCATCTGCTCGGCGTGCGCCATTACGGTGGTCCTCGCGGCGCTCATGCCGGCGCAGAAAAACCGCGCCTTCGTGAAATGGGGGCAGCTCAAGCTGGTGCTGAGCGTGCTCGTGCCTTCGGCGGTGTTCGTCGCGCTCGTCGGCTGGATCGGCATCTACGCCTCGGCGGTCCTTTTCGTCGCGCTCTTCATGCGCTGGCTGGGGAAATACCCCTGGTGGACGGTCGCCGCGGTCTCGATCGGCCACAGTATCGCGCTGTTCATGATTTTCGAAGTGTGGTTCCTGGTGCCGCTGCCGAAGGGCGCGGTCGAGCGGCTGCTCGGCGTCGGATAGGCGATGGACGAGATCCAGTCGCTGCTCCACGGCTTCGGCGTCGCGCTGACCTACAAGAACCTCGCGCTGATGTTCATCGGCGTGCTGCTCGGCGTGATCATCGGCGTGCTGCCGGGCCTCGGCGGCGCGAACGGCGTGGCGATCCTGCTGCCGCTCACCTTCACCATGGCGCAGACGCCCGAGGGCCAGACCTCGGCCATCATCCTGCTCTCCTGCATCTACTGGGGCGCGCTCTTCGGCGGCGCCATCACCTCGATCCTGTTCAACATTCCCGGGGAGCCCTGGTCGGTGGCGACCACCTTCGACGGCTATCCGCTCGCGCAGAAGGGCCGGCCCGGCACCGCGCTCACCGCCGCCTTCACCTCCTCCTTCGTCGGCGCGCTGGTCGCGGTGGTGCTGATCACCTTCCTCGCCCCGCTGATCGCCGACTTCGCGCTCGCCTTCGGCCCGCCGGAGTTCTTCGGCGTGTACCTGCTCACGTTCTGCGCCTTCGTCGGCATGAGCAAGGAGCCGCCGCACAAGACGATCGCGGCGATGATGCTCGGCTTCGCGCTCGCGGCGGTGGGCACGGACCCGGTCACCGGAACGCTGCGGCTCACCTTCGGCTCGACCCATCTGCTGACCGGATTCGATTTCCTGGTGGCGGTGATCGGGCTGTTCGGAATCGGCGAGATCCTGCTCACCCTCGAGGAGGGGCTGCAGTTCCGCGGCGCGCGCGCGCGGCTGAACCTCGGCGTGGTGCTCGACACCTGGAAGGAGCTGCCGCGCTACTGGATGACCTCGCTGCGCTCCTCGGCGGTCGGCTGCTTCATGGGCATCGTGCCCGGCGGCGCGACGCCCGCCTCGTTCATGAGCTACGGCGTGGCGCGCCGCTTCTCGAAGGACGGCGACAAGTTCGGCACCGGGCAGGTCGAGGGCATCGTCGCGCCGGAAACCGCGGCGCACGCCGCCGGCACCTCCGCGCTGCTGCCGATGATCACGCTCGGCGTGCCCGGCTCGCCCACCGCGGCGGTGATGCTCGGCGGCCTGATGATCTGGGGGCTGCAGCCGGGGCCGCTGCTGTTCGTCGAGCAGAAGGACTTCGTCTGGGGCCTGATCGCCAGCATGTACCTCGGCAACATCGCGGGGCTGATCGTGGTGCTGACCTGCGTGCCGCTGTTCGCCGCGATCCTGCGCGTGCCGTTCTCGGTGATCGCGCCGGTCATCATCGTCATCTGCACGATCGGCTCCTACACCGTGCACAACGCGCTGTTCGACGTGTGGATGGTCGTGGTGTTCGGAGTGTTCGGCTATCTGTTCAAGAAGCTGCAGTATCCGCTCGCGCCGCTCGTGCTGGCGATCGTCCTGGGCGACAATGCCGAGTCCTCGTTCCGCCAGGCGATGCTCGTGTCGCAGGGCGACATGTCGATCTTCTTCTCGAACAAGCTGGTCGGCACGCTCACCACGCTGTCGCTCGTCCTGCTGTCCTGGCCGCTCATCTCCTGGGCGCTCGCGCGGCTGCGCGGGCGCTAGCGCCTCAGCCGAGCTTCTGCCGCAGCCGCGACAGCGTCTCGGGGGTGAGATTGAGGTAGGCGGCGAGCTCCTTCTTCGGGATCCTGCCGGAGAGCTCGGGGTGCTTGCGCTGGAAGCGCGACAGGCGCCCCGGCGCGTCCAGCAGGTGCAGCGTGATGGTGTGCGCC
>DATIGR010000257.1:0-18137 GCA_035454645.1 Burkholderiales bacterium
CGGATTTCGAGGATCCGGTCTTCAAGCCCTACAGCCTGAGAAGCGTGAACGGCGTCGCGCTCGCGGTGATCGGCCAGGCGTTCCCCTATACGCCGATCGCCAACCCGCGCTACATGGTCGCGGAATGGTCCTTCGGCATCCAGGAGACGCGCCTGCAGCAGCTGGTCGACGAAGTGCGGGCGAAAGGCGCAAGAGCCGTGGTGGTGCTTTCGCACAACGGCATGGACGTGGATCTCAAGCTCGCGTCCCGCGTGCGCGGCGTCGACGCCATCCTCGGCGGGCACACGCACGACGTCGTGCCCGCGCCGGTGCGGGTCGGCAAGACGCTCGTCACCAACGCCGGCTCGAACGGCAAGTTCCTCGGCGTGCTCGACCTGAAGGTGTCGGCGAGCGGCGTGCAGGACTATCGCTACCGCCTGCTGCCGGTCTTTTCGAACCTGCTGCCGGAGGACGCCGCCATGGCGGCGTACATCGGGTCGGCACGCAAGCCCTTTGAAAGCAAGTTGAACGAAAGACTCGCCGTGACCGAAGGGCTGCTCTACCGGCGCGGGAATTTCAACGGCACCTGGGACGAGCTCATCATGCAGGCGATGCTCGCCGAGAAAGGCGCCGAGATCGCCTTTTCCCCGGGCTTCCGCTGGGGCACGACGCTGCTGCCGGGGGACGCGATCACGTTCGAGCACGTGATGGACCAGACCGCGATCACCTACCCGTACTCGACGCTGAACGAGCTGACGGGCGAGCAGGTCAAGGCGATCCTCGAAGACGTGGCCGACAACCTGCTCAATCCCGATCCGTATCTGCGGCAGGGCGGCGACATGGTGCGCGTCGCCGGCATGACCTACGCCTGCGAGCCGCGCGCCAGGATCGGCAGCCGAATTTCCGACCTGCGAATCGCAGACCGTCCTCTTGATCCTTCAAGAAAATATAAAGTCGCGGGCTGGGCTCCCGTCGCCGTAGGCGCGAGCGGCGAGCCGATCTGGGACCTGGTGGCGCGCCATCTGCGCGCGAAGAAGCGCGTCGCGCCATTCGCGGCGCAGCCCCCGCGGCTGATCGGCGTGCGGGGCAATCCCGGCATCGCCTAGCCGTGGCCGCGCGCCCCGTCCGCGTCATCGACACCGGGATCCGCGCCGGGCGCGAGAATGTCGCCTTCGACCAGGCGCTGATCGAGGCGCGCAACGCCGGGCGCGTCCCGGAAACGATCCGCTTCCTGCGCTTCCGCCCGGCGGCGCTCGTCGGCCTGCACCAGATCCTCGGCCACGAGGTGCGCCTCGAGTACTGCGCGCGCCACGGCATCGAGGTCGGGCGGCGCATCACCGGCGGCGGCGGCCTGTACCTCGACGAGGGCCAGGTGTGCTGGGAGCTCGCGCTCGAGCGCAGCCGGCTCGCGGGCGACCTGGCGTCGATCGCGGCGCGCATCTGCGCCGCCGCCGCCGCCGGGCTGCGCCGCCTCGGCGTCGCGGCCGAGTTCCGGCCGCGCAACGACATCGAGGTCGGCGGCCGCAAGCTCTGCGGCACCGGCGGCGTGATCGACGGCCGCACGCTGTTCTTCCAGGGGACGCTGCTTGCCGAGTTCGACCCCGAGCGCATGATCGAGGCGCTGCGCGTGCCGGTCGAGAAGCTCGCGCGCCGCGACCTCGACGACGCGCGCCGGCGCGTGATCACGCTGCGCGAGGCGCTCGGCGCCGTGCCGCCGGCCGGCGAGATCCAGGCGGCGCTGCTCGCGGGGTTCCGGGAGCATCTGGAGATCGCGCCTTATCCGGGCGAGGTGACCGGCTACGAACAGCGGCTCGCACGGCGGCTGCACGACGAGAGTATCGGCACCGAGGAGTTCGTGCGCTCGCTCGACGCTCCGGCGGAAGGCCATGATCTCGTGTCGGCCACGCTGGTGCGCAAAGGGGGCGCGCTGCGCGCAGACCTCCGCCTTGAACGTGACTGCATTCGCGAGGCGCTTGTCACAGGCGATTTCTTCCTGAGCCCGTCGCGGGCGCTTTTCGACCTCGAGGCGGCTTTGCGCGGCGTGGCGGCCGCCGACGCGGGCGCCGCGGTCGAGGCGTTCTTCGCGCGCACGCCGTGCGAGCTGGTCGCGCTCTCGCCGTTGGACTTCCGCGAAGTCATCGAAAGCGCTCTCGCGCAGATCACCCTGACGGCCGCCGGCCGCGAAATCCGGGGCTTTTTCAGAGGCCCCCGTTCAGGCGGGTTTCCGACCCTAGTATTTCTGCACGACGCGCTCGGCAGCGTGCGGCTGTGGCGCGACTTGCCCGACCAGCTCGTGCGAGCCACCGGCTGCGGCGCCCTGCTCTACGACCGCTGGGGCTCGGGCGAGTCCGAGCCGCTCTCGCGGCCGTACTCGAAGAACTACCTTCTCGAAGAAGCGCTGCAGGCGCTGCCCGAGGTCCTGGCGAAGAGCGGGATTCGAGAAGCGGTGCTCATCGGCCAGTCCGACGGCGCGTCGATCGCGCTCGCCCATGCCGGAAATTTCCCCGAGCGCGTGCGCGGGGTGATCGCGCTCTCGCCGCATCTGTTTCGCGAGCGGAAGACGCTCGCCGCGATCGCCGGCCAGATCGCCGACTTCGAGGGCGGCGACCTGAAAGCGCGCCTCGCGCGCCATCACGGCGCGCGCACCGAGGCGCTCTTCGCGCGCCTGGTGGAGGTGTGGACTTCGGCGCCCGCAGGCGCCGGCTGGGGGCTCGAGGAGCACGTCGCGCGCGTGCGCTGCCCGGTGCTCGCGATCCAGGGCGAGGACGACGAGTTCTTCTCCGCGGCGCAGCTCGAGGCGCTTGCGCTTCTTGTTACCCGGTTACAAGTCTTGAGAATCCCGGGTGCTGGACACTACCCGATGCACCAGGCGAGGAACGAGGTGCTCGCCGCCGCGATCCGGTTTATCCGGCGCGTGACAGCCGCCAGTACTGCACCTTCATCGTCGCCGCGGAGCCCGCAACTATCGCGATGAAGGTGAGGATCGAGCCGAGCGCGAGGGTCGAGAAGCCCGAGATCGCCTGGCCGATGGTGCAGCCGAGCGCGGTGATCCCGCCGAAGCCCATGAGGATGCCGCCGACCACGTGGTTCGCGGTGTCCTCGGCGTCGCGGAAGCCTTCCCAGCGGAAGCTGCGCGTCGCGAGCGCGTAGGCCGCCGAGCCGGCGATCACGCCGAGCGCAGAGGCGATGCCGTAGGTGACGATCTTCGACTTGTCGGTCCACAGCATCAGGTACTCGAGCGTGAACGCCATCGGCGAGACGAAGGAGAACGACTCCATGCGGCCGGTATTGGTGGCGACGAACGCCTCCTGCAGCGTGTTCGGGTCCTCGGCGACGTGGCCGATGACGCCGCTCACGTACCAGCCGCCCACCACCACCAGGCCGGTGACCACGCCGCCCAGCGTGTAGTCGAAGCTCGCGCGGAAGTCCCGGCTCGAGTAGATGAAGGCGATCATGCCGCCGCCGATGAGCGCGGCGGGAATCCACGGGCTCACGCCGATGAGCGACGGCAGGTCCTGTCCCTGCGGCAAGACGACGGCGGCGCGCTCCAGCACGCCGACGCGGAACGCGCCGAACAGGCCGCGCAGCGTCATGTACGCCGCGATGCCGAGGAACACGTACACCACGAGCGACTTGAGGTTGCCGGCGCCGACGCGGATCAGCGTCTTCGAGCCGCAGCCCGAGCCGAGCGTCATGCCGGCGCCGAACAGGAACCCGCCGACGAGGTACGACAGCCAGGTGAAATTCGGAGCCGGATAGATCGATTTCGACAGGTCGACGAGCCCCGCCGCCTCGAGCGCGGTCGAGCCGAGGAGCGCCACCGCCATCGCGAGCAGCCACATGCGCATGCGGCCGGTGTCGCCCATGTTCACCCAGTCGGACACCGCGCCCATGGTGCAGAAGTTGGTCTTGTTGCCGACCGCGCCGAAGATGAATGCGAGCACGAACGCGCCGCCGGTGACGTACGGAACGAGCGCGGCCGGATCGGCTTCGTTCATCCTAGAATGAGGCCATGCAGTTGATTGCACATCTGGAACAGCTGGCAAGCTGCGAGCCGAGTCTTTTCCGCTCGCAACTCCTGCGCGAGGACGTCGCTCGGCTGAAGAAGCTCCGGGAGCTTGCGCGCGCGGCAAAGGACGCCGAGGCCTTCAAGAAGTCCGGCATGCGCATCGGCTGGACCCAGGGCGACGCGCGCACGCACGAGCTGCGCGAGCCGCTCGAGCGGCTGCTCGCGGCGGTGTATGCCTTCGAGAAAGGCGCCGCGCCCGAAGCGCCGATCGCCGAAGCCTGGGAGGCGTTGCATCGCAGCCGCATGGAAAGGCTGGTCGGCTGCCTGTCCACGCCCGTGCCCAAGCCGGTGGATTAGGCCTTCGCCTTGCGGCAGAAGACCTCGTAGAGCGCGGCGAGCAGCGCCGGCGCCTCGCGCCCCGCGAGCGAGTAGTAGATCGTCTGCCCCGCGCGGCGGCTCGTCACCAGGCCGCGGCTGCGCAGCAGCGCGAGGTGCTGCGAGAGCGCCGACTGGCTCACGTCGACCACGCGCTCGAGCTCGCCGACCGATTTCTCGCTCTCGGCGAGCTGGCACAGCACGAGCAACCGCACCGGGTTCGACATCGCCTTGAGCAACCCGGTCGCGCGCAGCGCGCGCGACTGCAGCTCGCCCAGGTTCATTTCGGAGACGTCGCTCATGTCGGGCAGGCCGGCGCGCAGCCGGCGAAGCCGTCGGCGGCCATCTTCGCCTCGTATTTGGGCGCGACCTGCGACCCCGGCGTGAGCGTCGCCTTGACCTCGGCCCAGTTCGCCGGCTTGAGCACCACCAGCCACCCGGCGCCGTAGGGATCTTCGTTGGCGAGCGCGGGCTTGCCGGCGAGCGCCTCGTTCACCTCGGCGACCGTGCCCGCGACCGCCGATTTCGCCGGGCCGACCCATTTGCCCGACTCGACCGTGGCGCACGACTTGCCGGCCTCGACCGAGCGCCCGGCCTTCTTCGGCGTATAGGCGACGAGCTGGCCGGCCATCGCGGTCGCGACCGCGGTCATGCCGAGCTTGACGTTGCCGTCGGGCAGCTCCTGGTACCAGATATGGTTCTCGACGTCGTAGAGCAGCTCGTCGGGCAGGTTGCAGCCGCGCGCGTTAGCCATGCGTCCTCTCCGTCTCGGTTTCGTTGCGCAACGGCCGCGAGGAGCAGCAGAACTCGCCCAGGCCTTCGACCTCGAGCTTGCCGCGCACGAACAGCTTCAGATGTTCAACCAGCATTGCGAGCATTGTTTCGCGATGCTTTCGAATTGATTGTTCCTGTTCCAGCCCCAGCAGATTGCAGTGGTAGGCGATCTCGCGGCAGGTCTCGCGGCAGGCGTTGAAGCTCGGCACGCCGCGCGCGCCCTGGCGGTGCAGCGCGAGCAGCCTGAAGCCTTCGCTCGTTTCCGTGGTCGGGGCTTCGCCGCGGGCCTTCACCCACTCCTCGAGGACCGACTCGGCCTGAGCCAGCAGCTGTTGTCTCATAGGAATTTCTGCATCACTTCCATGCCGTCGGAGACGTTCTCGTGCACGCCCAGCTTGCGCGGCGAAATTCCGAGCGCGATGCCGAGGAGCTGGGTGAAGTAGAGCATCTTCACCCGGGTCTTCTCGCCGAGCTTCTTCTCGGCGCGCACCTGGTGCATCTCGAGGCCCGAATGGCAGGTCGGGCATTCGGTGGCGATGACCTCCGCGCCCGCGGCTTCGGCCGCGCGCAGGATGTTGAGCACCAGGCGCGTGGACGTGTCGCTGTCCGAGAGCGTGTGCGCGCCGCCGCAGCACGCGGTCTTCAGCGGGAAGTCCACGTTCTGCGCGCCGGCGGCGGCGAGGAGATCGTCCATGAAGTGCGGCTGCGAGGTGGACTCGCTGCCCGGGCCGCGGTCCTTCTCGGGGAAGATGTGGCGCGGCCGCGTGTACATGCAGCCGTAGTAGTTAGCGACCTTCAGGCCCTTGAGCGAGTTCCTGACGCGGCGCCGCAGCTCGTCCTCGCCGACGCCGTCCTTGAGCCAGTCGAGCGCGTGGATCGTCTCCACCTGCCCGGCCCGGTAGGTCGCGTGGCCCGCCTTCTTCGAGATGCGCTCGACCACCTCGCGCGAGGGCGCGTCGTGCGCGAGGTCGTGCTCGGCTTTCTTCAGGTTGTGGTAGCAGCCGTTGCACGGCGCCATGACCACGCCGGCGCCCATCTCGTTCGCGGCGATCGACATCACGCGCGAGGAAAGATAGGTCTGGAGCTTCGGGTCGACGTTCTTCACTTCCATCGCCCCGCAGCAGTTCCAGTCCTTCACCTCGTCGAGCTCGAGGCCGAGCGCGCTTCCCACGACCTTGGTCGACTGGTTGTACGCGTGCCCCGTGCCCTCCAGGGCGCAGCCCGGGTAATACGCCACTCGCGGGTACTTACTCAAGGTTCAGGGCCTTTCGCTGCTTCGCTTCCTGCTCATGGACGTATTCCCGGATCGCTGCGCTCGCCTTGCGCCAGCGCTTCGTTTTCGGAGCGAACACCGCGGCCCAGGCCATCTTGATCCCCTGCCTGAACGGCAGCCGGCGCGCGACGCGCTTCACCATCTCGAGGAGCCAGTCCTGCCTGAGCGGCTGGCCGGTCTTGGCGAAGAAATTGCGGATCACGCGCCCTTCCTCGATCTTGCCGGTGGCGAACACCTGCTCGGAGAACTCCTCGTCGAAGATCATCGACGGCGACCTGGGCGTGTGGCCCTTGAGCGCGAGCCAGTGCGCGGTGGCCTTCATCACGCCCTCGGGCACGACGTCGCGCGGGCAGGCGTGCGTGCACTTGTGGCACGAGACGCACTGCCAGATGATGTCCTTGTCGCGCAGCAGCTCCGATTCCATCCCCACGCGGATCAGGTAGATCCAGAAGCGCGGGTTGAAGTCCGGGTTGAGCGCGTTCACGGTGCACGAGTTGGTGCATGAGCCGCATTGCCAGCAGCGGTGGATGTTCTCGCCGCCCGGCAGCGCCGCGATCTCCTCCTCCAGGCGCTCGTTGTAGTCGGTGACCACGCGCGGCTCGATGAACGTGCTCCAGTGGCCGGAGACGTCCACGCCGTCGAGCACGAGCTTGTCGTGCGTCTTCAGGTTCTCCGGACGGATGAGCGATTTCTCGTGGATCATGCGAAGGCTTTCATCCGCTCCACCCCGTCCAGGCCGAGAATGCGGCGCGTATGGAGCATCGGGTCCTCGGGCGTCGCGAAGTCGGTGCGCAGGTAGGTGCCGCCGCGCTCGTTGATATAGCCCGCGTAGACCTGCGCCATCAGCGCGTCCACGTACCACAGCACGTCGCGGAACACGCCGTTGGCCGTCAGGTACTCCGAGAGCTCCTGGCGCAGCTGGAGGAACGTGGCGTAGCCGTCGGGAACGTCGATGCTGATGCTGTCGACGTCGTCGCCGTGCCAGATCTCGCGCAGCACGCCCGTGTTCGCGCGCGCGTCCCAGACCCAGCGCGTCATCAGCGGATAGCGCTCGGGATCGGCGTAATGCAGCAGCTCCGCGGCGAGGTCGCGCACCCAGCGGTGCTCGCGGTCGTCGGGAAAGACGGAGCAGAAGCGCTGCAGGCGCTCATCGGTCTCGAGCTCCCCTTCTAACAGCGCCGCGATCCGCTGGCTCATCTCGCCAAACCAGTGCGGCTGCGCGTACCCGCCGATGCGCCGGCGCACCGTCGACATGTGCGCGCAAAGCGTCCTGAAATCCTTCAGCGTAAGTTCGTGCGAGCAGGCATCGCGGAACATCGCGGACTTGATCTTGAGAGCCCCGACGTAAGCCTCGACGCCGCCCTGCTCGTCGGAGCCCGACACGAGCGACTCCAGCGCGAGCTTCAGCTTCGGTCCGGAAAGCTCAAGCTGCAACCGCGGCTCTCCGATTCACCAGCTCGAGCGCGGCCATCGCCGCCGCCTTGCCCTGCGCGATCGAGTCGTCGATGGTCTCGGGCCCGGTGGCGGCGCCGGCGACGAGCACGCCGGCGCGCGAGGTCTCGCCGAGCGCGCCGTAGGCGGCTCCCTTGGCGATGTGGCCGTGCTCCTGCAGCTTCACGCCGAACACGCCGGCGATCGCTTTGTTCTCCACGTTCGGGTCCATGCCGATCGCGTGCACCACCATGTCGAACGGGATCGTGATCGGCCGCTTCACCAGCGTGTCCTCGCCCTTGACGATGAGCTTCTGGCCGTCGGAGGTGACCTCCGCGATGCGCGCCTTGATGTACTTGACCTTGAACTCCTCCTGGCTTCGCCAGTAGTACTTGGTCTCGTACAGGCCGTAGGTGCGGATGTCCATGTAGTAGATGTACACGTGGCAGTCGGGCAGCTCCTCGCGGATCTCCATCGCGATGTTGCACGACACCGTGCAGCAGATCTTCGAGCACCACTCGCGCCCGATCTGGCGGTCGCGCGAGCCGACGCACAGCAGGATCGCGACGCGCTGCGGCTTGCGCCCGTCGGAGGGACAGCGGATACCGCGCCCCGACGAGATCATCTGCTCGACCTGCGTGGTGGTGACCACGTCCGGGAAGGTGCCGAAGCCCCACTCGGGCTTGTTCACCGAGTCGAAATGCGTGAACCCGGTGCACAGGACCGCGGCCGCGGCCTCGACCGTGGAGCCGTCGGACAGCGTGGCGACGAAGCCGCCGGGCTCGCCTTCGAACCTCTCGACTTTGCAGCTTTTCTTCACTGAAATCGACGAAGCCTGCTCGACTCGCGCGACCATCCCGCCGATCGCGTCCCTCGCCCACTCGCCCGAGGGCACGAGCTTGGCGTAGCCCGAGAGGATCGGCGCGCCCCCGAGCTTCGCCTCCTTCTCGACCAGCACGACGCGCTGGCCGACGGCTGCGAGCGAGTGCGCGGCGGCAAGGCCGGCGGGGCCGGCGCCGACGACCAGAACGGGTTTGTTCATGAGACGCTTTTCAGAGGTATGTACCCCGGCCCCGAGGTGATCATGCGGCGCGGGTCGTAGAGGTTCTCCTGCTTGCCCGCCTTGATCTCCTCGAGGTAGGCGACGAACTCGGCCTTCTTCGCCTCCCAGTCGATGCCGAGCTTGTCCATCAGCGTCTCGGTGGGCGAGGCGTGCCAGTGCGACTGCACGATCTTGTAGGGATGCGCGCCGCACGCGAGCGCCGCGAACTGGCAGTCGGCGAGCACCGCGAGCTCGACCGCTTTGCCCGCGGCCTTGCCGATCCACTGGTTCTTGTCGAGCGTGGTGATGCAGCCGGTGTCGTGGCCGATCATCACGTCGGCGTGCGCCTCCTCGACCGCGACGCGGATCTTGCGGTCGATGGCGAACGAGCGCGTGAACTCGCGCTCCGAGATGATGTGGCGGAAGCCGAAGCCGCAGCAGTCGTACCAGGTCGAGTAGTCGATCACCTGCGCGCCGAGCGCCTGCATCAGGCCGGTGGAGTTCGCCAGGCGATTGCCGCCGAGAATGGTGTCGTCGTAGATCGCGTCCTCGGGCACCATCTTGTAGACGTGGCAGGCGGGATGGATGGTGGCGCGGATCTGGCTGCAGTCGATGGTGCGCATCTGCGCGATGCGCTCGCGCATCACGTGCAGCCACTCGGAGTAGTGCACGACCTCCTCGGGGATGAGGAGCTTGCCGTCCACCAGGCGGCCGAGCTTGCCGAGGATCTTCTTCACGCTCTCGCGCAGCTTCGCCGAATGAATCAGGTAGGCGCGCACTTCCTTGTAGTTGCCGAAGGAGGTGCCGCAGTGCACGAGCGGGTAGTAGTACGCCTCGGGCAGGCCTTGCGCCTTGGCAGCGACGTAGGCCTGGTGGAAATTGCGCAGGAACACCGCGGCCAGGCTCTCGAGGTTGCCGATCCCCGAGCCGTGGTAGTTCCACGCGGTGCACGAGGTCTGGTCGGTCTCGTCCAGGTACTCGATGTCCATCTGGTTCATGAGCCACAGCAGCGAGGCCGGGTAGCCGGGAATGTTGCCGCACTGGCCGCAGGACTTGTGGTGCCACAGGCGCGTGGTCGGGATCTTCTTGTCCCAGCCGTACAGCGTCTTCACCATCATCGGCCGGTGCTCGTCCAGCACGCGGTGCACGACGATCTCGCCGTCCTTCTCGAGCTGCCACATCGCGTCGCGCACGTCCTCGACGCGGTCTTTCTGCGTCAGCATGGCGCGCTTGTCGATCTTCAGCTCCACCCAGGAGGTCGCGATCTTCGCCTCGGCGCGGCTCAGGTTCGAGTCGCGCCACTCGGAGCCATGTCCCGTGAATCGCTCAGCCATCGTCTTTCTCCTCCAGGAAGTCTTTCCAGTCTTCCCGCTTCTCGTCCATGATGTCGGTGATGACGTCGTACAGGTTCTCGTCGATGCCTTCGAGCTGCTTCAGCACCCCGGTCATCTCCCAGATGGTGTAGAGCTCGACCGAGGTCTTGAGGTTCACTTCCCACGCCGTCGCGGTGGTGTTGAGCGTGGGCATGGGAATCGCCTTGCGCAGCAGCTTGAGCGGCGCCTCCACCTTGGAGATGTTCGGTCCCCAGTCGGCGAAGTGATCCTTGTTGATCATGTCCGGCGAGAGCTGGTTGCCGGTGGAGATGAGCTTCAGCATCACGCGCGAGAAGGGGCGCAGCACGTCCTTCGCCGACTTCATCTGGTGCTTGATCGCGGTCTCGCGCATCAGCATCACCAGGCCGCCGGGAGAGTTGCCGAACGGGCAGCGCGCGGCGCAGGTGTAGCACTGGGCGCAGGCCCAGATCTTCTCCTGCATCGCGTCGTAGATGCCCTCGAGGTTCTCGGTCCACAGGAGCTGGACGATCTCGCGCGGGCTGAAGTCGTAGTAGTGCGCCGCCGGGCAGGTCGCGGTGCAGATGCCGCAGTTGAGGCAGCCGTTCAGCTCGTGGTCGTAGCGCAGGTCGGACTGGATGTCGGCGAAGATTTCCTCGAGCTTCGCGCGCGCGAGCGGCGCGCTCCCGGCGACCGGGTCGCCGATGTGCTGCTGCACTCGGGTGCCTGGCGCTGCGTGCGACATCAGTAGGTCATCACCTTGACGTCGTCATTCTCCATCACCTCTTCAATGAGGTGGGCCCCGCCGATGACGCCGGCGCATTCCGGGATCAGGTCCTCCTGCTTCATGTCGAAGAGATCGAGGTTGGGCGAGCAGCAGTAGAACTTGACGCCCGCCTCGTGCGCGTCCTTGATGAAGTCGTAGACCGACTTGGGCGAGCCTTCCTTGACGAACAGCTTCTCCGCGACGCCCTTCTTCATGAGACGCCCCGCGGTCGCGGTGCAGATCACTTCGACTTCGTAGTCCATGGCCGCCGCGACCGAGGCCTGGAAGATCGGCGCGCCGAGCTCCTCGCCATGCCTCGGGTCGGTGTTGGCCATGACGATGACGAGCTTCTTGGCCATCCTTGGAGCCTCCTGGGAATAAGCTCAGAATATATTAGAGAAAGCTTAAGTGTCAATCCATCCAGCCGGCGAGCTTGACCACCCCGGCCATGATCGGCACCAGCGCGTCCTCGAGGCCGCGCTGCGCGGCGCGCAGCGCCGCGAGCCCGCTGTCCACGCCGGGCGCAACCTCCTCGAACTCCATCACCAGGTCCTCCACCATCGCGACCTTCAGGCCGGGATGGGCGGCGAAGCCGAGCGCGCGGCGGCCGAGCTGCCAGAGCGCCGCTCTGCCTTTCGCGTCCAGCGCCAGCACCTCCGCGCCCGGCGGCGGCGCCGGCCAGTCGCGCATGTACACGGCAAGGGGGTATTCAAGTGGGAGATAGCCTTCGAGCGCTCCCGTCTTGACTCTCTTCCCAACCCCGACCGAGAACTCGAGGTCGGTCTTCTGCGGCGTTCCTCCCGCGGCGAGCGCGAGGATCTGCGCGCCCAGGCCGATGCCGACCACGGGCCTTTCCGCGTCGAGCGCCGCGCGGGCCAGAGCTATTTCTTCCTGCAATGTCGGAACATCGCGCGCGCCGGCGCTGCCCCAGGGCCCTCCGCCGAGCAGGATCAGTCCCTGGTCGAGCGCTCCGGCCTTGGGCAGCGGCACGCTCCCGGTGAACGGCCGGCAGTAGCGGAAGCGGATGCTGCGGCCCTCGAGATGGTCCTCGATCAGCCCGAGGAACTCGGCCGAGGTGTGCTGAATGACATGAATCACGAAAAGGGGTCAGACCCCTTTGAGCTGCTTCCGGATCCTTGCGAGATCGCGCTTGTCCGGCTGGAACGGATAGCTCGCGATGTTCGAGGGCGGCGAGTCGCCGTAGGGCCGGTCGCAGGCCGAGACGTCGTCGCGGAACTTGCCCGGGCAGCCGGAAGTGCGGAAGGCGACTCCCTCGCCGACGATCTGTTCGATTTCACTTTCAGAAAAACCGAAATCGATGACGCGCCCCCGATCGTCGAACTTCATGCACTCGACACGCCCGCCGCGGTAGTCGATCAGGTACCTCGCGAGCTGCACCCGGCGCCACTGGTCGCGCGGGGTCGCCGGCAGGTGGTCCATGAGCGAGCCCTTCTCGGGGAAGAAGCAGAACATGTGGCTGTGGCCGCCGAGGTCGACGAGGCGCTGCACCAGGCTGAGCACGTCGTGCTCCGTCTCCCCCATGCCGACGATGATGTGGGCGCCGAATTTCTGCGGGCCGAACACGTCGCGTGCGTCCATCAGGATTTCCCAGTACTTGCGCCACGAGTGCGGCGACTGTACGCCCTTGCCGCGGGTCCGGTCGAAGATCTCCGGCGTCGCCGCGTCGAGCGCGACGGTGAAGATGTCGGCGCCGAGCTCGTGCAGGCGCTCGACGTCGGCGCGCGTCATGGTGGTCGGGTTGGAAAGGATCGATACCGGCAGCGTGCCGGGATCGATGCGCGCGGTCCAGCGCTTGAGCACCGTGACCGTGTCCTCGTCCGAGCGCGGGTGCGTGATCATCGAGATGCACATGCGGTGGAACGGCGTGCTTGCGCCGTCGCGCGCCACGATGTCGATCGTCATGTCGAGCGGCACCGCCGGCCAGTCGACGCGGATGAAGTTGCGGTCGGCGTAGTCGCGCTCGGCTTCGCGGTGGCGCGCAAGCCCGCAGTACGCGCAATTGGCGCGGCAGCCCTCGGGATAGGTGAGCAGCAGGTTGAGGCAGCGCGTGCACTCGCAGCGGTACATCCTGCCGCTCATGATGCCGAGCGTCAGCGCGGCCGCGGTCGACATCTGCACGTACTCGGGCGAGCGCATGTTCGGCGTCAGGATGTTGTAGTTCGGCCGGTACACGCCGTGCGGCGCGACGTCGTTCGCCTTCACGCGCGCGCCGTTCTTCAGCTCGATCGGGATGACTCCCGGCGTGCGCGGCTCGAAGCAGTTCATTGCCAGTACTCCGGGTAGGCGATCCAGCCGCGCCTCAATTCCTTCTTGGTGAAATCAGACCTCGTGAGTTCACGTCGGCGCTGCAGCGCCCGCTCCAGCGACGCGCCGTAGACGTCCTCGAGCTCCTCTTCGTATTCCTCGAACCCGCCGCTCGCGGCCGCCTGCCCGGCGAGGCGCCCGGAATGCACCGCGGCCGCGATGCCGGCGCCGCTCACCGGGTTGGCGAGGCCGGCGGCGTCGCCGGCCAGCAGAACGCGGGTTTTCCGAAGAAAACCCGTGGGCTTCAGCATGCCGCCCACCGGGATCGCGCCGCCGGTCGTGAACAGCACCTCCGAGCCGACTCGCCTGCTTTCCACCAATCTCGCATGCAAGCGGCGCACGATCGGCTTCAGCCGCCCCTTGTGCCGCGGGCTCACGCCGGCGCCGAGGTTGGCGAGCGCGCCCTTCGGGAACAGCCAGCCGTAGCCGCCGGGGATCCCGGCCGAGAGAAAGATGTCGGTCGCCGCGTACGGCTCGCGCAGCCGCACCGTGATCTGCCGCGTCTCGACCAGCTCGGTGTTCAGCGCTCCGATCGCCTTCCCGGCGCGCGAGCGCGGGCCGTCGGCGCCGATGATCACCGGGGCGCGCAGCGCTGAGCCATCGGCCAGCTCCACGACGCCGTCAGCGCCGACCTTCCTGACCAAGCAGGACAAGCGCACTTCGGCCCCGGCGCGGACGGCCTCCCCCACCAGCGAGGCGTCGAACGCCGCGCGGTCGAGCATGTGCCCCGGGAAGCCGGGCTTCAGGTCCGGCGCGTCGTCCTCGACGAACGTGGCCATGGAGTCGATGCGTTGCCGGATCACGCCCGACTGCACCTCGAGCAGCTGCGGCACGAGCTCCGCGCACTGGACCGGCAGCCCGGGCTCGCGCTTCCGGTCGAGCGCGATCACCTTGCAGCCGCGGCGCGCGGCCTCGGCAGCGGCGCTCGCCCCCGCGGGGCCGAGCCCGATCACGAGGACGTCGGCGTGCTCCATTGCGCTGGCCTCGACTCTTCCCTCCTGGCATGAAGCCTGATCGTGCGCCCGGTCTTGATCGAGCAGCACGCGTGCTCCTGCGCGGCCGGCCTGCCGATGGCGTGCGCGACGGCGAGCGCGCCCTCGGCGGGGAAAGCGATGCCGTCGAGGCCCGCCATCACCGCGTAGGCGTCGGTCACGCGCCGGTGCATGCCCGGCGGACGCGCGCAGCCGAGCAGCAGCGGGCGCTCCGCGACGCGCGCTCTCGCTTCGAGAAAGATCTCGCCGACCTCCGAGGTGCCGGGCGTGACGAACGTTCCCGGCTTGGCGTAGAACGGCATGATCACCACCAGCACGAGCGAATGCACGCGGTGGCGGCTCACGATGTCGAGCGCCGCGCGCTCGCCGCGCACGCGGCCGTAGTGCAGCCCGATCACGATGTGCGGCACGACCTGCATGCGCGTCGCGCACAGCGCGGCGAGCGTGGCCTCGAAATCCTCCACCGGGCGATCGAGGTGGTAGACCTCGCGGATGGTGTCGGCCGAGCCGATCACGTCCATCATGACCGTGTCGACGCCCGCCGCCGCCAGGGCGCGCGCGCGCGGCTCGTCGAGCAGCGCGGAGTGCAGCGCGATCCTGAGGTGCGGGAACTCGCGCTTCAGCCGCTCGAGCACCGGCAGGTAGCGCTCGTAGCGGATCTCGTTGCGCCGCGTCGAGCCGCCCGAGAGCAGAAAGCCCTGCAGGTCCTGCGCGGCGATGAGCGCGCGCACCTTGCGCTCGAGCATCTCGGGGCTCGTCGCCGGGATCATCGGCTCGAGGATCTTCGCCTGGCAATGGTCGCACATCAGCGCGCAGCCGCCCGCGGTGACCGAGAACGCGGGGAAGCTGTTCTTGCCGCAGCCCTCGAGCTCGCAGCTCGAATAGGCGCGGAAGGTGGGCGTGGAGAAGCGGATCTCGCGGCCGCGCACGAGCGGCGCGGAGCGCTCGAAGCGCGCGACCAGCGCGCAGTCGAGCGCAGCGTCTTCCAGCGCCTCGATCGAGCCGAGTGCTTCCAACCAGGCCATGAAGCGCCCTACTTGCGCTTCATGTAGAAGGTGAACTCCTTTTGCGCCGCGGCATGCGAGAGCAGCTCGTTGCCGGTCTGCTTCGAGAACGCCTGGAAGTCCTTGACCGAGCCGGGATCGGTGGCGACGATCTTGAGCACCTGCCCCGACTGCATCTCGTTCAGCGCCTTCTTGGCGCGCAGGATCGGCAACGGGCAGTTCAGCCCGCGGGCGTCGAGTTCTCTGTCGAAGTTCATGGCCGCGGCCGAAGTATTGCACGTCGGGGTGTGCCTCGCCATCACGACATCGGTATCCTCCCATAGAGGACTTTGATCACCACGAGCCCGCCCCCATATTGCTGGGAATGAAATACAAGGACTACTACAAGATCCTGGGCGTGGAGCGCGGCGCCTCCGACGATGACATCAAGAAGGCCTACCGCAAGCTCGCCCGCAAGTACCACCCCGACGTTTCCAAGGAGCCGAACGCGAAGGAGCGGTTCCAGGAGGTGTCGGAAGCCTACGAAACCCTGCGCGACAAGGAGAAGCGCGCGGCCTACGACAGCCTGGGCAGCTTCCGCCCGGGCCAGGACTTCAGGCCGCCGCCCGACTGGTTCGACCGCTTCGGCGCGGGGCACGGCGAGGACCTGCACGGCGTCGACCTCGGCGAGCTGTTCGAGTCGATGGGCCTTTTCGGCCGCGCCGGGCGGCGCCGCCCGCGCGGCGCGTTCCCGGGCGAGGACTACGAGGTCCCGGTGCGCCTCACGCTGGAAGAGGCGTTCCGCGGCGCCGAGCGCACCGTGCAGGTGGGCGGGCGCGGCTTCACCGCGCGCATTCCGCGGGGCGCGACCGACGGCCAGCGCCTGCGCCTGCGCGGCAAGGGCGGCCCCGGCATGAACGGCGGCCCGCCCGGCGACCTCTACCTGCAGATCGCGCTCGAGCCGCACCCGCTGTATCGCGCGAGCGGGCACGACCTCGAGATCGAAGTGCCGCTCGCGCCCTGGGAAGCGGCGCTCGGCGCGCAGATCGAAGTGCCGACGCTCGAGGGCCGCGTGACGATGAAAGTGCCCGCGGGCTCGCGCGCCGGCCAGAAGCTGCGCCTCGGCGGCAAAGGCCTGCCGAAGCCCGGCGGCGGCGCCGGCGACCTCTACGCCGTTCTCACCATCGCGGTGCCGGCGACGCTCACCGAGCAGGAGAAGGCGCTGTACGAGGAGCTGCGCCGGAGCTCGCGCTTCAACCCGCGCCTGCGCTTCGGCTAGCGAGCGGCATCGAGCACTTCTCGAACAGGCTCGGCAGGCGCCGCTGCGGGTCGTATTTCTCCTTGAGCCGCGCATAGGCCGCTCCGTTGTACACGCGGTCGAACTCGGCTTGCGAGAGAAAAGTCGAGGAGTAAAGCATCTTCACGCCGCCGAGCTCGAAGCACTTGCGGTCGAGGATGCGCGTGTAATAGAAATCGCCCTTGTCGCGACGTTTCTTCACCTGGCAGTAGCAGCCGAGGTTGTAGTAGAGCGTGTCCGCCCGTACCGGGTAGAGCGTGGGCGAGTGCGGCGTGCGGATCGGGGTGACGATCCATGGCCGCCCGTCGAGCTCGACGTTCTCGAGCGCGTAGCGGGTGAGCTCGGCGGCGCGCTCCCAGGGCACTTCCCAGTCCTGGATGAGCGGCTCCTCGCCGTCGTCGCCTTTCAGGCCGAAACGCGTCAGCAGGCGATTCTTCCCGTCGACGTAGCGCTTGTAGAACCCGGAGTTGCGCATCGAGGCGGGCGCGAAGCGGCGGAGCAGCCGGTAGAAGCCGGTCTCGGGAAGGTTCCAGAACCAGTCGGGGTCGTAGCGGAAGAGGTAGTCCTTCGTGCCGAGGTAGACGTCGCTGCGCTCCTCGATCAGCTTGTAGAACACGTGGCGGCGCAGGATGTCGTACACCACCGGCGCGCGATCGACGAAGCGCGACACGGTGAGCAGCAGCCGGCTGGGCGAGTAGAACAGGCCCTCGACGAAATCCACGCCCGGCTGCTCGGTCGCCGCGCGCATCGCGCCGAGAAACGCGTCGACGTCGGCGAAGCGCTCGGTGCGCAGGTGCACGTACGGAGCCGCCGGCATGAGCCGCATCTTCGCGCGCAGGATGTAGCCGAGCGTGCCGTAGGAGTTCGGCAGCGCGCGGTAGAGGTCGGCGTTCTCGCTCGCCGAGCAGGCCACGATGCGGCCGTCGGCAAGCAGCACGTCGGCTTCGATCAGCCCGTCGTGGACGAAGCCGTGGCGAAAGCAGTCCGACTCGATGCCGATGCCGACGATCGCGCCGCCGACCGTAATGTGCTTCAGCTCCGGGGTGATCAGCGGGACGAGGCCGTGCGGCAGCGTGCGATCGACGATCGACTCGAAGGTCGCCAGCCCCTCGACCTCGAGCGTGCGGGCCGCGGCGTCGACCCCGAGCACGGTGCTGAAGGCGCCGAGGTCGAGCCGGCGGCGGCCGCGCTCGCGCGGGGCATAGCGGAACAGGTTGGAGCTGGTGCGCTTCGCGAGCTGCGCTCCGCCGGCCTGGCCGCGCAGCGACTGCGCCAGCCGGCGCTTCTTCTCCTCGTAGCCCTCAGCCATGCCCGACGCGGCGCGGGGCGGCCTCCGCCTGCAGCTCTTCGTACAGGAAGTCGCGCGTCATCGGGTAGCTCGAGCGCGTGACGTTGCCTTTCGAGAACACCACCTGGAACAGGTGCGTGCGGCCGTTCGGCGCGCGGAACATCTCGGCGCAGCCGTAGAGGTACACCCGCCAGATGCGGCGGAAGCGTTCGCCGAAGCGCTTCGGGTCGAGCGCGCGGATCCGGTCCCAGTACCTGTCGAAGCGCTCGGCC
>DATIGR010000258.1:0-10852 GCA_035454645.1 Burkholderiales bacterium
AAGGGGTCAGGAACCTTTTTGCAGGGAGCTACGCGCAGCTGCGCGAAAAAGGTTCCTGACCCCTTTTCCAATAAAAGGGTCCTGACCCCTTTTCCTAGCCCTTGACGCACACCACCTGCTTCAGGGTGTGCACCACCTCGACCAGGTCCGACTGGTTCGCCATCACCTCGTCGATCGGCTTGTAGGCGCCCGGGATCTCGTCGATTACGCCTTTGTCTTTTCGACAGATGACTCCTTCGGTCTGATCGGCGAGATCTTTCGTGGAAAACCTTTTCTGCGCGGCGTTGCGGCTCATGCGGCGGCCGGCGCCGTGGGCGCAGGAGTGGAAGCTCTCGGCCGAGCCCTTGCCGCGCACGATGTAGCTGCGCGCGCCCATGCTGCCGGGAATGATGCCGAGCTCGCCCGCGCCGGCGCGGATCGCGCCCTTGCGCGTGAGCCAGACCGACTCGCCGTAGTGCTGCTCGCGCTCGACGTAGTTGTGGTGGCAGTTGACCGCCGCGCCCGTGACCTCGAACGACGGCAGGTGGCGGCGCAGCGCGTCGAGCACGAGTTCCATCATCTCGTCGCGGTTGGCGCGCGCGTAGTCCTGCGCCCAGCCGACCGCCTCGACGTAGTCGTCGAAGTGCTGCGCGCCCTCGGGGAAATAGGCGAGGTCGGCGTCGGGCAGGCGCAGGTTGTTCCGCTGCGCATCCTTCTTCGCGAGCTCGATGAAGTAGGTGCCGATCGCGTTGCCGATGCCGCGGCTGCCCGAATGCAGCATCGCCCAGACCCGGTTCGCCTCGTCGAGGCACACCTCGATGAAGTGGTTGCCGCCGCCGAGCGTGCCGAGCTGCTTCACCCAGCTCGAGTTGCGCCCGACCCGCTTCTCGATTCCCGGGTGCTGGTCGAGGATGCTTTTCAAGCCCCTTTGAAAACCCTTGGCGGTGTGCGCGCGCGCATCCCGGTCCGAATGCTGGCCGAAGCCGACCGGCACGTCGCGGCCGATCTGCGCGAAGACCTTGCGCAACGAGGCCTCGTCGAGCTCGTTGCCGGTGAGCGAGAGCCGCGCCGCCATCATGCCGCAGCCGATGTCGACGCCGACCGCGGCCGGAATGATCGCCTTGCGGGTCGGAATGACCGAGCCCACCGTAGCGCCGATGCCGAGGTGGACGTCGGGCATCGCGGCGACGTGAGGGTGCACGATCGCGAGCCGCGAGATGTTCACGAGCTGCGCGCGCGCTTCGGGCTCGATCGCGTCGGTATAGACCTTGACCGGAACGAGGCCTTCGCTGATTTCCCGTCGTACGGGCATGGAGCTTAGAGTCGCAGAAGCCGCGCCGCGTTCTGCTTCATGATCAGCGGGCGCACCTCGGGCTTGATCGGCAGCTTGTCGAACTCCTCCATCCATTTCTCCGGCGAGATCACCGGGTAATCCGAGCCGAACAGGATCTTGTCCTTGAGCAGCGTGTTGGCGTACTGGACCAGGATCGGCGGGAAGTACTTCGGCGACCAGCCCGAAAGGTCGATGTACACCTGCGGCTTGTGCGTCGCGACCGAGAGCGCCTCCTCCTGCCAGGGAAACGACGGGTGCGCGAGGATGATCGGCATGTCCGGGAAATCCGCCGCGACGTCGTCGAGGTGCAGCGGGCTGGAGTACTTGAGCCGGATCCCGCCGCCGCCGCGCGTGCCCGCGCCGACGCCGGTCTGGCCGGTGTGGAAGAGCGCCGGCAGCTTCGCTTCGGCGATCACTTCATAGAGAGGGTACGCCAGCCGGTCGTTCGGAAAGAACTCCTGCACCGACGGATGGAACTTGAACCCCTTCACTTTGTATTCCGCTATCAATTTTCTCGCCGCGCGCACCCCGTCCGTCCCCCGGTGCGGGTTGATGCTGGCGAAGGGAATCGCCACGTCGCCGTGCTGGTGCGCGAGCTCGGCGACCTCCTCGTTGGTGATGCCGCGGCTCGCGCCCTTCTCGCCGTCCACGGTGAACACGACGAACGCCATCCTGAGCTTGCGGTACATCTCGGCCATCTCGGGCACGGTCTGGTGCTGCGGCTGATAGCGGAAATAGCGCCCCATCGCTGCCTGCGACTCGGTGAGCTTGTCGCCGACGCGCAGCGCCGACTTCCACGCGTGGGTGTGAACGTCGATCGCGACCAGGTCTTTCAGATCCATAGCACCTTCGCCGAGGGAGGGTCCCTGAAGAGCTCCTCCACCAGGGGCTTCCTGCGCGTGAGGACCGCGCGCTGGTTGATCGAGCCTTTGTCCGTAGCCTCGCCCGCGTCGAGCGACGGCGGCTCTTCCAGCACCATCGCGCGGGTGATGCGGTTGGAGCTGCCGCTGTTTTCCAGGGTTTGCAGGCGTATCACGAGCTCTTCACGCGAGGCGGGTCCCGAAAGAAAGATCAGGGCCCCGATCTCGCTCCTGCCCTCGCCGGCGAGCACCACGTCGCGCACGAGCGGCGCGAAGTGCCGGATGAAGCGCGCGCGCAGCTCGCCGACGTGCACCCAGGTGCCGGTGAGGAGCTTGAAGTCTTCGGCGATGCGCCCGGCGAAGGCGAGCCCGTTGGCGGGCTCGCCGCGATCGAAGGTGAAGCTGTCGCCGATGCAGTAGTAGCCTTCGGCGTCGAACGCGCGCTCGGTGAGCTCGCGCGCGCGCCAGTAGCCGGGCGTCACGTGCGGTCCTTTCACGCGCATCTCGTAGCGGCCCTCCATCGGCACGAGCTTGAGCTCGGCCCCGGGCGGCGGCAACCCCATGTTCGCGACGTTCGGCGAGGACCACACGCGGGCGAGCGTCGCGGGCGCGGTCTCGGTGGCCCCGAACCCGGTGAGGAAGGCGATCTCCTCGCCGCAGGTGCGGTACGCGAGCTCCTTCATCTCGTCGAACACGTGCTGCGGCAGCGCCGCGCCGGCGAACCACAGCACCTGCAGCCGGCTGAAGAAATGGGCGCGCAGGCGGGAATCTTCCTTGAGAAACGGCAGCAGCATCTCGAAGCCCTTGGGCACGTTGAAGTACCAGGTCGGCGCGACCTCGCGCAGGTTGCGCACCGTGGTCTCGATCTCGCCCGGAAGCGGCCTGCCCTTGTCGATGTAATAGGAGCCGCCGTTATAGAGCGCGAGGCCGAGGTCGTGGTTGCCCGCCGCCGTGTGGTGCCAGGGCGCCCAGTCGAGCAGCACCGGGGGCTCGTCCGCGAAGAACGGCAGCGCGGCGAGGATCATCGCCTGGTTCGAGCACCACATGCGCTGGGTGTTGATCACCGCCTTCGGCGCGCCGGTCGACCCGGAGGTGAACAGGAACTTCGCGATGGTATCGGGCCCGACGCGCGCGTGCGCTTCCTCCACCGCCGACGTGGCGTCGGGTTCTTCGAGCCTGTCGATGACTTCGCAGTTGACAACTTTCAACGCCTTCGAAAAGCCATGCCTGTCGGACACGAACGCAAGCCCGGGCGTCAGGAGCTCGAAGATCGCCCGCAGCTTGGCGAAATCGGTGGAAACGAGCGAGTACGCCGGCGAGATCGGCGCGTACGGAATGCCGACGAGCATCGCGCCGAGATGGAGCAGCGCGTGCTCGAGGTCGTTGCCCGAAAGCACCACGAGCGGGCGCTCGGCGCAGAGCTTCTTGTCGAGCAGGTACTGGCCCACGCGCCGCGCCCGCTCGAGCGCCTCCCGGTAGGTGAGGCGCCGCCAGCCCTCGCCCTCGCGCTGGGCGAGAAACACGCGATCGGGCGCAACGCGCGCCCAGTGCTCGAGCCTTTCAGTAATCTTCTGCGGAAAAACCGGAAGTGCATGCGGTGAACGCAGATGCACTGCGCCGCCGGCGCGGCGCTCGACCACGACGTCGCGCGGCCCGAGGCGGACGGCGCGCTGCCGCCGGCTCATGGGGCGAGCTTCTCCAGGAGCCGCAGCAGCTCGCGGCGCTCGCCGGGGCGGATGCGCGCCGCGAAGCGCTGGTCGTAGGCGCGAACCCGGCGCCGCAGCCGCTCGATCAGGCGCTGCCCCCTGGCGGTGAGGTACAGGCCCCAGGCGCGGCCGTCGTCGGTGCGATGGCGCCGCTCGGCGAGCCCTCGCGCCTCGAGCCAGTCGGCGAGCAGCATCGCGCCCGAGCGCGCCGTGCCGAGCACCTCGCCGAGCGTCGACTGGCTGATGCCGGGGTTCGCCTGCAGGATGACGAGCGCGGTGAAGCGCGGCGGCGTGATGCCCACGCCCGCGGTCGCCCGGTGGAAGGCGTCGAACGCGGCGACCTGGGCGCGGCGCAGCGCGTAGCCCAGGTGCTGGCCGAGGTCCAGGTAGTCGATCCCGGCCACGCGCGCCACGGGTTTCCTCCGTGCAATCGGCTTCTTGCTCATTGACCGAGGAATTGTAGTTCTATATAACAATGCCGTTCGAGGAGGAGGACAATCCATGAAACGCCGCCAGTTCAGCAAAGCGCTCGCCGCCGTAGGAACGTTTTCCCTTGTCAACCCTGTCGGCATCGTACGCGCGCAGCCGCGCAGCCTGAAAGTCGGCGTGCTGTTGCCGCGCTCGGGCGTGCAGGCCGGCATCGGCCAGGACTGCCACCGCGGGGTGCAGGTGGCAGCCGGCGTGCTCAAGGAGCTCGGCCTGCCGGCGCTCGAGGTCATGAACGGCGACACCGAGTCCAACGTCGACGTCGCACGCGCGCGCGCGGAGCGCCTGATCAGCGAGGGCGCGCAGCTCCTGGTCGGCGCGTTCGATTCCGGCCAGACCACCGCCATCGCCCAGGTCGCCGAGCAGCGCGGCATTCCGCTCGTCATCAACATCGCGGCCGCGCCGCCGATCACCGAGCAGGGCTACAAGTTCGTGTTCCGCAACTTCCCGACCGCGCCGATGATCCTCGGCGACGCGTTCGCCAACCAGCTCGAGGTGTTCTCGGCCGCCGGCGCCGCGCCGAAGAGCTGCGTCTTCATGCACGTGAACGACACCTTCGGCGTCGCGATGCAGAAAGGCTTCACCGGCGTGATGTCGAAGTTCACCATGCCCTACAAGGTGGTGGACACGATCGCCTACGACCCGGCGGCGCGCGACCTGTCGGTCGAGGTGGCGAAAGCCAAGGCGAGCGGCGCCGAGGCGCTCATCATGGTGAGCCGCCTGAACGACGCGATCCTCATCACGCGCGAGCTCGTCAAGCAGCGCTGGAGCCCGATGGCGGTGCTCAGCATGGGTCCGGGCTGGTACGAGGACCAGTACCTGAAGACCCTCGGCAAGCTCTCCGACGGGCCGCTCAGCTTCGTGCCCTGGTACGACCCGAACAAGAAGCTCTCGAAGCAGCTCGAGGGCGCGCACCGCAAGGCGTTCCCGGACATCAACCTCAACACCAACCACATCTATACCTTCGAGGCGCTGCTCGTCGCGGCCGACGCCTTCAAGCGCGCCGGCTCGACCGACCCGAAGGCGCTCGCCGACGCGATCCGCGCCACCGACATCAAGGACAACGTGAGCACCGGCCCCGGCATCCAGTTCAACGCCAAGGGCCAGAACGACAAGCTGAAGAACTCCGCGATCCAGAACCGCGGCGGCAAGCTCGTGGCGGTCGCGCCGAAGGCGGCGTCGAACGCCAAGCCCGAGCTTCCGATGCGGCCGTACGACAAGCGCTAGATCTGCCCGTAGAGATCTACCTCAACGTCGCCGCGAGCGGCCTGCTGACCGGGCTGGTCTACGGGCTGATGGCGCTCGGGCTGTCGGTGATCTTCGGCGTGGTGCGCGTCGTGAACTTCGCCCACGGCGAGATGATGACCGTGGCGATGTACCTGACGCTCGTGCTGGTCTCGGCGCTCAAGCTCGATCCGCTGGTCCTGCTCGCGCCGATCGCCGCGGTGCTGTTCGTGTTCGGCTACCTGCTGCAGCTCGGGCTCATCAACCCGTTCATCAACCGCCCGGAGCACAGCCAGTTCATGCTGCTCGTCGCCGTGGCGCTCGTCCTGGTGAACGCGCAGCTCATCGTGTTCGGCCCCGACGCACAGGGCATCCGCACCGCCTACTCGTTCGACAGCTTCCAGCTCGGGCCGCTGATCGTCGATGCCGCCAAGGTCTACGCCGCCGCCGCGGCGCTCGTGGTCGCGGGGGCGCTGTTCGCGTTCTTCCGCTTCACCCTCCTCGGCAAGTCGATCCGCGCCTGCGCCGACAACTACCAGGGCGCGCTCGTGGTCGGTCTGAACGTGAAGCGCCTGTACGCGCTGACGTTCGGCCTGGGCGCGGCGTGCGTCGGCGCCGCCGGCGCGATGCTGATGGTGGTGATCGACGTCACACCCACCCTCGGCCCGGCCTACACGCTGCTCGCCTTCGTCATCGTCATTACGGGCGGACTGGGCTCGATGCCCGGAGCGCTGCTCGGCGGGCTGCTGATCGGCCTCACCGAGGCGCTGGGCGGCGTGCTGTTCGTGCCCTCGGCGAAAAGCATGTTCGCGTTCGCCCTGCTCGTGCTCGTGCTGCTGTTCCGCCCGCAGGGCATCCTCGGCAAGAAGACATCATGAGACTGCTCGAGGGGGTCCCGCGGCGCGGCCTGATCCTGCTCGCCGCCCTGCTCGTCTGCCTGATCGCCTTTCCGCTGTTCGCGAGCGGCTACCTGCTCGCGGTGGGCTTCCTCATCCTCTACTACGCCTACGTCGGCCAGGCCTGGAACGTCATGATGGGGTTCGCCGGCCAGCTCTCGCTCGGGCACTCGCTGTACGTGGGCCTGGGCGCGTACGCCGCGGCGGCGCTCTACGTGCATTTCGGCGTGAGCCCCTGGATCGGCCTCGGCGCGTCGATCGTCCTGTGCGCGCTCGCCGGCGCGGTCATCGGCTTGCTCGCCTTCCGCTTCGGCGTCTCCGGCGTGTACTTCGCGATCCTCACGATCGCGTTCGCCGAATTCGCCCGCATCGGCTTCGACCACTTCGCCTGGGTGCGCGGCTCCTCGGGCCTGTTCCTGCCGGTCGCCAACTACACCGAGAACGACCTGTGGAACCTGCGCGGCAGCCCGGTGATGTTCTACTACCTGATGCTCGCGCTCACCGCCGGCGCATTCGTGCTCTGCCATGCGCTGCTGCGCAGCCGGATGGGCTACTACTGGCGCGCGATCCGCGAAGACCCCGACGCCGCGCAGTCGCTCGGCGTCAACACCTTCCGCTACAAGATGGTCGCCGTGGTCCTTTCGGCGGCGATGACCTCGCTCGCCGGCGTGGTGTTCGCCTTCTACTACAACAACCTCTTCCCGGAGCAGATCTTCCACATCTCGCGCTCGATCGAGCTGATCCTCGGCCCGATCATCGGCGGGATCGGCACCCTGGTCGGACCGCTGGTCGGCGCGCTGCTCATCACCGGGCTCGCCGAGGGCATGCGCGAGCTGATGCTGCAGCTGGGCATCGACGTGCCGGGCGTGAAGCAGGTGTTCTACGGCCTGTGCCTGCTGCTCGTCGTGATGTTCCTGCCCGACGGCGTGTGGCCGGCGATCGCGCGCAGGCTCAGGCTGCATGCTTGAAATCAGGAACCTGTCCAAGTCGTTCCGCGGCCTGCGCGCGGTGCGCGAGGTGTCGTTCGAGGTTCCCGAGGGCACGATCAACGCGCTGATCGGCCCGAACGGCGCGGGCAAGACCACGATCTTCAACATGGTGGCGGGCGTGTACGCCCCGGACTCGGGGTCGATTTCTTTCCGCAAGCACCCGATCCACGGGCTGAGGCCCGACCAGGTGTGCGCCGCCGGCATCGGCCGCACCTTCCAGATCGTCAAGCCCTTCGCCGGGCTCTCGGTGCTCGACAACGTGATGGTCGGCGCCTTCCTGAAGGAGAAGAGCGCCGCGCGCGCGCGGCAGATCTCGGCCGGGATCCTGGAACGGCTCGGCCTCGGGCCGAAGCGCGACCTGCCCGCCTCCACGCTCACGCTGCCCGACCGCAAGCGCCTGGAGGTGGCGCGCGCGCTCGCCACGCGGCCGAAGCTGCTCCTGCTCGACGAGGTCATGGCCGGGCTGCGCCCCACCGAGTGCGACCAGATGGTGGAAGTGTTCCGCGAGCTCAAT
The DNA here is from genome assembly GCA_035454645.1 of Burkholderiales bacterium. Taxonomy (GTDB): domain Bacteria; phylum Pseudomonadota; class Gammaproteobacteria; order Burkholderiales; family SG8-39; genus SCGC-AG-212-J23. The sequence continues at coordinate 7,988 of DATIGR010000258.1, forward strand.
CGCAGCCAGGGCCTGACCATCCTGCTCATCGAGCACGTCATGCGCGCGGTCATGGCGCTCGCGCGGCATATCGGCGTCCTGCACCACGGCGAGCTCATCGCGCGCGGCACGCCCGAGCAGGTGGTGCGCGACCCGGCGGTCCTCGAGTGCTACCTGGGAGAGGAAACCGAGGTCTGATGCTCGAGATCCGCGACCTGGACCTGTACTACGGCGACGCCCAGGCGCTCGACCGGGTCTCGCTCGAGGTGGCCTCGGGCGAGATCGTCGCCATCGTCGGCGCCAACGGCGCCGGCAAATCCTCGCTCATCCGCAGCATCGCGGGCATCGAAGCGCCCCGGTCGGGGAAAATTCTCTTCAACGGAAACACCATCTTCGGCCTGGAGTCGCACGCGATCTGCAACCTCGGCATCGGCCAGGTCGCCGAGGGCCGCCAGATCTTCCCCAGCCTCACGGTGCTCGAGAACCTGCAGATGGGCGCGATGCTGCCGCGCGCCCGCGCCGCGGCGAAGCGCAGCCTCGACGACGTGCTCGCCCTGTTCCCGCCGCTCGCCGAGCGGCGCGACCAGCTCGCCGGCACCATGTCCGGCGGCGAGCAGCAGATGATCGCAATCGGCCGCTGCCTGATGGGCGCGCCCGAGCTCATCATGTTCGACGAGCCCTCGCTCGGCCTCGCGCCGCTCGTGGTCCAGGAGGTGCTGCACACCATCCGGGTGCTGAACGGCCGCGGGCTCACCATCCTGCTGGTGGAGCAGAACGTCGCCGTGTCGCTCAAGATCTCGGCGCGCGCCTACGTGCTGGAGAACGGCCGCATCGTCATGCACGGCACCGGCGAGCATCTGCTGCACGACGATCGCGTGCGGCAGGCGTATCTCGGGCTGTGAAGCGGCGGCGCGTGGTGGTGAACGACCGCATGCAGCGCGGCTACGTCTACTACCTCACCGAGCCGGAAGGCGGGAACTTCGACCCCGAGTTCAGGCCGCAGCTCACGCCCTCGGAGATGCTCAAGATCGGCGTGTTCGGCGGCAAGTACATGACCGACTGCCGCAGGGAATTTCCCGCCGGGTGGTTCGAGCGAGCGAAGCTTTGTGCCGAGCGCCACGACCCGGAGCTGAATTTCTTCAAGGTCAACGCCTCGCAGCCGCTCGGCGTGTGGCGCGCCAAGGGCTGGATCCACGCCGACGACCCGCGCGGCTGGTTCCAGTGGTACTGCCGCTACTACCGGGGTCGGCGCGGCCCGGACGACGCGCGCCAGGTCCGCCGCTGGCGCAACATCCGCCGCCACCTGGCGCAGATCGAGAAGCACTGCGAGCGCCGCGACCTTTCCTGTCGCCCGCGCCAGCGCCAGTCGCTGCTGCACTGGGCCTACGACTCGCGCCTGATCTAGAGATTGGTAATCCTACCAAGCTTTTGGTAGGCTTACCAAACGGTGGACGTCCGCACCCGCATCCTGCAAGCCGCCCTGCGATTGCTCGGCGAGGGCGGCGCGCAGCAGCTCACCCAGCCGCGCGTGAGCCGGGAAGCGGGCGTGCGGCAAAGCCACCTCACCTACTACTTCCCGACGGTCACCGACCTGCTGCAGGCGGTGGCGCGGCATTCCTTCCAGTCGCTTGGCAGGGAGCTCGCGGGCAGCGACGCGCGCGAGCGCCCGGGCCCGCTCGCCGAGGTGATCGCGAGGGCGGCGCGCGACAAGCGCCGCGTGCGGCTGATGCTGGGCCTGGTGCAGTCGGCCGACCGCGATGCGACGCTCAAGCCCGGGATGCGCCGCTTCATCCGCGAGCTGCGCGCCGGCCTGGAGCCGCTGCTGCGCTCGGCCGGACTGGAGGCGAAGCCCGAGGACATCGCCTTCCTGCACAGCGTCGTCATCGGCTGTGCCGTGCTGCAGCTCGCGCGCGACGACAGCGACGCGCGCGAAGAAGCGCGCGCGGTCCTCGAGCGAGCCATCGCCTGCCTGCCGAAGGAGCGCCCGTGAGAGTTCTTCTTGCGCTGCTCTTGCCTGCGATTGCCGCTGGTGGTTGTGAAAAGACGCCCGACAACGCCTGGCAGGGCTACATCGAAGGCGAGTACGTCCTGCTCGCCTCGCCCTACGCCGGGCAGCTGCAGAAGCTGAACGTGCGCCGCGGCGAGCGCGTCGACGCCGGCAGGCCGGTGTTCGCGCTCGAGCAGGAATCCGAGCGCGCCGCGCGCCTCGAGGCCGAGGAGCGCCTGAAGGCGGCGCAGGCGCGGCTCGGCAACCTCAAGGTGCCCAGGCGCCCGCCCGAGATCGAGGCGCTGCGCGCGCAGGTCAACCAGGCGCACGCGGCGCGCGCGCTCGCCGCGCTGCAGCTCGAGCAGGCCGAGAAGCTGTTCAAGGAGAGCTTCGTCGCGCAGACGCGGCTCGACGAGGCGCGCGCCACGCATGACCGCGAGGTGGCGCGCGTGCGCGAAGCCGAGGCGCAGCTCAAGACCGCCCTGCAGCCGCTCGGCCGCGACGCCGAGCGCGAAGCGGCGGAGAGCGAGGTCGACGCGGCCAGGGCCGCGGCTGCGCAGGCGGCCTGGCGCCTGGAGCAGAAGAGCGTCGCGGCTCCGGTGGCGGGGCTCGTGCACGAGACGTTCTTCGTCGAGGGCGAGTGGGTCCCCGCCGGGCGGCCGGTCGCGGCGCTCCTTCCTCCCGGCAACGTCAAGGTGCGCTTCTACGTCCCCGAGACGGTAGTGGCTTCGATCGAACTGCAGAAGCCGCTGGAGATCCGCTGCGACGGCTGCCCGGCGCCGATCGAGGCGAAAGTGAGCTATGTCTCGAACCAGGCGGAGTACACCCCGCCCGTGCTCTTCAGCAAGGAGTCGCGCGCGAAGCTCATGTTCCTGGTCGAGGCGCGGCGGCCGGGGGCG
>DATIGR010000259.1:0-22630 GCA_035454645.1 Burkholderiales bacterium
ACCGTGCTTATCGGCTTATAATGCGCGCTTCCGTTTCCCCCCTCGGCAGGAGTTTTCATGGCGTACAAGCACATCAAGGTCCCGGCGGCAGGCGAAAAGATCCGGGTCAACAAGGACTTTTCGTTGTCGGTGCCCGACAACCCCGTCATTCCGTACATCGAGGGCGACGGCACGGGCGTGGACATCACCCCGGTGATGATCAGGGTCGTCGACGCCGCGGTGAAGAAAGCCTACGGCGGCAAGCGCAGGATCGTCTGGATGGAAATGTTCGCCGGCGAGAAGTCGTGCCGGGTCTACGGCGAGAACGTCTGGCTGCCGGAGGAAACGCTTCAGGCGGCGCGCGAATACGTGGTCTCGATCAAGGGCCCGCTCACCACGCCGGTCGGCGGCGGCATCCGCTCGATCAACGTGGCGCTGCGCCAGGAGCTCGACCTGTACGTCTGCCTGCGCCCGGTGCGCTGGTTCAAGGGCGTGCCTTCGCCGCTCAAGGAGCCCGACAAGGTGGACATGGTCATCTTCCGCGAGAACTCGGAGGACATCTACGCCGGCATCGAGTGGCCGGCGAATTCTCCGGAAGCGAAGAAGGTCATCGACTTCCTGATCAAGGAAATGAAGGTCAAGAAGATCCGCTTCCCGAACACCTCGGCGATCGGCATCAAGCCGGTCTCGGTCGAGGGCTCGGAGCGGCTCATCCGCCGGGCCTACCAGTACGCCATCGACAACAAGCGCAAGTCGGTCACGCTGGTGCACAAGGGCAACATCCAGAAGTTCACCGAGGGCGGTTTCCGCGACTGGGGCTATCGTCTCGCGGTCAAGGAGTTCGGCGCCCAGCCGCTCGACGGCGGCCCGTGGCACAGCTTCAAGAACCCGAAGGGCGGCCCGGACATCGTCATCAAGGATGTGATCACCGACGCGATGCTGCAGCAGATCCTGTTGCGCCCGGCCGAGTACGACGTGCTCGCGACGACCAACCTCAACGGCGATTACATCTCCGACGGGCTGGCGGCCGAGGTCGGCGGCATCGGCATCGCTCCGGGGGCCAACCTGAGCGACACCGTCGCCATGTTCGAGGCGACCCATGGCACCGCGCCGAAATACGCCGGCAAGGACTACGTCAACCCGGGATCCGAGATCCTGTCGGCCGAGATGATGCTGCGCCACATGGGCTGGGTGGAGGCCGCCGACGCCATCATCCGCTCGATGGAGAAGGCCATCTCCGACAAGATCGTGACCTACGACTTCGCCCGGCAGATGCAGGGAGCGAAGCAGGTGTCCTGCTCCGGCTTCGGCCAGGCGATGATCGAGCGAATGTAAGCGGTGACCACCCACAAAAAAGCCGCCCGAGGGCGGCTTTCTTGCTGCTAGGTTCTTTTTAGACCTTCTGGATGTTGGAGGCCTGCTTGCCCTTGGGCCCCTGGACTACGTCGAAGCTGACTTTCTGGCCTTCCTTGAGGGTCTTGAAGCCCGACATGTTGATGGCCGAGAAATGGGCGAACAGATCCTCGCTGCCGTCGTCCGGCGTGATGAACCCGTAGCCCTTGGCGTCGTTGAACCACTTCACCGTGCCTGTTGCCATACCGTCTCCCTGATTGTTGATTGAGCAACCGGGCGTTTCGTACCCGTGCTATGCCTGAACCACGCCGCGCCGCCCTGTACGGCAAACAGACAGCCTGTATCCAAACACAGGCGCCTTTTACGCGCCCCCATGGGCATTCGTCAAGACCCTGAAAGAAAGCCGTATTTCCGCACGTGGCGCGGCTTCGTCGCGTTGCACCTCCCCCCTACATTGATTAGGATAGGTCGCGGGCAGGCAACCGGAGGCCATGGCGCAGCACAAGGACGACACGATACTGGAGGCCCAGAAGGCGAAGCTGAAGCCTCCGCCGATGTTCAAAGTCATGTTGCTTAACGACGACTACACGCCGATGGAGTTCGTGGTGGTGGTGCTGCAGAAGTTCTTCGCCATGACGCGGGAGCGGGCCACCCAGGTCATGCTCAAGGTGCACCGGGAAGGCATCGGCGTCTGCGGGATCTATCCGCGGGATGTCGCCTCCACCAAAGTGCAGCAAGTCGCGGCATACTCACGGAAGCATCAACATCCTTTGCAGTGTGTAATGGAAGAGACGTGATACAAGGAACAAGGATCGGCTAGGAAATGATTGCCCAGGAACTCGAAGTCAGCCTGCACATGGCGTTCGTGGAAGCCCGCCAGAAACGCCACGAGTTCATCACGGTCGAGCACCTGCTGCTCGCGCTGCTGGACAACCCGACCGCGGCCGAGGTGCTGCGCGCCTGCGGCGCCAACATGGACGAGCTGCGCAAGAACCTGACGCAGCACATCACCGAGCAGACCCCGCGCATCGCCGCCGACCGGGAGGTCGACACCCAGCCCACCCTCGGCTTCCAGCGGGTGATCCAGCGCGCCATCCTGCACGTCCAGTCCTCGGGCAAGAAGGAGGTCACCGGCGCCAATGTCCTGGTGGCGATCTTCGGCGAGAAGGACTCGCACGCGGTGTACTTCCTGCAGCAGCAGGGGATCGCGCGCCTCGATGTCGTCAACTACATCTCGCACGGCATCACCAAGACCCCGCAGGCGCACCAGGGCAAGAGCGCCGAGCAGGACGCCGAGCAGGAGAGCCAGTCCGAGACCTCGAACAGCCCGCTCGACAACTACACGCAGAACCTGAACGCGCTTGCGCTCGCCGGCAAGATCGACCCGCTCATCGGCCGCGACAAGGAGCTCGAGCGCGTGGTGCAGACGCTTTGCCGCCGCCGCAAGAACAACCCGCTCCTCGTCGGCGAGGCCGGCGTGGGCAAGACCGCGATCGCCGAGGGCCTCGCGCGGCGCATCGTCGAAGGCAGCGTGCCCGACCTGCTCGCCAAGTCGACGGTCTACGTGCTCGACATGGGCGCGCTCCTCGCCGGCACCAAGTACCGCGGCGACTTCGAGCAGCGCCTGAAGGCGGTGCTGAAGCAGCTCGTGGACAACCCGAACGCGATCCTGTTCATCGACGAGATCCACACCGTGATCGGCGCCGGGGCGGCGTCGGGCGGCACGCTCGACGCCTCCAACCTGCTGAAGCCGGTGCTCTCCACCGGGCAGCTGAAGTGCATCGGCGCCACGACCTACAACGAGTACCGCGGCGTGTTCGAGAAGGACCATGCCCTGTCGCGGCGCTTCCAGAAGATCGACGTGGTCGAGCCCTCGGTCGACGAGACGGTCGAGATCCTGAAGGGCCTGAAGAGCCGCTTCGAGGCGCACCACAGCGTCAAGTACACCGCGAACGCGCTCACCACCGCGGCCGAGCTTTCGGCGCGCTACATCAACGACCGCCACCTGCCGGACAAGGCGATCGACGTGATCGACGAGGCCGGCGCGGCGCAGCGCATCGCGCCCAAGGCGAAGCAGAAGAAGATCATCGGCAAGTCCGAGATCGAGGAGATCATCGCCAAGATCGCGCGCATCCCGCCGCGCAGCGTGTCGACCGACGACCGCAGCGCGCTGGCGAACCTGGACCGGGACCTGAAGGCCGTGGTGTTCGGCCAGGACCAGGCGATCGACGCCCTCGCCGCCGCGATCAAGATGGCGCGCTCGGGCCTGGGCAACCCGCAGAAGCCGATCGGCAACTTCCTGTTCAGCGGGCCCACCGGGGTCGGCAAGACCGAGGTGGCGCGCCAGCTCGCCTACTGCATGGGCATCGAGCTCATCCGCTTCGACATGTCGGAGTACATGGAGCGCCACGCGGTGTCGCGCCTGATCGGCGCGCCGCCGGGATACGTCGGCTTCGAGCAGGGGGGCCTGCTCACCGAGGCGATCACCAAGAAGCCCTACTCGGTGCTGCTGCTCGACGAGATCGAGAAGGCGCACCCGGACATCTTCAACGTGCTGCTGCAGGTCATGGACCACGGCACGCTGACCGACAACAACGGCCGCAAGGCCGACTTCCGCAACGTCTGCATCGTGATGACCACCAACGCCGGCGCCGAGTCGCTCGCGCGCACGCAGATGGGCTTCACGCCCTCGGCCAAGGCGGGCGACGAGATGGAGGCGATCAAGCGCATGTTCACGCCGGAGTTCAGGAACCGGCTCGACGCGATCATCTCGTTCCGCGCGCTCGACCCCGAGATCATCCTGCGCGTGGTCGACAAGTTCCTGATGCAGCTCGAGGAGCAGCTCGCCGAGAAGAAGGTCGAGGCGCAGTTCACCGCGGAGCTCAAGCTGCACCTCGCGAAGAAGGGCTTCGACCCGCTGATGGGCGCGCGCCCCATGGCGCGGCTCATCCAGGACACCGTGCGCCGGGCGCTCGCCGACGAGCTGCTGTTCGGCCGGCTGCAGCACGGCGGCAAGGTGACGATCGACATCGGCGAGGACGAGAAGATCCGGCTCAAGTTCGAGCAGGAGCCGGCGGCGGTCACCTGAACTTCTTGATGCGAGCATAAAAGGGGCCGCGCGAGCGGCCCTTTGCTTTTTTCGGGCGCCGGGTTTACTTTTCCAGCCAAGGGAGGAGCTTATGGGCCGCACCATGGTCTTCGCCGCGGCGCTCACCGCCGCCTTTTCAGCTCATTCGCAGGAAAACGGGCGCAACCTCGCCGCGGGCTGCGCCATCTGCCACGGCACGCAAGGCAGGCCCGCGGCGAACGCGCCGGTCATCGCGCTCGCCGGGCTGCCGCGCGAGCAGATCGCCACGCAGATGCGTGCGTTCCGCGACGGCCAGCGCCCGGCGACGGTGATGCACCAGATCGCGAAGGGCTATACCGACGCGCAGATCGACGCCATGGCGGCCTGGTTCGCCGCCCAGAAGCGCTAGGAGGCGGCATGAAACGCAGAGACTTTTTGAAGCTGGCAGGTGCGGTATCGATCGCCGGATGCGCGACGCCCGCGCCTTCCAAGGCGCGCGTGGTGGTGGTCGGCGGCGGCTTCGGCGGCGCCACCGCGGCGAAGTACATCCGCCTGTGGGACCCGTCGATCGACGTGGTCCTGGTCGAGCGCGATACGAGCTTCGTCTCCTGCCCGATCTCCAACATGGTGCTCGGGGGCTTTGCGGGCATGCAGGACATCAGCCGCGGCTACGACGGCCTGCGCCGCCACGGCGTGACCGTCGTGCACGACGAGGCGGTGGCGATCGACGCCGCGAAGAAGACCGTGCGCCTCGCGCGCGGCGGCGACATCGCCTACGAGCGGCTCGTCGTTTCGCCCGGCATCGATTTCACCTTCGGCGAGGTGCAGGGCTACGAAGCCGCGATGCGCAACGGCGGCGTGCTGCACGCCTGGAAGGCCGGCCCGCAGACCGCGGCGCTGCGCCAGAAGCTCGAGCAGATGCGCGACGGCGGCGTCTACATCCTGTCGGTGCCGCTCGCGCCGTACCGCTGCCCGCCGGGGCCTTACGAGCGCACGAGCGTGATCGCGGCCTACTTCAAGCAGGCCAAGCCGCGCTCCAAGGTGCTGGTGCTCGACGCCAACCCCGACGTCACCTCCAAGGGAGGCCTGTTCAAGCGCGCCTGGAGCGAGCTCTACCCGGGGATCATCGAGTACCGCGGCGGCGCCAAGGTGGTCGCGGTCGAAGCCGGGGCGGTGCGCACCGAGTTCGATACCGTGAAGGGCGACGTGCTGAACGTCGTGCCGCCGCATCGCGCCGGCGAGATCGCGGCGAGGTCGGGGCTCATCACCACCAACAACCGCTGGTGCGACGTCGACTGGCGCACGATGGAGTCGAAGGCGGTCAAGGGCGTTCACGTGCTTGGCGACGCCACCCTTTCCGCGCCCGGCATGCCCAAGTCGGGCAGCATGGCGAACAACCATGCCAAGATCGCCGCGGCGGCGATCGTCGAGCTGCTGAACGGCCGAGGCCCGCAGCCGGTGAAGATCCTCAATACCTGCTACAGCTTCGTCGCGGAGAAGGAAGCGATCCGGGTTTCCTCGGTTCACGAGTGGAGCGATGCGCAAGGCACCCTGGTGCCCGTGAAGGGCGCGGGCGGCGTCTCCGCCGCGCGCAGCGAAGCCGAGGGCACCTACACCTGGAACTGGGCCCGCACCATCTGGGCTGATTCGTTCGCCTAGGCCTTCCCGGTCGAGCCGAAGCCGCCGGCGCCGCGCGCGCTGGCGGCGAATTCCTCGACCACGTCGAACTCGACCTGCACCACCGGCACGACCACGAGCTGCGCGATGCGGTCGAGCGGCTGGAGGGTGAACGGCTGCCTGCCGCGGTTCCACACCGAGATCATGAGCGGGCCCTGGTAGTCGGAGTCGATCAGGCCGACGAGATTACCGAGCACGATGCCGCTCTTCGCGCCCAGGCCCGAGCGCGGCAGGATGAGCGCCGCGTAGCCCGGGTCGCCGACGTGGATCGCGATCCCCGACGAGACGAGATGGCTGTCGCCCGGCTGCAGGACCAGGGGAGACTCCACGCACGCCCGCAGATCGAGGCCCGCGGCGCCGCGGCTGGCGTAGCGCGGCAGCATGCCGCGGATCCTCTCGTCGAGGATCTTCACTTCCAGCTTCCTCATTTCACCGCGTTTTTCTGCCGCAGCATGCCGGCAACGTGCGCCACGAGCTTGCGCGCCAGCTCGAGCTTCGGCCCGCGGCCGAGCGGGTGCTCGCCGCTCGCGTCGTAGAGCGTGACGGCGCTGTCGTCCGCGCCCAGCGCGTCCTGCGCCAGGTTGCCGACGATCAGGGGCAGCTTCTTCTTCACCAGCTTCACTCTTGCGTTCTGCGCCAGGTTCTCGCTCTCGGCGGCGAAGCCCACGCAGAACGGGGGCTTCGGCAGGGCGGCGACCCAGGCGAGGATGTCCGGGTTCTCCTCGAGCTCGAGCAACAGGTGGCCATTTCCCTTCTTGATCTTCTGCGCGGCGGGACTCTTGACCCGGTAATCGGCGACCGCCGCGACGGAGATGAAGATGTCGGCGTTCTTCACATCCTTCTTCACCGCGTCGAACATCTCGCGCGCGGTACGCACGTCGACGCGTGCAACGCCCTCGGGGGTGGGAAGCGATACCGGGCCGCTGATCAGCGTCACGTCGGCGCCGGCTTCACGCGCCGCGCGCGCGACCGCGTAACCCATCTTTCCGGAGCTCGTGTTCGTGAGGACGCGAACCGGGTCAATCGGCTCCTCGGTCGGACCCGCCGTGACCACGACGCGCTTGCCCTGGAGTTTCGCCCGCAGCTCCGCCTCTACGCGCTTCGGCTGAAAAAAAAACCGTATGTCGGCCAGGATGTCCGCGGGCTCGGTCATGCGTCCCATGCCCAGCTCCCCGCAAGCTTGGCCGCCCGAAGCGGGCCCGACGATCTGGACCCCGTCCCGGCGCAGCGTTTCGGCGTTACGCGCGGTCGCCGGGTTCTGCCACATCTCCACGTTCATCGCCGGCGCGACCATCAGCGGGCAGCGCCGCGCCAGGCAAAGCGTGGACAGCAGGTCATCGGCGAGGCCGTGCGCGAGCTTCGCCATGAAGTCGGCCGATGCGGGCGCGACGACGATCAGCTCCCGATCGCGCGAGAGCTCGATATGCCCCATGGCGTCGTTGACGCGGGCATCCCAGAGGTCGGTCCACGCCGGCTGGCCGGAAAGCGCCTGCAAGGTCGCGGTGCCGACGAAGCGCGTCGCCGCCTCGGTCATGACGATGCGCACGTCCGCGCCGTCCTTCACCAGCAGGCGCGTCAACTCGGCGGCCTTGTAGGCCGCGATGCCGCCGGTGATGCCGAGGAGGACCCGTTTGCCGGTCAACGCCATGCAGGCAACCTCGTTAAAGGGGAGAAGATTCTAAGGGAAAGCCCTAGCCATGGCGATTTCGGACTGGCGGCCGGAAGAGCGCCCGCGCGAGCGGCTGCTCGCCCAGGGCGCAAGCGCACTCAGCAATGCGGAGTTGTTGGCAATCCTTCTTCGCACCGGCGTGCGCGGCAAGAGCGCGGTCGACCTGGCGCGCGACATCCTGAAACAATGCGAGGGCGTGACGCGCGCGCTCGAGGCCGGCGCCGAACTCGAGGCAATCAAGGGTCTCGGCCCAGCCAAGCGCGCGCAGTTCGCCGCCGCGGTCGAGCTCGCGCGCCGGGCGCTCCAGGAGCATCTGGCGGAGAACGCGGCCCTCAGTTCACCCGGGGCGGTACGCGACTACCTGCGCCTGAAGCTCGCTGCCCGAAAGGAAGAGGCTTTCGTGTGCATCTGGCTCGATGCGCAGCATCGGGCGATCGACTTCGAGGTAGCCTTCAAGGGAACGCTGACCCAGACCAGCGTCTATCCCCGCGAGATCGTGAAGCGCGCGCTCGAGCGCAACGCGGCGGCGGTGATCTTCGCGCACAACCACCCCTCGGGCGTTGCGCAGCCCAGTCGCTCGGACGAGCTGCTCACGCGCGACCTGAAGGAGGCGCTGGCGCTGGTGGAGGTCAGGGTGCTCGACCACTTCGTGGTCGCCGGCAACCAGGCGATTTCTTTCGCCGAGCGCGGATTGCTATAGTAAAATCAGCGCCTTTCGCGATTCCGGAGCGCTTGCAATGTCCCGTGTCTGCCAGGTCACCGGCAAGAAGCCGATGAAGGGCCACTACGTCTCGCACGCCAACAACAAGACCATCCGCACCTTCGAGCCGAATCTCCACTACCGGCGCTTCTGGGTCGAGAGCCAGAACCGCTGGGTGCGGCTGCGCGTTTCGACCGCGGGCCTGCGCCGCATCGACAAGATCGGCGTCGAAGCGGTGCTCGCTGAAATCAAAGCCAGGAAGAAAGCCTGACCATGCGCGAAAAGATCAAGCTCGAGTCCTCGGCCGGCACCGGCCACTTCTACACCACCACCAAGAACAAGCGCACCACGCCCGACAAGCTGGAGATCAAGAAATACGATCCCAAGGCGCGCAAGCACGTCCTCTACAAAGAAACGAAGCTGAAGTAAGGCTAGGCTAGCGCGTACGAGCGCAGGCGCCGGGAGAAGTCAACGAGCGGGGCGACCCCGCTCGCCTCGGCGCGCCGGCACCAGTCCTGCAGCTGGCGCAGCAGCTGCTCCTTCGAGGCGCTCGAGCGCTCCCAGAGCGCAGCGAGCTCCTGGCGCATGGCGAGCGCGGTGGCGAGGGCGCGCGAGTTCTTCAGCGCCTCGGCGAGCCGCGCGCGCTCGCTGCCGGCGGCGGCCTGGCCGCGCAGCAGCGCGCGCTTGAGCGAGCGCAGCAGCTCCGCATCGCGCGGCGACCAGCGGCGCAGCCGCTCGAGCTCTTCCGCGTAAGTGCGGCGGAACGACTTCGCATAGCGCGACAGCACGTCGTAGCGGTTGGCGATCACCGCGTGCAGGGTCTCGAGGTCGACCGCCGGCTTGGGATGCGCGAAGCGCGGCGTGGGCGCAAGGCGCTTGACCGTCGCAAGCCCGAGCGACTCGAGGATGCAGATGTACATCCAGCCGATGTCGAACTCGTACCACTTGGTGGAAAGCTTGGCCGACGAGGCGAACGCGTGGTGGTTGTTGTGCAGCTCTTCGCCGCCGATCAGGATGCCCCAGGGCACGATGTTGGTGCTCGCGTCGGGCACGTCGTAGTTGCGATAGCCGAAATAGTGGCCGACGCCGTTGATCACGCCGGCGGCCCAGAACGGAATCCAGGCGATCTGCGTCAGCCAGATGAGCGCGCCCGGAACCACGCCGAAGATGAGCAGATTCGCGGCGAGGAGCAGCAACACTCCCGACATCGAATGCGGCTTATAGACCCTGCGCTCGAGCCAGTCGTCGGGCGTGCCGTGTCCGTAGCGCTCCAGCGTCTCGCGGTTGTACGCCTCCTTGACATAAAGGAATACGCCCAGCCACAGGACCCGGTTGATGCCGTAGATCTGCGGGCTGTGCGGGTCTTCAGCGGTCTCGACCTTCGCATGGTGCTTGCGATGGATTGCGGCCCATTCCTTGGTCACCATGCCGGTGGTGAGCCAGAGCCAGAAGCGGAAAAAGTGCGCCGCTATGGGGTGCAGATCGAGCGCGCGGTGCGCCTGGCAGCGGTGCAGATAGATGGTGACCGACGCGATCGTCACGTGGGTCAACGCCAGAGCCGCAATCAGGTATCCCCACCAGGGGAGGTCCAGCAGGCCGGAAAAGAGCGTCAAGATGGATTTTTCCTCGGTGATCGTTGTAGGAGCGCCGGCCATTCTACGCGAATGCCCGGGCTCAGTCGCGCGTCTCTAAGCGCTTTTCGCAAAAGAGTTTTTTGCCAACGCGGCGGCGTAAAAGCCGTCGCTGCCGTGGCGATGCGGAAAAAGTCGCAAGCGCTCGCCGGTATTCAATTCGATTCGCTGCGCCGCGAGCAGTTCCGCACACGACAGCGGCGCGAATTCGGGGTGCGCGCGCGTGAAGGCGTCGGCGATCGCGTCGTTCTCTTCATGCAGGATGCTGCAGGTGGCGTAGACGAGGCGCCCGCCGGGCTTCACCAGCCGCGCCGCGGCGTCGAGGATGCGGCGCTGCTTCGCCGCGAGCTCCGCGACCGCCTCCGGCCCGTGGCGCCATTTCAGGTCGGGGTTGCGTCGCAGCGTGCCGAAGCCGCTGCACGGCGCATCGACCAGCACGCGGTCGAGCTTCCCGGCGAGCCGCCGTGCGCGCGCCTCGTCCTCGCCGAGGACTACGGTGTGAACGTTGGTGACTCCGGCGCGCGCCGCGCGCGGCGCGAGCGCCGCCAGGCGCTTCGCCGACACGTCCATCGCGTAGATGCGGCCGGTGCCGCGCATGAGCATGGCCGCCGCGAGCGTCTTGCCGCCCGCGCCGGCGCAGTAGTCGGCGATCATCTCGCCGCGCCGCGGCGCGAGCAGCCAGGCGAGCAGCTGACTGCCTTCGTCCTGCACTTCGATCAGGCCGTCCGTGAAGAGGCGATGTCGGTTGATGGCGGGCTTGCCGGCGAGGCGCAGCCCGGCCGGCGAATAGGGCGTCGCGGTCGCTTGCAGGCCGTCGGCCGCGAGCTCGGCCTGCGCGCGGCTCCGGTCGATCCTCGCCAGGTTGACGCGCAGATCGAGGGGCGCCGGATTCAGCAGGCCCTGCGCGATGCGCAGCGCCTCGTCGGCGCCCTGCTCGCGCGCGAGGCGCTGCCACAGCCAGTCCGGCAGGTCGGCGCAGACCGCGGCGGGCAGATCGCCCGCCGGAGGCTGGCGCAGCCTGCGCAGGAGGCTCTCGTCGAACAAGTCCTGCAAGGCGCGCGCCGAGTGGCCCTGCACCCGCACGAGCGCCGCGGCGAGCAGGGCCTGCGGTTGCGCCGATCCAGCCGCCGCTTCGAGCGAGCGCTTGCGGCGCAGCGCCGCGAACACCGCCTCCGCGATGAAAGCGCGCTCGGCTTGGCCGAGGTTGCGATGGCTGCGGAAGTAGTGCGACATGACCTGGTCCGCAGGAGCATCGAAGCGCAGCATGCCGCCGAGCGCGGCGCGGGCATGCGCGACGAGCGCGCGCGTGATCCTCACCGGAAGATTCGCGTCGCCACGTGCTCGTAGCGCGTGCCGTCCTTCTCCTGGATCACGATGCGCACCGGCAGGTAGCCGAGATCCACCGCCAGCCAGAACTCCGAAACGTCGCCCGAGCCCTCCTTGCGGCGGATGAGCTTGACTGCGTCGAACTCCCCGGCCGGCGTCGCGAGCCGCTCGCGGCCGTTCGGCTGGTACGTATGGTGCGACATGCCGCGCCCGTCGGCGATATACAGGCTGATCGGGTCGCCTCTGCGCGCGAGATAGCTGAGCGCGAGCAGGAACGAGAGGCGGTCCTGGGTGCCCACGGGCACCGGCTCGGTGCGCGGATCGCCCTTGTAGCGCCGGGTGATGGTGTTCGCGCCCCAGTCGAACCGGACGTGCTGCGTGGCGCGGCCGGTTCGCTCGTCGACGAACTCCTGCGGACGCGGGCCCGCGGCCACGAGCTCGCCTTTGCTCACCCGCCGGGCGCGGCCGAGGAGCCGGTAGACGCCGTGGCCCTTCCAGGTCTCGGTGATCTCGTAGACGCCGTTGCCGTGCTCGAGGCGCTCGACCACCTCCGCCATGCTGCTGCCGTTGCGCGTGAGCTCGTAGTGGATCTCGACGCGCGCCGGCGGCGCGGCCAGCGCCGCCGCAGCCGCAGCCGCAGCCGCAGCCGCGAGCGGCAGGCTAATCAGCGGCCAGAACGAGCTGCGCATCGTCGCCCCGGACGCGGACCACGCCGTCGGCGAGGGCGAGCCTGCCCTCCAGGAACCAGCCGACCGCCCGCGGGTAGATGACGTGCTCCTGCTTGAGCACGCGTGCGGCGAGCGCGGCGGCATCGTCGTCCGCGCGCACCGGCACGGCCGCCTGCGCCACGATCGGCCCGTGGTCGAGCTCGGCGGTGACGAAATGCACCGTGCAGCCGTGCACCTTGACGCCAGCGGCGAGCGCGCGCTCGTGCGTGTGCAGTCCGGGGAAGGCCGGCAGCAGCGAGGGATGAATGTTGAGCAGCCGCTCGCGGTAGCGCGCGACGAAGCCCGGCGTGAGCACGCGCATGAACCCGGCGAGCGCGACCAGGCGCGGTGCGAAGCGCTCGATCTCGGCGCCGAGCGCGGCGTCGAAGCCTTCGCGCGTGGCGTGGACTCGAGGGTCGACCACGCGCGTCTCGATGCCGCGCGCCGCGCCGATGGCGAGGCCGGGAGCGTCGGCGCGGTTGCTGATGATCGCGCTCACCGGCACCCCTGCGTCGATCAGCGCCTGCAGGTTGCTGCCGCGCCCGGAGATCAGGACGACGACCAAGCTAGAACACCACCTCGGCGCGGTAGCCGTCGGCTTCGAGCAGCGCGAGCACGCCCCTCTCGCCGTAGAGATGCAGCGCGCCGAGAGCGACGAACGCGTCCCCGCGGCGCAGCTCGCGCTGCATGCGGAAGGCCATCACCACGCTGCGGTCGTGCACCACGCGCTGGGTCATCACCGCCTGGTGGGCCGCGATCTCGGGGTGGCGCGCGATGAACTGCTCGCGCAGCCGCCAGATCGCCGCGAGGTCGCGCTCCAGGTACGCGTCCAGCGTGCGCTCGGCGAGCTCCAGGAGCTCGTCGCGATGCGCGAGGCTGTGCTTGAGGAGCGCCACCTGCGACTCCATCGGGAACTCGTCGAAGGTGAAGATCTGCTCTTCCACGCCCTCGATCTGGTGCAGCGGCAGCCGGCGCGCGCGCGCGAGCTCGAGCAGCTGGCCGTCGAGCGGCGCGCCGCTCTCGACGCGCTTCGGGTTGCGCAGGTTGAGGAGCACGCCCCAGGGCTTGAGCTTGTTGACCACCTCGCGCGACAGGCCGATCGGCGCCAGGTGCTCCACCGCGCGCTCGAAGTCCTCCGCGCCGATCTTCTCCGCGAGCGTCTGGCGGTCGAGGAACATTGCCGCCTCGAGGAAGCGGCTGCGCGAATACGGGTCGGGCACGAACTCGAGCATCAGGCTCCTCGCCGCGTCGAAGCGGCCGCGCACCACCGCCGGGAGCTCGGCGAGGCGCGGGTCGGGCACGTGAATCGTGCCGTAGACGTGGCTCGCGGCAATGCCGGCCTTTTCCACGCGCCAGAGCAGGCCGCGCGCAAACCGCTCGGTGCGCGCGTGAAGCGGCAGGGTCGCGGCCAGCATCCCGGCGAGGAATACCCTGCGCTTCATCGTCCCGGCCCGATCATGGCCTCGGCACGCACCCAGCGGTCGAAGTCCGCGGGGCTGACGTGGCCCAGCGCGAGCGCCGCCTCGCGCAGCGTGGTGCCTTCGCGGTGCGCCTTCTTGGCGATCTCGGCGGCGCGGTCGTAGCCGATGTGCGGCGCGAGCGCCGTCACCAGCATGAGCGAGCGCTCGAGCAGCTCGCGGATACGCGCCTCGTTCGGCTCGATGCCGCGCGCGCAATGCTCGTCGAAGGAGCGGCAGCCGTCGGCGAGCAGGCGCGCGCTCTGCAGGAAGGCGTGGATGATCATCGGCTTGTATACGTTCAGCTCGAGGTGCCCGGAGGCGGCGCCGATCGCCACCGCGGCGTCGTTGCCGATCACCTGCGCGCACAGCATGGTCAACGCCTCGGCCTGCGTCGGGTTGACCTTGCCCGGCATGATGGAGCTGCCGGGCTCGTTCTCCGGGATGCGCAGCTCGCCCAGGCCCGAGCGCGGCCCGGAGCTGAGCAGCCGGATGTCATTCGCGATCTTCGAAGCCGCCGCGGCCAGCGTCTTGAGCGCGCCGTGCGCGAACACGAGCGGCTCGTGGCCCGCCAGCCCGGCGAACTTGTTCCCCGCCTCCGCAAACGGGATCGCGGTTTCCGCGGCGAGGCGCCGGCAGACCCGGGCGGCGAACTCGGGATGCGTATTCAGCCCGGTGCCGACCGCAGTGCCGCCGATGGCGAGCTCGTACAGCGGGGCCAGCACCGCGCGCAGGGCAGCCTGCGCGTGCTCGAGCTGTGCGACATAGCCGGAAAACTCCTGTCCCAGGGTGAGCGGCGTCGCGTCCTGCAGGTGCGTGCGCCCGATCTTGATGATCGACGCGAACGCGTCGCGCTTTTTCGCGAGCGTGGCGCGCAATGCCTCGCTCGCCGGCAGCACATCCTCCTTCAGCGCGCGCGCGGCGGCGACGTGCATGGCGGTCGGGAACACGTCGTTCGACGACTGGCCGAGGTTCACGTCGTCGTTGGGATGCACGAGCCGCTTCTGCCCCCGGCTGCCGCCGAGGAGCTCCGAGGCGCGGTTGGCGAGGACCTCGTTGACGTTCATGTTGCTCTGGGTGCCCGAGCCGGTCTGCCAGACGACCAGCGGAAATTCCGCGTCGTGCTTTCCTGCCAGAACTTCGTCGGCGGCGCGCTGGATTGCCTCGGATTTCGATTTCTCCAGCAATCCCAACTCGAGATTGACAGCCGCCGCGGCTTTCTTGACGAGTGCCAGGGCGTAGATCACCGGCAAAGGCATGCGCTCGCCGGAGATGCGGAAGAAGCGCCGGCTGCGCTCGGTCTGCGCGCCCCACAGCCGGTCGGCCGGCACCTCGATCGCGCCGAAGCTGTCCTTCTCGAGCCGGGAGCCGCTCATCGCGGCCCTAATGTTACTTCTGGCTGTTCACCTCGGCATGCACCTTCGCCATGTCGAGCGCCCTGGCCTGGGTGATGACCTGCTCCAGCGCCTGGCCGGGAAGCGCGCCCGCCTGCTGGAACAGGATCACCTTCTCCCGGAACACCATGAGCGTGGGAATCGAGCGGATGTTGAAGGCCCCGGCGAGCTCCTGCTGCTCGTCGGTGTTGACCTTGGCGAACACCACGTCGCTGTGCTTCTCGGAGGCCTTCTCGTAGACCGGCGCGAATCCGCGGCACGGGCCGCACCACGGCGCCCAGAAGTCCACGATCACCATGGGGTTCTCGGCGACGGTCTTCTCGAAGTTCTCCTGGGTGAGCTCGACGGTGGCCACAGGCATCCTTTTCCAAGAAGGGGGCAGTGTACTCTAGACCGCCATGTACGTCGGTCGGTTCGCGCCCTCGCCCACCGGCGCGCTGCACTTCGGCTCGCTCGCCGCGGCGGCTGCGAGCTGGCTCGATGCCCGGGCGGCCGGCGGCCGCTGGCTCCTGCGCATCGAGGACCTCGACGCGCCGCGCAGCGAACCCGGCGCAGCGGACGATATCTTGCGCACGCTGGTCAGTCTCGGGCTGGAGTGGGACGGGACGGTCGCCTTTCAGAGCCGGCGTCTGCCGCTCTACCAGCACGCGTTGGAGAAGCTTGCCCAGTGCACGTACTGGTGCGCATGCACCCGGCGCGAGATCGCCGACTCGTCGCTCGGCCTAGCCGCCGATGGTGCGCAAATTTATCCCGGCACTTGCCGCGGCGGAATCCCGCGCGGCAAGGCGCGGCGCGCGCTGCGCCTCAGGACGACCGCGGAACCGATCGGTTTCATCGACCGGGTTCAAGGGGCGATTCAGCAGGTCCTCGACCGAGACGTGGGGGACTTCGTGCTGCATCGCGCGGACGGGCAGCATGCCTATCAGCTTGCCGTCGTGGTTGACGATGCCGAGCAAGGCGTCACCGACGTGGTGCGCGGCGCCGACCTGCTGGATTCGACGCCGCGCCAGATCTACCTGCAGCGCCTGCTCGGCTACCCGACGCCGCGCTACCTGCACATTCCGGCGGCGGTGAACGCGGCGGGCGAGAAGCTCTCCAAGCAGACCGGCGCGGCGCCCATTGCGACCGGGAAGGATGTGCTGCGCCGCGCGCTTTCGTTTCTGGGACAGCGCGAGACCGAGGATCTCGGGCAAGCAGTGAAAAACTGGGATCCGGCCCTTATCCCGCGGCGCCGCGTCCTGGCCGCAGCACCGTAAGGAGCGCCGCGACCACGAGCGCAAGCGCCGCGGATTCGGTCCAGGCCGGACGCTCGCCGAGGAACAGCATCCCGCTCAGCACGCCGACCACCGGGATGAGCAGCATGCTGATCGCGAACACGCTCACCGGCACGGAGGTCGCGATCTTGATCCAGGCCCAGTGCGCGAACGCAAACGCGATCACCACGTTGTAGGCCGTGCCGAGCCACGCGATCACGCTCACGTTCGGCAGGGCGCTCCAGTCGTCGAACAGCAGCGCGCCGACAAAGATCGGCACCCCGCCGAGCAGCATGATCCACGCCGTATAGAGCCCGACCGGCAGCCGCACGGGAAAGCGTTTCTGCAGCACCGTCCCGAGCGCCCACGACAGCGCCGCGCCGAGCACCAGCAGCGAGCCGAGGGGCGCGCGGCCCAGGCCGGCGAAGCTCTCGGCCAGCAGCAGCGCCAGCCCGCCCAGGCCGAGCGCCAGGCCGGCGAGCTTCGCGCGCGTGACGCGCTCGCCGAGCAGCCACACCGACAGCGGTACCGCCCACACCGGCATCGTGTAAGCGAGGATCGCGGCGCGGCCGGAAGGAATCATGCCGACGCCGAAGGCGATCAGCATGTTCCAGCTCGTGATGTTGAGGAGGGCGAGCAGCCACAGCCGTCCCCACTGTCCGGTCGGCGCCACGAGCCGCTGCCCGCCGGCGCGCAGCGCAGCAAAGAGCACCGCCGCGCCGAGCCCAAGGCACAGGCTGCGGAACGTCCAGGGCGGCACTTCGGCGAGCGCCACCTTCATCGCGGTCCAGTTGAAGCCCCAGGCGAGCGTGAGGCTGGCGAGCACCCACCACAGCCGCTGCGGCAGGTGATCGGGCTCGGCGCTCACGCCGCCGCCCGCAGCGGCATCGCCTTCATTCCGCGCAGGACCATCGAATCCATCCATTCGGGCCGCGCGGCGAGCTCGAGCCGCCGCCAGCGCGCGAGCACCGCCGGCAGCGCGATCTGCCCCTCGAGCCGCGCGAGCGGAAAGCCCAGGCAGAGATGCGCGCCGAAGCCGAAAGTGAGGTGGGGCACGCCGTTGCGCCGCAGGTCCAGGCGATCGGGGTCGGGGTAGGCGCGCGGGTCGCGGTTGGCCGCGTTCATGAGAAGGAACACGCGCTCGCCCGCTCGCAGCGGCCTGCCATGCAGCGTATGCGGCTGCTGCACGATGCGCACCTGGGCGCCGATCGGGCCGTCGTAGCGCAGCAGCTCCTCGACTGCGGCCGGCGCAAGCGACGGATCGGCGCGCAGCTTCTCGAGCTCCCCCGGGAATGCGAGCAGCGCGCGCAGGGCGTTGGCGAGGTGATGCGTGGTGGTCTCGTGTCCGGCGAAGAGCAGCAGCATGCAGGTCGCGACGAGCTCGTCCTCGGACAGGCGCTCGCCGCCTTCGTCGAGCGTCGCGAGCTCGGTCAGGAGGTCGCGTTGCGGCGCCGCTCGCCTCGCGAGCACCAGCTCGCGGAAGATCTCGGCCATCTCGCGCGTCGCTGCGGCCGCGCGCGGGTACTTCTCCGGCGCATCGCGCGAGCTGCCGATGAACAGCGCCATCTCGTCGGACAGGCGCTTCAGGCGCCCGAGCTCCGCGCGCGGCACGCCGAGCATGTCCATGATCACGAGCGCCGGCAGCGGGCCGGCGAAGTCGGCGATGAAGTCGAACTCGCGCCGCTCGCCGATCGAGTCGAGCAGCCACCGCGTCAGCGACTCGATATTCGGCCGCAAGGCGTGGATCGAGCGCACATGGAACACCTTCGCAGCGAGCCGGCGCAGCCGCGTGTGCTCCGGCGGGTCGCGGAACACCATCCACAACGTGAGGTAGCGGGCGAGCTCGGCGACGCGTCGGGCCTCGGGTGGCGGCAAGGTGGCGAAGAAGGGCCGCAGGCGGTCGGAGGACATGCCGGCCGTGTCGAGGCAAACGCGCTTCACGTCGTCGTATCGGGTCAGCACCCAGGCCTTGAGGCGGCGGCTCCAGTGGACCGGGTCCTCGTCGCGCAGACGTGCATATAGGGGGAAGGGATCGGCGAGGACCTCAGGATCGTTCGGCTTGTATTCGAGAGTAACCACTAACTTAAGTTGTCGTGGTTTATGCTGCTTAGCACAAAGTTCTTGACTTCACGGGTCATAGGTCTACAATCGCTTTTGCTGCGATGCACAAAACAGGATTCGACAGACCCTTAGGAGACATCAAATGTACGTGACCCCCGAACAGATCCAAACCGCCAACAAGGCGAACGTCGAGGCGCTGCTCGCCATGGCGAACGCGCAGTTCTCGGTCCTGGAAAAGGTAGCCAATATTAGCGCCGGCGCCGTGAAGAGCGCGTTCGAAGACTCGATCGCCAACACCCGCGCCCTGCTCGGCGCAAGGGATGTGCAGGAGTTCGTGACGCTGCAGAACTCTTTCGCCCAGCCTGCGATCGAGAAGGCGATCGCCTACTCGAAGAGCCTGTACGAAGTCGCCACCGAGGCGAATGCCGAGCTCAGCAAGGTCGCCGAGCGCCGCGTCGCCGAGTGGAACGAGAACTTCGTCAGCATGCTCGACAAGGTGTCGAAGAACGCCCCGGCCGGCTCCGACGTCGCGGTCGCCGCGATCAAGTCGATGCTCGCCGCCGGCAACTCGGCTTATGACAACCTCACCAAGGTCGCGAAGCAGGCGACCGAGATCGCGGAAGCCAATGTCGCGGCCGCGACCGAGACGGTGAAGGGCCTCGCGAAAGCAAAAAAGGCCGCCTGAGCGCCAAACCGGGCGGCAACAAAGCCCGATCTAGCGCTGGAAGCAAGAAGCACAGAAAAGCCCGCCGCTGAGGCGGGCTTTTTATTTGTACGGGAACCCGGCCGCGCGCACGAGGCGGCGCAGCTCTTCCATGGCCGGCTCGACCTGCGCCGGGGCGCCGCGCACCCCGAGCTCGACGTGGATGCGGCTGCCGTCCGCGCCCATCGAAGGCAGGCTGAAGACCTTGACGTCCTTGAACACGGCCTCCACCGCCCTCATCGCCGGGATGAGCTGGCTCTCGCCGGCTTCGAACACCAGGATGGATTGTTCTTTCCATTTCTGGGAATCGAATCGGTCCCGGTATTTCGTATCGAGCACCCATTCCACCATCGGCCAGGCCATCTGCGGAAAGCCGGGCACGAAATGGTGCTCGCGCAGCGAGAAGCCGGGAATGCGGTTCACCGGGTTCGGAATCGCCTCTGCGCCCGCAGGAAACTCGCCCATCTGCAGCCGCTGCGGCGTGACTTCGCCGCCGAAGCGTGCACGGATCTCTCGTTCCGCCTCGAGGTGAAGTTTCAAACTCACTCCGAGCGCCGCGGCGGCGCACTGCCGCGTGTGGTCGTCGGGGGTGGCGCCGATGCCGCCGAAGCTGAACACCACCTCGCTCGACGCGAAGCTGCGCCGCAGGGCAGCGGTCAGCCGATCCGGGTCGTCGCCGAGGTACTGCGCCCAGGAAAGGCGCAGTCCCCGCTTGGCGAGGGCGGCGATCAGGAAGGAGAGATGCTTGTCTTCGCGCTTACCGACCAGCAGCTCGTCGCCGATGATGTAAGCGCCGAACAAACCCTCACGCGGCTTTCTTCGACCAGCGCTGCAGATCCTCGAAGCCGCCGATGTGCCGGCCGTTGATGAAGATCTGCGGCACGGTGCCGCGCCCGGTGATGGCGCCGACGACGCGCGAGCGGTCGCTGTGGTCGAGCTTCACTTCCGAGAAAGCATAGCCCAGCTCCTTGAGCAGCGCCTTCGCTTTCGCGCAGTAGCCGCAACCCTCGCGCGTCAGGAGGGCGACCTGATCGGGCTTCCTGGCGTTGGGGTTGATGGCGGCGAGCATCGTATCGGCGTCGGACACCTCGAACGGGTCGCCCGGCTTCTCCGGCTCGATGAACATCTTCTGGATGACGCCGTCCTTGACCAGCATCGAGTAGCGCCACGAGCGCTTGCCGAAGCCGAGCTCGGCCTTGTCGACCAGCATGCCCATCTTCTCGGTGAATTCGCCGTTGCCGTCCGGCACCATCAGGACATTGCCGCATTCCTGGGTGCGCGCCCACTCGTTCATGACGAAGGCATCGTTGACCGAGACGCACAGGATGCGGTCGACGCCGTTGGCGAAGAAGGCGGGCGCGAGCTCGTTGTAGCGCGGCACGTGGGTGGACGAGCACGTGGGGGTAAATGCCCCGGGCAGCGAAAACACCACCACCGTCTTGCCCTGGAAGAGATCGTCGGTGGTGAGCGTCTTCCAGTCGCCGCTGTCGGTGCGGGCGCGGAAGGTGGCGTGGGGAACTCTCTGGCCTTCGCGGTTCTGCAGCACTGTCTATTCCTCTCGAAAAAAGAATAGACGAAGTCTATGGAGGAGCGTTCGCGCGCGCCAATTCTTTGTTCGGATTGGACTCATAGCGAAGCTCAATCAGGGCGCCGAGCAGATAGCGGATGAACGCGAGCCCGAACACCGCGGGCGCAAGGAGGTTGAGAAAAGGAACATAGCCGGCCAGGGCGAGCAGCAGACCGAGACCGTAGAGCCCG
This sequence comes from Burkholderiales bacterium, assembly GCA_035454645.1. GTDB lineage: Bacteria > Pseudomonadota > Gammaproteobacteria > Burkholderiales > SG8-39 > SCGC-AG-212-J23. The sequence goes on from DATIGR010000259.1 coordinate 20,736, forward strand.
CCCCGGCGCTCGCGGAAGATGCGGTGCATTTCAGGCCGGTCCGCGTGCTGGGCGAGAGCGTCGTAGCGCAGCAGGCGCTGGTTGACCCAGGAAAGAATCGCGAGCACGGCGATCGGCCCGAGCGGCGGAACCAGCCATAGCGGCAGGGTCAGGACGAACATGAGGACCATCCCCGCCAGGCAGACGAAGCCGTTCCAGAGGCTGCCGGCGGTGCCGCCGCCGTGGCGCCGCTCCGGAGACGGAGACATCTGGGCCGCGGCGTGATCGACCATCTTGTCCATGCCGAAGACGCCCAGGATGAAGAGCGCCGTCAGGTAGACCAGCGGAAAGAACAGCACGAGCAGCATGAAATTCGCGATGTAGCTGGCCGCCGTGCCGAGATCGAACGGCGCCCAGCCCGCGATCGGCGCCGCCCACTGCTTCAGCACGTCCGCGATCCAGACGGCAAGCCGGCTCCAAGAAAAGAACGCAACCGTCATCCACACGGCGAGCGATACCAGCACCGGCCAGACCATGAGCCACAGCATGCGCGGGTGGAAGACGTTGATCAGGCCGTAGCCGAGCGCAGCGACGACATTCATCGCCGCAGAGTGTGCCAGAGTTTCGCAAGGCGCTTGACCGAGACCGGAACCGGGGTCTTGAGCTCCTGCGCGAACAGCGACACGCGCAGCTCTTCCAGCAGCCAGCCGAGCTGCTCGAACTCGGCGCCCGGCGCGCCGTGGCGCGCGCGCGCCGCGGCCTCGCGCCGGTAGGGCTGCTCGATCGAGGCGAGCCCGGCCGCAAGGCGCGCGTCGCGCGCCGGATCGGTGCGCAGCTTGTCCAGGCGCAGCGACGCCGCCTTGAGGTAGCGCGGCAGATGCTGCAGCCGCTCCCATGGCGTGCGCGCGAGCCATCCCGGGGCAAGCAGGCGGCCAAGCTGCTGTTTCACGTCTTCGGCCTGGCCCGGGAATGTCTTCGCAATCGCGTTCAAATTCTTCTCGACCGCAGCGCGCTCGGCGAGGATGCCGGAGGCGGTGCGCGCGATCTCCTGGGCGATGAGGGTGAAGCGGCTGCGGCCCTCGTCGAGCCGCCGGGCGAAATCGGCCTGGGTGCCCGGCAGCGCGTCCTGCAGGAACGTGCGTGCGAGCGCGGCCGCGACCACCTCCGCTTTCAACGGCCCGAGCACCACATCCTTCGCGAGCGAGCGCTCGAGGTCGCGGATGCGCTCGCGGAACGCGATCGCCAGGAGCCGCAGCACCCCGGCGCGGTGCAGCTCGCGCGCCTTCTCCGGCGAGTCGAAGACCTGGAGCGTGACCGCGTCGCCCTCGTCGACCAGGGCCGGGTAGCCGACGAGGGTCTGGCCGCCGCGCTCGATCTCCATCAGCTCGGGCAGATCGCCCATCGTCCAGCCGGTGTAGCGCTCGAGGTTGCGCTCCTCCTGCAGGACGGTCTGCGTGCGCGAGCCGTGCTCGCGCTTGAGCGCGGCGAGGTCGCGCCCCATGTCGAGCTGGCGGTCGTGCTCGTCGAGCACGCGAAAGTTCATGTGCAGGTGCGGCGGCGCCGAGTCGGGCCGGAAGGCGTCCGGCGGAAGCTCGAAGCCGAATTCGCCGCGCACGTAGCGGCGCAGGGCCTCGGTGAGCGGCAAGTCGGCGGGCGCGACCGCGGCGCAGAACCCGGCGGCGAACTCCTCGAGCGATCCGAGCTTGTGGCGCAGGCGCTGCGGGATCGACTTGGCGAGCGCCTTGACCTTCTCCTTGAGCAGCCCGGGCACCAGCCACTCGCAGCGCGCCGCCGGCACCTGGTTGAGCAGCGCCACCGGCACGGTCAAGGTAACGCCGTCCTTCGGCGAGCGCGGCTCGAAGTGGTACTCCAGCGCGAGCTTGTTCGGGCCGACCGCGAACTCGTGCGGAAAGTTG
>DATIGR010000260.1:0-16103 GCA_035454645.1 Burkholderiales bacterium
TTAACGTCAGAGCGCTTTCTTCTCCGTTCTGAGGCCCGCGCCGAGGAGCTTGAGCCATTTCGCCTCCTCGGCCGGGACCCAGTCGCTCGCCGCCTGCGGCAGGCGCATGACCTGGGCGAGCGCGAGCGCGTCCACCGGCAGGTAGAGGTTGGCGGCGAGATGCTCGCGCAGCAGCCCGGCGCCGGGCGCGGGGCCGATCGCCACCCGCCCCATGGCGAAGAACGGGTAGGTGCGCTCGCAGTGATCGAGCGAGCGCTGCGTCTCCACGAGCACGCGGTCGAGCAGGCGCGCGCGCGTCTCGTCGTCGTCCACGCCAAGGTCCTCCGAGGTGATGTCGAGGCGCCGGGAGAGGTAGAGCTCGCCCGCATGGCTCACGGTGAGCAGGCCGCCGCCGGCGTCGAAGGTGAGCGCGAGCACGGCGCGCCCTTCGCGCTCCAGCCGCGCGGCGACGTTGCGCTGCGCGGTATCCGGGATGTCGATCACCGCGAGCGGCAGCCCCGCCGCGGTGAACCGCTCGACCGTCGCGCGCACCGCGTCGTTGCGCGCCGCCACCGTGTACATGTAGTGCGTGCGCTGCGCCGGCCCGGCGGGCACCGGGACGTCGAGGACGTCGATCGTCGCGTCGTCGATGTGGTAGTCGATCATGTCCTTGATGCGCCAGCGCACCGCGGCCTTGAGCTCGTCGGGCCTGACCGCGGGCGCCTCGACCAGCAGGATCTGATACTCCTGCGGCTTGAGCAGCGTGGTGCAGCGGAAGCGCTTCACGCCGAACTCGCGCGCCGCGCGCTCGAGCGACCTCGAGTCGGCCGGGTCCAGCATGCGGCTCTCCGCGAACTCCACCACCGGCATGGCGCCGTTCGCCACCACGTGCGCGAAGCTCGCGACGTCGGCGTCGACGTCCACCACGAGCCACCCGGGGGCTGCGCCGCGCCCGAACGAGGGGAAGAGTTTCCCGATCACGGCTTCACACCGCCGGGCAGGTCGCCGCGGAGCAGTCGCGCCAGTGCCGCGTCGTCGCGACCCCTCCGCCGGCCTGAAACGCGATGTTGTCGACCCACATTTCCTTCGCCTGTCCGCCTCCCGGGATGTGCAGGTTGAACCCTACCTGATTGAACGACAGGCTTCCTGTTCCACCGATGACGAACCGGACCGTGCCCTGGGCGGGCACGACCGATGCGCCGCTCAGGTTGTACTGCGTGGAGCATGGCGTGTAGACGGCCGGTGTCGGCGTCTGCTGCGTTGTCGGCGTGCAGGCCGCGGGCGCTACGGTCTGGGGGATGGCGGCGGACGTGGCCACGCCGTACATGGTCGAGTCGTAGGTGGTGCCGACCGTGTCACGCAGCGTCATGCAGATCTCGCCGTGGAGGCCGCCAGGCGACGTGATGTCCGCGGCGCCCGGGCAGGCGCCGCCGCCCGCGGCACTGTTGCAGGCGGTCGAGCCGGAGTTGCCGACCTGGATGATGCGGTAATCGAAATTGACCAGGATGGTGGCGGGAAGGCCGACCGAAAAGCTCGCGGCCGTGGTTCCCGCGGAAGACCCGGTGGAACCGCCGGTGCGCGCTCTGACGACGTAGGCGGCGCGAGTGCAGGTGAGCGGGCTGGCGCCGGCAGGATCGGGCCCGCCGGTGTAGTCGTAGGCGCCCCCGGTCCAGCCGCTCGGCGCGCCGGGGCCGGCGGGCGCATTGAACGTGTAGGTCGTAGCCGCGCCGACGTCGATGATCGCCTGGAGCCGGCGGGTGACCCGGCTCGCCGTCACCTGCGCGGCGACCTCGATGCGGCACTGGGAAGCGGGCAGCGGCGCGCCACCGAAGTCCTGGGTGGAGTTCGGCCCCACGCTCACGGTGATGGAACGCCCGGTCACACCGAGGGTCGACAGGTCGGTGATCGACTCGCCGAGCGCGAGACAGGGCGTGCCGCTCGAGAAGCGCTTCACCGCGCGCTCGACGCCGGTCTCGGCGAGGAGCAGCGCTTCGCTGCTGTCGGCCGCGGCATTCGTACCCTGGAGGTCGCCCCCCGACTGCCGCGCGGCGACCACGACGGCGAACGCCGCCACCGTGACGATCAGCAGCACCACGACCAGCAGGCCGGCGCCGCGCTCGCCGCGCTTCACGGCAGATTCCTCAGATCGATGCGCATGCGGCTGGGGTAGCTCGCCGAGCCGTCGCTGAGCGTCATGCCGAGCTCGACGAAGGCGACGTCGCCGACGCCGGTCGCGGGTGTGGTGCCATCCTGCTGGAGGTACGCGAACGCGAAGGCGGCGACGCGGTCGGTCAGCAGGCCGCTCGCCGTGCCGATGTAATTGACCGTGACCGTGCCCGCCGCCGAGGTGATGGCGACCTGCGTGCCGTCGAGCTTGAAGAAGGTCGCGTTCGTCGGCGTCATCGAGGTGAAGTGATAGTCGGCGCTGCTCGCCGGATCGCGCCGCACCTCGCGGATCTCGCGCGCGATCCGCTCGGTGGCATAGCGCAATTTGGCGAAGGTCGCGACGGTATCGTCGATGCTGCGGTAGGCCCCGAGCGCCCGCATCAGGACCGGCGCCACGAACACGGCGAGAGTTCCCAGGATCACGATGACCAGGATGATCTCGACCAGCGACCAGCCCGAAGCGCGCCGCACGCCTAGTAGTCGACCAGCATGAAGTTGAGCTCCGCCGTCGTGCTGCCGCGCGTCACGATGATCTCGACCCTCTTGCAGGCCCAGCCCGCCCCCGAGCAGAGCGCGCCGCCGGAAGCGATGGTCGTGACGTTCACCACGCGGGGATAGTCCGCCACCGTCGGCACGCTGTCGCAAGCCGTCGAAGGCGCACCGAGCGGGATCGCGGCATAGGAACCGGCGGGCTTGCGCGCCTGGCCGAGAACGTGCTCGGCGCACTCCTGCGCGATCTGCCAGGTGCGCAGCATCGCCTCGTTGAGCGCGAGCGAGCGCGACATGTAGGCGAACGCCGAGCCGACTGCGACCGCGGCGATCGCGACCACGACGACCACGATCACGAGCTCGAGGAGCGTGAAGCCGCGCCGCCTCATTGCGCGCTCGCGAAGCCGGTGATCGGCGCCACGACCACGGTGCGCGCCACGCCGCCTCCCGTTACGGTGTAAGTGGTGTTGGCCGCAATGAGGGCGCCGCCGTTGCGCGGTCGGCCGAGGGCATCGAAATCGAGCGAAAACCCCGGCCCCGCGAGGGTCAGCCCGGATTCCAGGCTTACGACATAGGGCTGCCCCGTCGCCGGGTTGATGACCGGGCTCACGTCGCAGGGCGCTGCGCCCGGGGCAACGCAGGCCACCGAGTAGCTGCCGGCCGCGGCCGTGACGCGCAGCGCCTGGCTCCAGGTGAGGGCGAACATCTGGATCTGGCGCAGGTCGTCGCGCAGCCGCTCGGCCTGCTGCAGCGCCATCGCCTCGCCCGGACGGAGGCTGCGCACGGCGACATAAACAAGGCCGGACAGGATCACGAGGACGATTACCAGCTCGACCAGCGAGAAGCCGGAAAAAAAACGGGGCGCCCGCATGGGCGCCCCGCCTGTTTCCTGCCGCACTACCCGGTCAGCTGGAGTAGTAGCCGGTTCCGACCGCCTGCACGATGGTCGAAGCGCCGGTGCAGTTGGTGATCGGCCCGGTCGCGCCGGCCACGTTGCTCACGACCGGAGCGCCGAGCAGCGTGACGTTCACCCGGCCGTGCACCATCACCGCGGTCGCGCCCGAGACCTGGCACGAAGCCCCCGGCACCTCCGCCTCCACCATCGTAGCGGTCGGCGCCGCGACGATCGCGCGGTTCCTCGCGGCGGCGATCGCAATCGCGCTGCCGGTAGAGGAGACCGCCGCGTTCTGCGTCGCGAGCTGGGACTCCGCGGTCAGGTTGAGGTAACGAGGTATTGCGACTGCGGCAAGGATGCCGAGGATCACGATCACCATCACGAGCTCGATCAGCGTGAAGCCTTCTTCCTGTCTGCGCATGAATCACTCCCTTCTTCGCACTCCAAACCCCGGCCGCAGCCGGGGAGCTTTGCGCCTTGCCTTTGCTTACGGCCGCGGCCGTCAGGCGTTGACGCGAGCCGGAGTCTGAGCGGTATTTATCTATCTGTCAACTACTTAGCTGCGGTATTGAGAGTGATTTGCAAACTCTTGCTCAGAAGAGGAGCAGGCCAAGGACGATCATCACATAGGCGCTGCCTATGATGAGCACGGTACCCACGAGCTTCGGGCGGCCGCGCACGAACTCGTCGGGCTGGTAGTGCATCACTTCCAGCGGCTTCATCGCCTCGCGCCCGCTGTAGTAGCGATCGCCGACGGTCTCTACCCCCTTGAGCAGGCTTGGCCGGAAGCACAGGATCGCCCCGGCTACGACCGCGGCGACGTTGCCGATGATGAGGACGATGCGCATCGTCTCGAACAGGATCCCGAGGATTACCGGGTTGCCGACCCCGCGGAAGGCGCGCACCAGCGCGCCGCTGTGGTAGGTGAAGACCAGGACATCGAGGGTGAAGATTGCGCCGGCGAACACCAGCACGCCGGCGACGCGGTGCCAGCGGTAGATCACGCGCTTCACGTCGATCGGCTCCTCGAGCTTCTGGAACGCCTGGCGCGTCGAGTACCAGCGGTTGAGCGCGGCGTTCCAGCGCATCACCCGCTCGCTGTCGACGAGCAGCGTGATGCCGATCGCCAGGCCGAGGATCGCTCCGCCGAGCAGCAGCACGTACAGCACCGGCGCGAGCGTGATGACGGCGAGGTCGACGATCGCTTTCATTGTTGTTCTCTCCCTTGCGCCTTCCAATGATAAGGCTCGAGCGGCACGAGCTTCAGGCCGCGCACCGGGTCGCGCCCCGGATCGAAGCGGCCGTCGCGGTCGAGGTCGTCGTAGTCGGGCTCGACCGCGAGGCGCAGCCGCGGCGGCCCGGAGAGCGGCGTGACGAACTGCTCGGGGAAGCGCACCAGGTAGACGAGCGCCCGGTCGCGCGTGTCGAAGTACCAGGCCCCGGGCTGGAACAGGCGCGGGTCCGCTCCGAAGAACTCGCCCGCGTAGGTGTCGGGCTTCTCCGCGAGCCGCAGCATGGGGTTCGAGCCGCGCGCGCCGTCGATGCGCGCGCTCTGCCCGCCCGCGGCGGCGGCGGCGAACTCGATGTAGAGGCCGCTCTTCAGCGCCGCGATCGTGCTCTGCACCGTCACGCGCTCGGCCTCGAACCGCAGCCGCAGCAGCCGCTCGATCGCGACGACGACGAGCACGCTGATGATGACGGTGACGATGAGAAGCTCGAGGAGCGAGAACCCCCGCTCAGCGCGCACCGCCGCCTCTTGCCGCCGCCGCCAGGTCCCACATCGGCAGGAACACGCCGAGCGCGAGGATCAGGACGAGCACCCCCATCACCACCAGCAGGATCGGCTCGACCTTGGCGGTGAGCCCCTCGACCTCGATCGCCACCTCGCGCTCGTACATGTCGGCGATCTCGCTCATCAGCGCGTCGATCTCGCCGGTCTCCTCGCCTACCGCGACCATCTGCAGCACCACCGGGTTGAACACCCCGGCGGCGACCGCGGTGCGCAGGATGCTCTCGCCGCGCTCGATGCCGTCGCGCATCTGCAGGATGCGCGACTCCAGGTAGGCGTTGTCCACCACGCTCGCCACCACCGCCAGCGCCTGCACGATCGGCACGCCGCTCTTGCCCGAGAGCGCGAAGCTGCGCGCGAAGCGCGCGAGCGTCCCCTTGTGGATGAGCTCGCCGACGACCGGCAGCCTGAGCTTCAGGCCGTCCCAGCGGTAGCGCCCGGCGAGCGAGCCGACGTAGAGGCGCAGGCCGAGCGCCGCGGCGATCAGGCCCGCGATCATGAGCGGCCAGTAGGCGACGAACAGCTCGGAAGTCGCGATCAGCACCCGCGTCATCAGCGGCAGCTCGATCCTGAAGCTGCCGAAGATTTTGGCGAACGCCGGGATCACGAAAATGTTGACGATGAAAAGCGCCAGCCCGATGGCGCCGAGCACGATCAGCGGGTAGCGCAGCGCCGAGCGGATGTCCTCGCGCATCTTCTTCTCGAAGGTGAAGAAGTCGTAGAGGTGCAGGAACACCTCGTCGAGCCGCCCGGTGAGCTCCCCGACGCGCACCAGGCTCACCGTGAAGTTAGTGAACACTTTCGAGTGCTGCCGCAGGCTGACGGACAGCTCCCGCCCAGATTCGAGGCTCTCGCGCACCTCGCCGAGCACCTTGCGCAGCGTCGGGTTCTGCGACGATTCCTGCAGCCCGGCGAGGCCGCGCACGATCGGCACCCCGGCCTTGAGAAGGGTGTGCATCTGGCGGCAGAAAAGCATCAGGTCGGCGAGCTCCACCCCGGGCTCGCCGAAGCGGATCTGTGCCAGGCCCGGCGCTGCGGCGGCCGGCGCCGCGGCGCGCGCTTCGTCGATATGCACCGGGGTAATGCCGGTGTTGAAGAGCTGGTCGGCGACCGCGCCGCTGTCCGCGCCCTCCAGCACGCCTTTCACGAGTTCGCCGCGGGCATTGCGCCCCTGGTAGGCGAATTGCGGCACCCTACTCCTCGGACTGGCTGATGCGCATGACCTCGTTCAGGGTGGTGCGCCCGGCGGCGGCGAGCGCCGCCGCGTGGTGGACGAACGTCTTGCCCGACATCTCCTCCGCCGCCGCGCGCACGAACCCCGGCACGTCGTCCTTCACGATCGCCTCCACCAGGCGCGGGGTCATCTCCAGCATCTCGTACACCCCGGTGCGACCGCGGAAACCGCTGCCGTTGCAGTGCGCGCATCCCCGGCCGCGCCTGAAACCATGATTGCGTGAATTCAGTTCCACTTCGATGAACTTCGCTTCCTGCGGAGTCGCGACGTGGTCCTCCACGCAGCCCTCGCAGATGAGCCGCACCAGGCGCTGCGCGATCACGGCCTGGAGCGAGGTCGCCACCATGTAGCGCGGCACCTCCATGTCGAGCAGCCGCACCGGCGCGCTCGCCGCGTCGCGCACGTGCAGCGTCGAGAACACCATGTGGCCGGTGAGCGCGGCGCGCAGCCCGATCTGCGCGGTCTCGGCGTCGCGCATCTCGCCGATCAGGATCACGTTCGGGTCCTGGCGCAGCACCGAGCGCAGCACCGCGGCGAAGGTGAGGCCGATTCTCTCGTTCACCTGCACCTGGTTCAGGCCGCGCACCCGGTACTCGACCGGGTCCTCGACGGTGATGATCTTGCGCGTCGGGGTATTGAGGGCGTTCAGGGCCGCGTACAGGGTCGTGGTCTTGCCGCTGCCGGTCGGGCCGGTGACCAGCACCATGCCGCTCACCCGGTTGAAGATCGCGCCGAAGCGCTCGAGCATCGGCGCCGGCATGCCGAGGCTCTCGAGCGAGAGCAGGCTGCTCTGGCGGTTGAGCAGCCGCAGCGCGAGCGACTCGCCGTACTGGGTCGGCATGGTGGAGATGCGCACGTCCACCGGCAGGCTGCGCACCAGCACGTTGAAGCGCCCGTCCTGGGGGTGGCGCTTCTCCGAGATGTCCAGGCCCGACATCAGCTTCAGCCGCAGCGCGAGCGCCGAGGCGATGCGCAGGTCGGCCTCGTTCTGCGCCTGCAGCTGGCCGTCGATGCGAAAGCGCATCTGCAGCTTCGCTTCCTGGGGCTCGATGTGGATGTCGGAGGCCCCGACCTGCGTCGCGTCCTCGAACAGCGACTGCAGCAGCTTCACCACCGGCGCGTCCTCGGCGCCGAGGCCCGCGCCGAGCGCGCCGAAGTCCACCAGGTTGCCGCCGAGGTCCTGCTCGAGCTCGCGCGCGTGCCCGCTGATCTCCTCGGTGCGGCGGTAGACCTGGTCGAGCGCCTGCAGCACCGCGCTTTCGGCGACCACCGCCGCCTCGACGCCGCGCTTGAGGATGCGCGTGAGCTCGTCGTAGGCGAAAAGGTCGGTCGGGTCGGCCATGCCCACGACGAGCGCCGCGCCGCGCTCCTCGAGCGCGAGCGCGCGGAAGCGGCGCGCCGCGGCCTCCGGCAGCTTGAGCACCACCGCGCGGTTGAAGTTGAAGTGCTTGAGGTCGACGAACGGGAGGTTCAGCTGGCGCGCGAGCGCCTGGGCGACGTGCTCCTCGCCCACGAAGCCGAGGTCGACGAGCACGCGGCCGAGCCGCCGGCCGGAGCGCTTCTGCTCTTCCAGCGCGAGCTTCAGCTGCTCCTGCGACAGCGCCTTCTGCGAGACCAGAACCTCGCCGAGCCGGATCCGCTGCGGCCGGCCGGCTGCGCGCGCACCGGTCGAGATCGCCATTCTTGCCGGGCAAGTTAGCACGCCGCCGCCTTCGTTACAATCGAGCGCGGTGCTCGAATCGATCCTGCGCGCGCGTCACTGCCTCTCGCTCGGTCAGCTCGACGCCGCCGAAGCTCTGGTCCGCGAGAACCGGGACGACGCGGACTTATTGCACATTCTCGGCGTGGTCTGTCTGCGCCGCGGCCAGCCCGAAGCGGCGGAAGCCGCGCTCAGGCGCGCGCTCGAGCGCGACGCTTCGGTCGCCGCCTACCACAACGCCCTCGGCAACGCGCTGCAGGACCGCGGCCGGCTGAACGAAGCGATCGCGTGCTACCGGCGCGCGCTGCGGCTTCATCCGGGCTTCGCCGAAGCGTGGAACGACCTCGGCACCGCGCGTTACGCCAAGGGCGATCTCGATGCCGCGCGCGAGTGCTATCGCCAGGCGCTGCGGCTGCGTCCCGACCACGCCGTCGCGCACGCCAACATGGGCGCGGCCTGCCGCAAGCTCGGGCTGCTGCGCGATGCGCGGCGCGCGCTGCAGCGCGAGCTCGTGCTGCGGCTGAAGCACACGCTGCGCTCGCTCCTCCCCAGGCGGCTCGACCTCGCGAGCGCCGCGCAGCTCGCCGCGCTCGCTCGCGCGCACCTCGACGAGGGCAACGCGCGCCTCGCGCTCCAGATCGCGGCGAAAGCGCTCCGGCTCGACGCGCGCAACGCCGCCGCGCTTCGCGTGCTGAGCGCGGCGCACCTGCGCCAGGGCCGGCTCGCCGAGGCGCTCGATGCCGCGCGCGAGTCGGGCGATGCGCATGAGCTCGGCCGCGCGCTCGCCGCGGCCGGCCGGATCGACGAGGCCGCCGCGGCGTTCGACCCGGCGCTCTGGCTCGAGCCGCGCGATGCGGCGCTGCACGTCGCGCTCGGCCAGGCGCGCGAGCGCCGAGGCGAGCGCGCGCAGGCCGAGTCGGCCTACCGCCGCGCGATCGAGCTCGATCCGCTTTCGCTCATCGCGCGCGTGCGGCTGTCGGAAGTCCTGCGCCAAGCCGACCGGCTCGACGAGGCCGAGGCGGCGGCGCGCGCCGTGCTCGAGGTCGACGACGAGGCGCCGGCCGGCCATGTCGTCCTGGGCATGGCCTACAAGGCGAAGGGGCAGGTCAAGAAGGCGCGCGAGTGCTTCGAGCGCGCTCTCGCGCTCAAGCCCGGCCACCCGCAGGCGGTGCAGCAGCTCGCGCACGCGCTGCGCGAAGAGGACCGCCTGGACGACGCCGAGCGCCACCTGCGCGCGGCGCTGCGCGAGCGCCCGGACGACCCGGCGCTGGTCACCGACCTCGGCATGATCCTCGCCGACCAGATGCGCTACGACGAGGCGCTCGAGCGCTTCGAGCGCGCGCTCGAGGCTGCGCCCCAGAACGTGGTCGCGATCAACCGCAAGGCGCTGCTTCTCGACCATCTCGGCGAGCGCGCGCGCGGCCTGGAGCTCCTGCGCGAGGCGCTGCGGCTCGCGCCGAACGACGAGTTCGTCCACTACACGCAGTACAACCTCGGCCTGCACCACCTGAAATACGGCGAGTTCGCCGCGGGGTGGGAGGGCTACGAGCACCGCCGCGGCTTCGAGAACTTCATCGGCCGCTACCGCCGCTTCCCGCTGCCGCAGTGGGACGGCGAGCCGCTCGCGGGGCGCAACGTGCTCGTGCTCCCCGAGCAGGGCCTCGGCGACGAGATCATGTTCGGCTCGTGCATTCCCGACCTCGCTGCCGAGGCCGCGCACGTGATCGTCGAGTGCGACCCGAAGCTCGAGGCGATCTTCCGGCGCTCGTTCCCCGCGTGCACCGTGGTCTCGCGCCAGCGCACCCTCGCCAACGACTGGATCACGCGCGTGCAGCCGAAGCCCGAGCTGCAGGTCGCGGCGGGCTCGCTCGCGCGGCGCTATCGCAGCCGCACGGAGGATTTTCCGCAGCGGCCGTTCCTGCAGGCCGATCCGGCGCGTGTGGCGGCGTGGAAGGCGAAGCTCGAAGCGCTCGGCCCTGGGCGCAAGATCGGGCTCTCCTGGCGCGGCGGCGTCGGCCTCACCGGCCGGAAGCGCCGCTCGTTTTCGCTCGGCGAGCTCGCGCCGGTCCTGCGCCTGCCCGGGACGCATTGGATCAGCCTGCAATACACCGACGTGCGCGAGGAGCTGCGCCAGCTCGAGTCGCGCCAGCCGCTCAAGGTGCACCACTGGCAGGAAGCGATCGACGACTACGGCGAGACCGCGGCGCTCGTGTGCGCGCTCGACGGCGTGCTCACCGTGTGCACGGCGATCGTGCATCTCAGCGGCGCGCTCGGGCGCCCGGCCGTCGTGATGGTTCCGTTCGGCGCCGACTGGCGCTACGGCGGCGAGGGCGAGCGCATCGTCTGGTACCCCTCGGTGCGGCTCGTGCGGCAGCGCCGGGTCGGCGAGTGGAGCGATGTCCTGCAGGAGGTGTCGCGGCGCATCGGCACCGGCGCCTGGCCATGAAAGCCGACGCGCCCGAGTTCGTCTTCCTCACGAGCGCGCCGCTCTACGACATCGGCGGCCGGGTCACCGCCTACGGCGCCTCGGCGCGCCTGGGCAGCATCGTCCCGGCGCAGGCGCTCGGCCAGCTCGGCTACGACGCCCGCGCGGTGAGCGTGGCGGGCGACCTCGCGCCCGCCGAGGCCGCGGTGGCCGGCGCGAAGCGCATCGTGTTCGGCGAGATGTGGTTCAGCAAGGAAAAGGGCGGCTGGGCGGGCCCCGTCGCCGTTTACCGGAAGCTCTTGAAAGAGATAGCGGCGCCGCAGAAGCGCGTGATCTTCGGCATCGCGGACGATCATTTCTCCGATCCCGAGTTCGCCGGCTTCTACCGCGAAGCCCTGCGCGATTGCCTCGCAGTGACCGTCGTTTCCGAAAAGCTCAGGGCGAGGCTGCTCGATTTCACATCGAAACCCGTCCTCGTGGCGCCCGAGGCCGTCGAAGGCGCACGCGGCGCGCCGCAAGCCATCGCCGCGCGCAGGGTCGCCGCGCCGCTCGCCTGGCTCGCGCGCCGCGTCGGCATCCCGATGGACCAGTGGCGCGTGCGCCTGCTCTGGTTCGGATACCCGCAGAACCTGCCGCCGCTCGTCGAGCTGCTTCCCGCGCTCGAGCACTACGCCGCGAAATACCCGCTTCTTCTCACGGTTGTCAGTTCGGGGGTTATCGAAGGCCTCATTACGCCCAGCCGTGCAAGCGAGGAAACCCGGTTGCGCGTGCAGTTCGTGCCCTGGTCGCCGTTCATCATGGACTCGGCGCTCGCCGCAGCCGACCTCGTGCTCATCCCGAGCGATTACGCCGACCCGGTGAAGCAGGCGAAGAGCCCCAACCGCCTGATCGCCGGCCTGCACGGCGGGCGCTTCGTGGTCGCGCATCCGCTGCCGGCGTACGCGCCTTACGCCGATTTCTGCTGGCTGGGCGAAGACCTGGTACGCGGCATCCAATGGGCAATCGAGCACCCGCGCGAGGCGGTGGAGCGGATCGCCCGCGGGCAGGCGTACATCGAGCGGCGCCATTCGCCCGAGGCGGTGGCGCGCTTCTGGCTCGACGTCTTCCACCCGAAGGAATTAACCTCGCGCGCATGAAGCTCAACCTCGGCTGCGGCGACAAGATCCTTCCCGGCTACGTCAACGTCGACGTGGCGCCGGCGCGCGCCGGCAAGCAGCCCGACGTGATCTGCGACCTGCACAAGCTCGAGCCGTTCCAGGATGCAAGCGCCGACGAGATCCTCTCGGTGCACGTGGTCGAGCACTTCTGGCGCTGGGAAGTGGTGGACGTGCTGCGCGAGTGGGCGCGCGTGCTCAAGAGCGGCGCGCCGATGATCCTCGAGTGCCCCAACCTGCAGAGCGCGTGCGAGCAGTTCCTGCGCGACCCCGAATCGTTCTGCGGCCCCGGCCCCGAGGGCCAGCGCACCATGTGGGTGTTCTACGGCGATCCGCGCTGGCGCGATCCGCTGATGGTGCACCGCTGGGGCTACACGCCGAAGAGCCTGGCGCAGGTCATGGCGCAGGCCGGCCTGGTCGACATCCGCCAGGAGCCGGCGCAGTTCAAGCTGCGCGAGCCGCGCGACATGCGCATCGTGGGCGTGAAGCGATGAACCGCGAGGGCGAGGCGTACCTTCGCTGGTACTACGACACCGCGGTGTGGAAGCACCTGAGCTACCGCGGCGTGCGCACCCTGAAGAACCCGCTCGACATGTGGAACTACCAGGAGATCATCTGCGAGCGCGGCATCGAGTGGGTGCTCGAGACCGGCACCCGCCACGGCGGCTCGGCGCTGTTCTTCGCGGATCTTCTCGAGAATCGCCGCGCGGCCGGCTGCGTGATCTCGGTCGACGTCGATCACAGCTCCCTGCAGATCTCCGCTCACCCCAAGCTCAAGCTGCTGCGGGGCGACAGCGCTTCTTCTTCCACCGTGGGGACGATTCGAGAATTACTTCCAAAACCCCGCGGCCCCATGTTCGTGATCCTCGACTCGGACCATCGCAAGGCGCACGTGCTGCGCGAGCTCGAGGCGTATGTGCCGCTGATGCAGCGCGGCGACTACCTGGTGGTCGAGGACAGCTGCGTGAACGGGCACCCGGTGCGCCCCGAGTTCGGCCCGGGCCCGATGGAGGCCATCGACGAGTTTTTAAGTTTGCATCCCGAGGAATTGACTACGGATTCTTCAAGAGAGAGCAAGTTCGGCTGCACTTTCGCCCCGCGCGGGTACTTCACCAAAAAATAAGGGGGCAGGCCTTTGGAGCCTGCCCCCTGAGTCAGCCCGACGGTATTGGAGGAGGAGGAGGAACCAACCGGGCTGCTGCAACGCAACAAATGCTACGGCTTTGCTCGTGGGCTTAGAATACCCTGCACCAGTAAAACACTTTTGCGGATTTTGCAAAAATGCCTAACACCCTGCAGGAGATCACTGTTTTCGCCCGGATCGTCGGTACGGGCAGCCTCTCGGCCGCGGCCCGGGACCTCGGCATGTCCCCGGCGGTAATAAGCCGGCGCCTCGCGGCGCTCGAGTCGAGGCTGGGGGTGCGGCTGCTGAACCGCACCACCCGCAGCCTGCACCTGACCGACGAGGGGGCCTCCTATTACGAGACCTGCAACCGGGTGCTCGCCGAGATCCAGGAGGCCGACGCCGCGGTGACCGCGGGGCGCGCCGAGCCGCGCGGGGTGCTGCGCGTCGCGCTCCCCGCCTCGTTCGGCCACCAGCACGTCGCGCCGCTCGTGCCGCAGTTCGCCGAGCGCTATCCCAGCGTGCAGCTCGCGCTCAGCCTCTCCGACCGCACGGTGAACCTGGTGGAGGAAGGCTTCGATCTCGCGGTGCGCATCGCCGACCTCGCCGATTCCTCGCTTGCCGCGCGCAAGCTCGCGCCCAACCGCCGCGTGGTGTGCGCGAGCCCGGCGTATCTCGCCCGCCACGGCGAGCCGCGCACGCCCGAGGAGCTTCTCGGGCACAACTGCCTCGCCTCCGATTTCACGATGAACTGGGACTACCGCGGGCCCGACGGCAAGCCCGGCACGGTGCGCGTCAGCGGCCGCTATGCGTGCGACAACTGGGAAGTGCTGCGCGAATGGGCGGTCGCCGGGCTCGGGGTCGCGCTCAAGTCCACCTGGGACGTGCGCCGCCACCTCGAGGACGGCTCGCTCGTGTCGCTTCTTCCGGGCTATACCTTCGCCGGCGACGTGGCGATATACGCGGTCTATCCTCACCGTCGCCACCTGCCCGCGAAGACGCGCGCCTTCATCGAATTTCTCGCCGAGTCGTTCGGTCCTGAGCCATACTGGGACCGGCCGGGCGGAAAATCGCCCAAGCCGAGAATCAAGGCGCGCGCCGCTGTCTAAGTGACCATGGATCTCGCAAGAGCAAGCCTCGACGACAAGTACACGCTGGAAAGCGGCCGCGTATTCCTCACCGGCATGCAGGCGCTGATCCGGCTGATGATGCTGCAGCGCGCCCGCGACCTGCGCGCCGGCATCAACACCGCCGGCTTCATTTCCGGCTACCGCGGCTCGCCGCTCGGCGGCTTCGACCAGGCGATCTGGCGCGCAAAAGCGCACCTCGAGCGCAGCCACGTCCGCTTCCAGCCCGGCCTCAACGAAGACCTCGCCGCGACCGCGATCTGGGGCTCGCAGCAGCTCAACCTGTTCCCGGGGGCGAAGTACGACGGCGTGTTCTCGATGTGGTACGGCAAGGGCCCCGGCGTCGACCGCTGCGCCGACGTCTTCAAGCACGCGAACGCCTCGGGCACCTCGAAGCACGGCGGCGTGCTGGTCCTCGCGGGCGACGACCACGGCGCGAAGTCCTCGACGCTGCCGCACCAGTCCGAGCACATCTTCAAGGCCTGCCTGATCCCGGTGCTCAACCCGTCGAACGTGCAGGACTACCTCGACCTCGGCCTGCACGGCTTTGCGATGAGCCGCTACTCGGGCTGCTGGATCGCTTTCAAGTGCGTGACCGACGTCGTGGAGTCCGGGGCTTCGGTCGTTGTCGACCCGAACAGGA
The DNA here is from genome assembly GCA_035454645.1 of Burkholderiales bacterium. Taxonomy (GTDB): domain Bacteria; phylum Pseudomonadota; class Gammaproteobacteria; order Burkholderiales; family SG8-39; genus SCGC-AG-212-J23. The sequence continues at coordinate 14,724 of DATIGR010000260.1, forward strand.
TCCAGGTGAAGATCCCGCAGGACTTCAATCTGCCACCCGACGGGCTGAACGTGCGCTGGCCCGACGGGATACTGGAGCAGGAGGCGCGCATTCTCGACTGGAAGGTCTACGCCGCGCTCGCCTATACGCGCGCCAACGGCCTTGACCGGATCATCTGGGACACGCCGTACCCGCGGCTCGGCATCGTCACCACGGGCAAGTCGTACGGCGACGTCATGCAGGCGCTCGCGGATCTGGGTATTGATAAAGAAGTAGCGAAGAACATTGGACTGCGCGTCTACAAGGTGGCGATGTCCTGGCCGCTCGAGCCCACCGGCGCGCGGCGCTTCGCCGAGGGGCTGGAAGAGATCCTGGTGGTCGAGGAGAAGCGCCAGCTGATCGAGTACCAGATCAAGGAAGAGCTCTACAACTGGAAGGAAAGCGTGCGCGCGCCGCGCGTGGTCGGCAAGTTCGACGACTCGGGCGAGTGGAGCCGCTCGGGCGGCCGGCCCGCCGGCACCTGGCTCCTGCCCGCGCACTACGAGCACTCGCCCGCGATGGTGGCCAAGGCGATCGCGCAACGCCTTTCGAAGTTGAAGATGGATTCTTCATTGGGGACCCAGTTCAAGGAGCGCCTCGCGTTCCTGGAGTTCAAGGAGAAGATCCTCGCCCAACCGAGAGTCACGGCGATCCGGCAGCCTTATTTCTGCTCCGGCTGCCCGCACAACACTTCGACCCGCGTGCCCGAGGGAAGCCGCGCCACCGCGGGCATCGGCTGCCACTTCATGGCGGTGTGGATGAACCGCTCGACCGCGACCTTCACTCACATGGGCGGCGAGGGCGCGCCGTGGATCGGGCAGGCGCCGTTCACGAACGAGAAGCACATCTTCGCCAACCTCGGCGACGGCACCTACTTCCACTCCGGGATCCTCGCGATCCGCGCGGCGGTGGCGGCGAAGGTGAACATGACCTACAAGGTCCTCTACAACGACGCGGTCGCGATGACCGGCGGCCAGCGCCACGACGGCCCGCTCGACCCGCCGCTGATCTCGCGCCAGCTCGCCGCCGAGGGCGTGAAGCCGATCGTGGTGGTGACCGACGAGCCCGGCAAGTACCCGCACGGCACGCAGTGGGCCGCGGGCGCGACGATCCGCCATCGCGACGAGCTCGACGCGGTGCAGCGCGAGCTGCGCGAGACCCCGGGCGTGTCGGCGCTCATCTACGACCAGACCTGCGCCTCCGAGAAGCGCCGCCGCCGCAAGAGGAACGAGTACCCCGACCCCGCGAAGCGCGTCGTCATCAACGAGATGGTGTGCGAGGGCTGCGGCGACTGCAGCGTCAAGTCCAACTGCCTCTCGGTCGAGCCGCTCGAGACCGAGTTCGGCCGCAAGCGCCAGATCA
>DATIGR010000261.1:0-51037 GCA_035454645.1 Burkholderiales bacterium
GATCTCTCGCCGGCTTCTGCGACGAGATCGTCGTCACCATCCATACCGACAACTCCATCTCGGTGCTGGACAACGGCCGCGGCATCCCCACCGGCATCAAGGATGACGACGAGGAGAAGCGCTCGGCGGCCGAGATCGTGATGACCGAGCTGCACGCCGGCGGCAAGTTCGACTCCAACAGCTACAAGGTTTCCGGCGGCTTGCACGGCGTCGGGGTCTCGGTGGTGAACGCGTTGTCGGAATGGCTGCGGCTCACGATCTGGCGCGAAGGCCGGGTGCACCAGATCGAATTCCGCAACGGGGTGGCGGTCGCACCACTTGCGGCGACTGGCGCGACGGAGCGGCGAGGCACCGAGGTGCATTTTCTCGCTTCGAAGGAGACCTTCGGCAACGTCGATTATCACTATGACATCCTGGCGCGCCGGCTGCGCGAGCTCTCGTTCCTCAACAACGGCGTGAAGATCGTGCTCATCGACCAGCGCGCGGGCAAGGAGGAAAACTTTGCTTTCTCCGGCGGCGTGAAGGGATTCGTCGAGTACATGAACCGCGCGAAGAACGTGCTGCACCCGAACGTGTTCTTGGGCCACGGGGTGAAGGACGGCATCACCGTCGAGGTGGCGATGCAGTGGAACGACTCGTACCAGGAAAACGTGCAGTGCTTCACCAACAACATCCCGCAGAAAGACGGCGGCACGCACCTCACCGGCCTGCGCGCTGCGATGACCCGGGTGCTGAACAAGTACATCGAGGAGCACGAGATCGCCAAGAAGGCCAAGGTCGAGACGACCGGCGACGACATGCGCGAGGGCCTCGCCTGCGTGCTGTCGGTGAAGGTGCCCGAGCCGAAATTCTCGTCGCAGACCAAGGAGAAGCTGGTGTCCTCCGAAGTGCGGCCGGTGGTCGAGGAGATCGTCGCCGAGCGGCTGCGCGAATTCCTCGACGAGCGCCCGCACGACGCGCGCACCATCACCGTCAAGATCGTCGAGGCGGCGGCGGCGCGCGAAGCCGCGCGCAAGGCCCGCGAGATGACGCGACGCAAGGGGGTGCTCGATTCGATGGGCATGCCGGGCAAGCTCGCCGACTGTCAGGAGCGCGACCCGGCCAAGTCGGAGCTCTATCTCGTGGAGGGTGATTCCGCCGGCGGCTCGGCCAAGCAGGGGCGCGACCGCAAGTTCCAGGCAATCCTGCCGCTCAAGGGCAAGATCCTGAACGTCGAGCGCGCGCGCTTCGAGAAGCTGCTGTCCTCGGCCGAAATCGCCACCCTGATCACCGCGCTCGGCTGCGGCATCGGCGCCGAGGAATACAACCCCGACAAGCTGCGCTATCACCGCATCATCGTGATGACCGACGCCGACGTCGACGGCTCGCACATCCGCACGCTGCTGCTCACCTTCTTCTACCGGCAGATGCGCGAGCTCGTCGAGCGCGGGCACATTTATATCGCGCAGCCGCCGCTTTACAAGGCGAAGCTGGGCAAGGAGGAGCGCTACCTCAAGGACGAGCATGAGCTCAACGCGTTCATGCTGAAGCAGGCGCTGGTCGATGCCGCGCTGCACCCGGGCGCGGGTCGCGACCCGATCAGCGGCGACACGCTGGCCGAGCTCGCCAAGTCCTATCTGCTCGCCGAGGCGGTGATGGAGCGCGTGTCGCGCCTGGTCGACCGCGAGGTGCTGCAGGCAATGCTCGGCGGCGTGCAAGTGGATCTGTCGCGCCGCGATACCGCGGAAGCCTCCGCCGAGGCGCTGGAGGCCGCGATCGGCGGCGAAGGCTTCGCGGTGGCGCCGCACTTCGACCAGAAGACCGAGCGCTACCAGGTGAAGGTGGAACGCACGCGCCACGGCAACGTGCGCATGAGCACCATCGATACCGAGTTCGTGCACTCGGGCGATTACGCACAGATCCGCCAGACCGCGGAGATGCTGCGCGGGCTGATCGGGTCCGGCGCAGCCGTGCAGCGCGGCGACAAGCGCCAGCCGGTGCGCGACTTCGCCCAGGCGATGAGATGGCTGCTCGGCGAAGTCGAGAAGGCGATGACCCTGCAGCGCTACAAGGGGCTGGGCGAGATGAACCCGGGGCAGCTCTGGGAGACGACCATGGACCCGGCTACGCGCCGGCTCCTCAAGGTGCAGATCGAGGACGGCATTGCCGCCGACGAAATCTTCACCAAGCTGATGGGCGACGAGGTCGAGCCGCGCCGCGCGTTCATCGAATCTAACGCGCTCGGCGTTCGGAACCTCGACGTGTAGGCTTATCCTCGGGCGGCTTCTCTTTCGGCGCCCGCGCCTGGAACTCGAACCCGATCTTGCCATCGGGCTGCTTGACCAGGAAAGCCTTGAACCGGCGGCCCTTCTTGGAGACGAAGCCGGTGAAGAGATCGGTGCGGCCGGTCTCGAGGAGCTTCTGCATCTGGGCTCGTTCGATCGGCTGCTGCAGGATCATGCGGCCGGATCGGAAATCGCAGCTGCGCCCGGCGCCCACCGCTTTCTCGCACACGTAGGCGACGCCGTGCTCGAACACGCGTGCGCCGCATTTCGGGCAGGCGCCCAGCGATTGCTGGCCGCTGAAATCGACCTCCTCCTCTGCGCCCGCGATTCCCTGGCCGAAATCGAACTCGAGACGCAACTCGTTGGTGAGGCGGATTCCGGCGCTGAACGGCCGGCCCTGCTTGCTGCGGAAGCCGTTGAGAGGTCCGACGAAGCGCTTCGTGAACAGCTCCGCCAGCTCCTCCGGCGTCCACTCGCGCCCTGAAATCACCCGCCAGAGCGAGAAGTCGCATTTCTGGCATTGCACCTTGCGGTAATTCTCCTGTACCACGCCGCCGCACTTGGGGCACGGCGCGGGCACGGTGGCATAGACCACGTCGGGGATTTCGCCGTGCTTGATGGTGCTCACCACGTTCTTCACCAGATCCTGGATCTGGTGCATGAACTCTTCCCGCGTCAGCTTGCCTGCTTCCATCAGCTTGAGCTTGTGCTCCCATTCGCCCGTGAGTTCGGGCGAGCCAAGCTCGACGATGTGCAGCATGTGCAGCGCGAACATCAGCGAGAACGCCTTCGGCGTGGGCACGAGCTCGCGGCCCTCGCGGTGCACGTAGTCTTCACGGATCAGGCCCTCGATGATCGCGGCCCGCGTCGCCGGCGTGCCGAGTCCCTTGGCTTCCATGGCGGCGCGCAGCTCGTCGTCTTCGACCAGCTTGCCTGCGCCTTCCATCGCCGAGAGGAGCGTCGCTTCGGTATAGCGCGGCGGCGGCTTGGTCTCGCTTGAATGCGCCGCGATCTCCCGCACCGCGACCTTCTCGCCCTGAGCGATCGGCGGCAGGTTCTCGCTCTCCTCGCCGCCAGCACGGCCGTAGACCGCCAGCCAGCCCGGCACCTGGAGCACCTTGCCCTCGGTCTTGAAGTGATGCTCGCTCACGCGCGTGATGCGCGTGGTCTGCAGGTATTCCGCGGCGGGATAGAACACGGCAAGAAAGCGCCGCACCACCATGTCGTAGAGCTTCTGCTCCGCCTCGTTCAGGCTGCGCGGTGTCTGCAGCGTCGGGATGATGGCGAAGTGGTCCGAGATCTTGCTGTTGTCGAACACGCGTTTGTTCGGCTTGACCCATCCCTGCTTCAGGATCTGCTTGGCGAACGGCGCGAACTCGCGCGCATCGCTCATCTGCTCCAGCGTCTTCTTCACGGTGCCGAGATAGTCCTCGGGCAAGGCGCGCGCGTCGGTGCGCGGGTAGGTCAGGACCTTGTGGCGCTCGTAGAGCGCCTGCGCAAGCGATAGCGTCATGCGCGCCGGGAATCCGAAGCGTGCGTTCGCTTCGCGCTGCAGGCTCGTGAGGTCGTAGAGCAGCGGCGAGAGCTGCGTCGAGGGTCGGGTTTCCTCGGACGCGATGCCGCTTGCGCCGCGACAAGCCGCGACGATCGCTTCGGCCCCCTGTGCGCTCCACAGCCGCTCGGGCTTGCGCTCGCCGTCGTCGTCCTTCTTGAACTCCGGATCGAACCAGCGTCCGGGATACTCGCCCGCCTTGGCGTCGAAGCGCGCGCGCACTTCCCAGTACGCGCGCGGCGTGAAGGCGCGGATGCGCTCTTCGCGCTCGACCAGGATGGCAAGCGTCGGGGTCTGCACGCGGCCGACGGTCGTGAGATAGAAGCCGCCCTCCTTTGAATTGAACGCGGTCATGGCGCGCGTGCCGTTGATGCCGACCAGCCAGTCGGCCTCGGAGCGGCTCTTGGCGGCGTCCGCGAGCGGCAGCATTTCCCTGTCGGGCCGCAGATGCTCGAAGCCCTCGCGGATCGCCTGCGGGGTCATCGACTGCAGCCAGAGCCGCTCGATCGGCTTCTTGTTGCGCGCATGCTGGACGATGTAGCGGAAGATGAGCTCGCCTTCACGTCCGGCATCGCACGCGTTCACGAGGCCGGTCACGTCCTTGCGTTTCATCAGCCGCAGCAGGAGGTTGAGCCGGGCTTCGGATCTTTCGATCGGCGCGAGCGCGAAGTGCGGCGGGATCACCGGCAGGCGCCGGAACGACCACTTCCCGCGCTTTACGTCATGCTCTTCGGGGACGGCAAGTTCGAGCAGGTGTCCGACGGCCGAGGACAGCACGTAGCGCTCGCTCTCGTGGTAGTCGGCGCTGCGCTTGAAGCCGCCGAGCGCGCGGGCGATATCGGCCGCGACCGACGGTTTTTCGGCGATGATGAGTTTTTTCGCCATGCGGCGTGAAAGGCCGCAGATGATAAGTGCAAACGAGCGGGCGCTTCAACCACCCAGCACGGGTGTGAAAAAATGCGGGGGGAGAGCGGCTAGCTCGCGAGGCGAGCGTGCGGCGCGGAAAAAAGCTCCTCCGCAACCAGCCGGCTGGTCGGCGTCTGCTGGTTCCACAGCACCATCAGCACCACGAGCTTCAGCTGCTCGAGGTTGAGCGTCTCGCCGGACGCGGCGAGCGCGCGCTCGATCACCAGCTCGCGCGTCTCCGCGCTGAGGATGCCGGAGTGCTCGAGGGTCAGCAGGAAGCCGCGGCACTCGGCGTCGAGCTTCGCGAGCTCGCGCGGCGCATAGGCGCGGAAGCTCGAGCGCGCGTCGGGCAGGGGCTCGTGCACGCCGCCCGGCGCGGGCGCCATTCCGGCGAGCCAGTGCAGCGCCTCGCTGATGTCCGAGTCCTCGAAGCCGGCCGCCGACAGCTTCTTCGCCACGCGTTCCCGATCGTAGGCGAGCTCGGCCTGCTGGCAGTTCTCGAACAGGAAAACGAGGATGTCGTACATGGTTCTCCTTTTTCTTATAACGCGACGAAGGGGATTGCGTTTACCTGCGTTGGCTTTTCTCCAGCCGTTGGTAAAGCCCGCCGGGGAGCGCCGCCACCCGGCCGTCGAGCTCGAGTCGCAACAGCTCGGAGGACACCTGCTCAGCCGACATCCCCGCGCGCGAGCACAGTGAATCGACGTCGACGGGGTCGTGTCCCATGTGAGCGAGCAGGCCGGACTCCTGGGCCGAAGAGGGCTCCTTGGTGGTGGACGCGAACGCGCTCGGCCGGAACCCGGCGAGCTCGGTAAGCACGTCCTCGGCCGATTCGACGAGCTTGGCGCCGGACTTGATGAGCGCGTGGCAGCCCTTGGAGAGCGGCGAATGAATCGAGCCCGGAATCGCGAATACCTCGCGACCCTGCTCGGCCGCGGCGCGCGCGGTGATCAGCGAGCCTGATGCGAGCGCGGCTTCGACCACTAGGCAACCGCGCGCCAGGCCGCTGATCAGACGGTTGCGACGCGGGAAATTCTGTGCCGCCGGCGCGGTGCCGAGCGGGAACTCGGTGAGGAGCAGGCCGCGTTCGGCGATCTGTGCAGCGAGCGCCGCGTTGCGGCTCGGGTAGGCAACGTCCACGCCCGTGCCGAGTACCGCGATGGTAGAGGCGGCCCCGGCAAGTCCGCCGCGATGCGCTGCGGCGTCGATGCCGAGCGCCAGACCTGACACGATGGTCAGCCCCGCGTCGCTCAGCGCCCTTGCCATTGACTCGGCATTCGCTTCGCCCTGCTGCGTGGCGTTGCGGCTGCCAACGATGGCGAGCGCCGGCCCGGCGAGGAGCTCGGTGCGGCCATGCGCATAGAGCAAGGCGGGCGGGTCGGGAATCTCGAGCAACAGCCGGGGATAAGTCTCGTCGGCGAGCGTTACGATCGAGCAGCCGGGCTGCCCCGCCCACGCGAGGGAGCGGGCTACCGCCTGGCCTATCGCCTCGGAGTCGAGCGCAGCGAGCGCGGCCGGGGTGATGAAGGAAGCGAGCTCGGCGCGCTTTTTGGCGAGAACCGCCTGTGGCAGGCCGAACTGCCGAAGAATGCGCTGGAGGGTTGCCGGACCGAGACCCGGGGTCAGGGCCAGCTGCAGCCAGCTCGCAAGCCCCGGGTCGGGATTCACTTCTTGTTACGGCGTCTGCACCACATCGAGCGGGCTGACCGGCCTCGTGACCTGCATGATGAGCGCGTAGGATATCCGGTCGAACACCCGGAACACAAACGCGAGTCCGGCGCGCTCGTCGGGCAGCTGGATGAGAGCATCGGGGGCGTTTCGCGGCTTGCTCGTGTCGCGTACCGTTCCGCCGCGGTTATAGAGCGCGAGCACGTGGCCGACTTCGAGGCCATCGGCCTTGCCGCGGTTGATGCTGATGATCGACATCGGACCGGCCTCGCCGACCTGCGCCACGCCGCCGTAGATTGCGATCACGCGCCCCTTGATCTGCGCACCCGGCGCATGCGGCGCATAGTTCACGGGCTGCGGGCGTCCCGCGGCGATCAGCTTGTCACCGGCCTGCACTTCCTGCACCGCACTGGTCAGTACCACCGTCGCCGGCTCGCCGGGCCGCGTGAGCTGCGCGGTGCCGAGATAGATCGCTTCGTACGCGAGGGTCTTGTTGGTGTCGGGATCCACCAGCGCAGTGCCCTTGCGATAGACGTACCAGTTTTCGTCCTTGGCAACGCCGATGCCGCGCACGTAGGCGGAGTTTCCGGCCGCGAGCACCACGCGGTCCTGCTGTGTAGCGATGATCGTCGGCGCTTTCTCGAGACCGTCGGGCTCGATGACCAGCGGCCGTGACAGCCAGGGCTCGATCGCCGACGGTGGAATGCTGGGAATTTCCTGCTTCGCGAGCGATTCGGCGCGCACTCGAGGACCCAGCTTTACAGTGCCGGGTGCCACTCCCGGCGTCACCCCGGGCGTCACTCCCGGCGTCACCCCCGGTGCCACCCCCGGCGCAACCCCCGGTGCTCCGGGTTCCCCCGGTGCCCCGGGCTTCGCCTCGGTCCCGGGAGGCGCGATCGTGAGCCGCGCGCGATCGCGGTCGAGCAGAATGACGTACCCCGGATAGATGAGGTGGGGGTTGCGGATCTGCTCCCGGTTCATGTTCCAAAGCTCCGGCCAGCGCCAGGGGGAGTCGGTGTAGCGCTCGGAGATGCCCCAGAGGGTGTCGCCAGGGACGACCACATACTGGTCGGGGGCGTCGGGCTTGATCGTGAGCGGTGCCGAAGCGGGCGCTCCGGGCACTTGCGCGCCAGCGCTCGCGGAGACCAAGAAAGCGAGCGCTATGATAGACTTACAGACTTGCTGGACCATGGCGATCCGTCCCTTTCGCGATTCCTGGACCGGCTGGAAATTCGTTTTTTCCACCCCAATGTAGCACAAAGGTTGGATTGCTTATACGCTGCCTGAGATTGTCCACATAATCCATTCAATTGCAAGTGAAATGGCCCGTTTGAACATACTTCGGTACCCCGACGCCCGCCTGCACAAGGCAGCCGCACAGGTCACCGTTTTCGATGACAGCCTGAAGCGGCTGGTCGCCGACATGGCAGAGACCATGTACGCGGCACCCGGCATCGGGCTCGCGGCAATCCAGGTCGACGTTCCCAAGCAGGTGATCGTGGTGGACGTTTCCGAGCGCCGTGATTCGCTGGTCGTTCTGGTCAATCCCGAAATCCTGGAGTCGACCGGCGTCTCCGACATTGAAGAGGGCTGCCTTTCGGTTCCCGGCATCTATGAGTTGGTCGAGCGAGCCGAGCGCGTGAAGGTGCGCGCCTACGATCAGAACGGCCATCCGTTTACGCTGGAAGCGCAAGGCTTACTCGCGGTGTGCATCCAGCACGAGATGGACCATCTGAAAGGCAAGGTTTTCGTCGAGCACCTGTCGCAGCTCAAGCAGCAGCGCATTCGCGCCAAGCTCGCCAAGCAGCAGCGCAAGTCGGCCTGATCGTTCCGCTTCCTGCGCCTAGTCTTCGCCGGCACGCCCGAATTCGCTGAGCGAGTGCTGGCGGGCCTCGTGGACGCGGGTCACGAGGTGGCGCTGGTTCTCACGCAGCCCGACCGTCCCGCCGGCCGGGGACTGCGGCCCCTGGAAAGTGCAGTGAAGCGCTTCGCAGCCGCGCGGGCGATCCCCGTCGTCCAGCCCCGCAGCTTGAAAGGCGCGCCGGAACTCGAAAAGGTTCGCGCCGTGCGGCCGGATGCGCTTGTGGTGGCGGCGTACGGCCTGCTCCTTCCGCCCCCGCTCCTTGAGGCGGGACGCCACGGCGCGCTCAACGTGCACGCCTCGCTCTTGCCGCGCTGGCGCGGCGCGGCGCCGATCCAGCGCGCCCTGCTCGCCGGGGACGCGGAGACCGGGATTTCCATCATGCAGATGGATGCAGGTCTCGATACCGGCGCGGTGCTGCTGCAGCGGCGTATCCCGATCGGGCCCGACGATGACGCGGGCACGCTGCACGACAAGCTGGCCGCGCTCGGCGCCAACGCGATCGTCGCTGCGCTCGCCGACCTGGCAGCCGGGCGCGCACGGGCAAGCCCGCAACCCGAGGCCGGAGTGACCTACGCCGCCAAGATCGACAAAGCCGAGACCCGGCTTGCCTGGGCCCGGCCGGCCCTCGAGCTCGAGCGCGTAGTGCGCGCTTTCCGGCCCGCGCCGGGTGCGTTTGCCGTGCTCGACGGCGAGCCGGTGAAGATCTGGCGCGCCGAGGTGCTCGACGCCGAGGGCGAGCCCGGAACGCTCCGCGTCTTTGACGGCAAGCTGGTCGTAGCGTGCGGCGAGCAAGCGCTCGCGATCGCGCAGTTGCAACGCGCCGGCGGGCGGGCGCTGAGCGCAGCCGAGTTCTTGCGCGGCCGGCCGTTGTCTCCCGGCGCCCGCTTCGCTTGAGCGCACTTGCCGCGGCGCTGCGCGACTCGGCCAGCGTCGTCGCGCGCGTGGCCGCCGGCGCGAGCCTGGCGGCGGAATTCGAGCGCTTTGGCGACGAAGGAGCGCCGACCCCGCGCGCAGTACTGATCGATCTCACGCACGGAACGTTGCGGCGTTATGGACGCGTGCAGGCGATCGTGCGCGAGCTCTCTCATCGCGGGCGCGGGGACGCGACCGTCGAGGCGCTGCTCTGGTGCTCGCTCTACGCGCTCGAATCGGGGCGCTACACCGATTACACGGTGGTCGACCAAGCGGTGCGCGCCTGCAGTGCCCTAGAACGCTGGAGCGCGAAGGGCTATGTCAACGCCCTACTGCGCAGCTACCTGCGTCAACGCGCGTCGCTCGAAGCACGCATCCAGGCGGATCCGGAAGCCCGCTATCAGCATCCGCGCTGGTGGATCGAGCTGGTGCGGCGGGCGTACCCGGCGCAGTGGGGCGCGGTGCTCGCCTCTGGAAACGGGCATCCGCCGATGAGCCTGCGCGTGAACCGGCGCCGGTGCACGGTCGAAGAATACGAGCGCAAGCTCGAGGCGGAGGGCATGGCTTCGCATCGGATCGGGGATCCTGGTCTCCGGCTGGAGCGTCCGGTGCCGGTTGAGCGGCTGCCCGGATTCGCCGACGGCGAAGTCTCGGTGCAGGATGCCGGCGCCCAGCGCGCGGCGCGCTGCCTGGAGCTCGCCTCCGGCCAGCGCGTGCTCGATGCGTGCGCCGCGCCAGGAGGCAAGGCCGGCCATATCCTGGAAACGGCGCAGGTAGAGCTCACCGCGCTCGAAGCCGATGCCGGGCGCTGCACAAGGCTCGAGCACAATCTGGCGCGTCTCGGGCTCGCCGCGCGCCTGATCAGCGCGGACTGCACGCAGCCCCGGGAATGGTGGGACGGTGTCCCGTTCGATCGGATACTCGCCGATGTTCCGTGCACGGGATCAGGGGTCGCGCGACGTTATCCGGACATCAAGTGGCTGCGACGCAGCGCCGATGTCGCCGCCTATGCAGCGCGCCAGGCGTCGATCCTCGACACGCTTTGGCAGGTGCTTCGCCCCGATGGTAAATTGCTGTATGCCACCTGTTCGGTGTTTCCGCAGGAGAACGACGCGGTGATCGAGGCATTCGTCGCACGTCAGCGCGCCGCCGGCGCTCGCGCCGTTCGCGTGCCGCTCCCGGATGGCGGCGCGCCGCAGGGGCTGCCCGACGCGGAGCGCGACGGGTTCTTCTACGCGCTGATCCACAAGCAAGCCTAAAAGCGACGCGCGATGCGCGGCATCGCCCCAGTCGGCGTGGTGATCGGCGGACTCCTGGTGCTGCTGCTCGCCGCTGCCCCCGCGCGGGCGCAGGAAATCGAGGTACGCGACGTCGCGCTGCGCGGCGTCGAAGAAGGTCTCGCGCTCGACGTCGATTTCGGCTTCGAGCTCACGCCGCGCCTCGCCGAGGTCGTGGCAAACGGAGTTCCGCTGTACTTCAGCGTCGAATTCGAGCTGACCCGGCGGCGCTGGTACTGGTTTGACGAGACCGCCGCTTCGCAGCGCCTGAGCCTGCGGCTGTCCTATCATGCGCTATCGCGGCAGTACCGGCTGTCGACTGGACTGCTTCAGCAGAGCTTTCCGACCCTCGAGGAGGCGCTCAACGTGCTCCAGCGAGTGCGCAACTGGCGGGTGGTGGACCGCACGGTCCGCCTCTCCGACGCGGACTACGAGGCCGCGGTGCGCATGCGCCTGGATACGGCGCTGCTTCCCAAGCCGTTTCAGCTGTCCGCGCTGACCGGCCGGGACCTGCACCTCGAATCGTCCTGGAAGCGCTTCATCGTGCGAGGCCCGCGGTGAAGTGGCTCGTCATCATCGGCGGCGCCGTCGCGGCGGTGGGCGTATTTCTGCTCGCCACGGCGAGCGCGGACACCACGCTTTTCGCGCGCCACTATCCGCTGCTGCTCGGGCTGAACGCCGCGCTCGCCGCGCTGCTCGCCGCGCTCGTGGGGACCCAGCTCGTGCTGCTTGCGCGGAAGCTCCGCGCTCGGGTGTTCGGCGCGCGTCTTACGCTGCGCCTGCTCGCGCGCTTCGCCGCGCTTGCCGTGGTGCCCGGGCTGATCGTGTACGCGGTCTCGGTGCACTTCCTGACACGCTCGATCGAGTCGTGGTTCGATGTGAAAGTGGACGCCGCGCTCGAAGGCGGAATCAACCTCGGACAGCAAGTGATCGAGCAGATGACGCTCGAGCTGCAGGGCAAGGCGAACTCGATGGTGCTCGAGCTCGCCGAGCATTCGCCGGGGCAGCTCGCCATTCAGCTCGAGCGCCTGCGCGGCCAGCTCGGCGTCGAGGAGGCGGTCGTGGTCACCGGCAGCGGCAGGCTGCTTGCGAGCGCCGCGCTGGACGTGGCGAAGCTGGTGCCGGAGCTACCGACCATTCAAGCCCTGCGCCAAGCGCGTGTGATGCGCGCGTACAGAACGGTGGATGCGACCGTGGGTCGGCCGCTCGCTTTGCGCGTCGTGGTGCCGCTCGATCTGCTCGGCGAGGCGCGCTTCCTGCAGCTGCGGCAGAGCGTACCGGCGTCGCTTGCACGCAGCGCCGAAGCCGTGGAGGCGGCCTACCGCGATTACCGCGAGCTCGCGATCTCGCGCGAGGGACTGAAGCGCATCTACGTGTTCACGCTGAGCTTCGCGCTGCTGATGGCGTTGTTTGTCGCGGTCGCGGTGGCTGCGACGCAAACGGGCCTGCTCGCCGAGCCGCTCGCCAACCTTGCGCAGGCGACGCAGGCGGTCGCGCGCGGCGATTTCTCGCGCCGCTCGCCGGTCACCAGCCGCGACGAGCTCGGCGTGCTGACCGAGTCGTTCAACTCGATGACCCGGGAGCTCGAGGAGGCGCGCCGCGGCGTCGAGTCGAACCGGCTCGCGCTCGAAGCGGCGAAGGCGCGGCTCGAGAACATCCTCGCCAACATGTCGGCGGGGGTGCTGGTGTTCGACCATGAGCTCGCTTTGTCGCTCTCCAACCACGGCGCCTCGGCGATCCTCGGCAGCGAGCTCGACTCGTTTGCCGGCCAGATGCGGGAGCGCTTCGCGGCGCACGGCGAGTCCGACTGGCAGCTCGAACTGCAGTTGAAGAGGACCGGCAAGACCTTGCACACGCGCGGCTCCCGGCTGCCGCAGGCCACCGGCGGCGGCGCCGTCGTCGTATTCGACGACATCACACGGCTGATCCAGGCGCAGCGCGCGACCGCGTGGGCCGAGGTCGCGCGGCGCCTCGCGCACGAGATCAAGAACCCTCTGACGCCGATCCAGCTTTCAGCCGAGCGCCTCGAGATGAAGCTTGCCGATCGGCTGTCGCAAGAGGACGTCGAGACGCTGCGGCGCTCGATCGAGACCATCGTCAACCAAGTCACGGCGCTGAAGGCGATGGTCGACGATTTTCGCGACTACGCGCGCCTGCCGGCACCGGAGCCCAAGCTGCTCGACCTGAACGCCCTGGTCCGGCAGGTGCTCGCTCTGTACGAGAATTCGACCGTGCCGATCGCCAAGCATCTCGCCGAGCCCCTGCCGCCCGTGTGGGCCGACGGCGCGCAAATCCGGCAGGTGATCCACAACCTGGTACAGAACGCGCAGGACGCGCTCGAGCACCGCGCCGCGCGCGCTGCGAGCCCCGCGATCGAGGTTCGTACCGAGCTTGCCGGCGACCGCGTCAGGCTCGCGGTGTCGGATAACGGCGGCGGGTTCCCAGAGGAGCTGATGGCGCGTATCTTCGAGCCCTACGTTACCACCAAGCCGCGCGGAACCGGCCTCGGCCTCGCGATCGTCAAGAAGATCGTCGACGAGCATCACGGCGCGGTGACGATCGAGAACCGGCCGGCGAGCGGCGCATCCGTGAGCGTGCTGCTGCCGCTCGCCAAGGCGGCCTAGAGATGGCGCAGATCCTGGTGGTCGACGACGAGATCGGCATCCGCGAGCTCCTGTCGGAGATCCTGGCCGACGAGGGCCACCAGGTGGTGCTCGCGGAGAGCGCGAGCGATGCGCGCCGGCTGCGCGAGCGCGCCCGCCCCGACCTCGTGCTGCTCGACATCTGGATGCCCGACGCCGACGGCATCACTCTGCTGAAGGAATGGGCCGCGAGCGGCCAGCTCACCATGCCGGTGGTGATGATGTCCGGGCATGCCACGATCGAGACCGCGGTCGAGGCGACGCGCATCGGCGCGCTCGATTTCCTCGAGAAGCCCATTGCGCTGCAGCGCCTGCTCGCCACGGTGAAGCGCGCACTGCGCAATCCGGAAACGGCGGCGGCGCCGGAGTTGTCCATCGCCGCGCTCGGCCGCGCGCCCGCGCTCGCCGAGGCGAAGAAGCGGCTCGCGCAGCTCGCGGGCTCGGGCGCGCCGCTGCTCCTGCGGGGCGAGCGCGGCATGCGCCCGGAGCTGTTCGCCCGGCTGCTCGCCGCCCCCGGAGCGCCTTTTCTCGCCGGCGGCGAGCTGCTGTCGCAGCCGCCCTCGGAGCTCCTCGCCCGGGCGGCGGGTGGCGTCCTTTTCGTCCCGGACTTGAGCCGCCTTGGCCATGCCGAGCAGCGCAACCTCGAGTTCCTGCTGCCGCGCGCCGAGAAGCACCGCGTACGCGTGGTGTCGTTCTCGCCCTTCGATGTGCGGTCCTTGTCGGAGAAATGCGACTTCGACCCGGAGCTCGGCGCGCGGCTGGGGGAGCTCACGCTCAAGCTGCCGGCGGTGCGCGAGTTTGCCGAGGACGTGCCCGATCTCGCCTCGCGCGTGCTCGCGCAGCTGGTCGAGACGCGGACCTGCCCGCCGCGCCGCTTCGCCATCGCGGCGCTGAATACCCTGCGCCACCACGGCTGGCCGGGAAACCTCGCCGAGCTCGAGAGCGTGGTGAAGGACCTCGCGCTGAGCGCGCTGGAGGAGGAGATCCAGCTCGAGGACGTCGCGCGCGTGCTGAGCGCGCGCGCCGCGCCGGGAACGCTGCCCGAAGTCGCGTTCGACCGCCCCTACCGCGAGGCGCGCGAAGCTTTCGAGAGGGTGTACTTCGAGCACCTGCTGGTGCGCGAGAACGGCAGCATGTCGCGCGTCGCGGAGCGCTCGGGCCTCGAGCGCACCCACCTCTACCGCAAGCTCAAGGCGCTCGGCCTGCCGGTCGGCCGGCGCGAGGAAAGCTAGGTCTTCTTCGGCTTCGGCTGGCGGTGCGGCCGCTTCTTGCCGTAGCTACCTTTGTATATCTTGCCGCGCTTCGTGCGCTTGTCGCCTTTTCCCATGCGCAAATTATAACGGGGCACGCACGGGTGCGTCGGCGGGCTCGTAGGCCAGATACGGAGCCAGCCACTTCTCTGCCTCGGCCATGCTCATGCCCGAGCGCCGCGCGTAGTCCTCGACCTGATCGCGCCCGATCTTGCCGACCGCGAAGTAGCTCGCGTCCGGGTGCGAGAGATAGAAGCCCGACACTGCCGACGCGGGTAGCATGGCGAAGGACTCGGTGAGCTGCATGCCGGCATTGCGTTCCGCGTCGAGCAGGCTAAAGAGCCCTGCCTTGGCGGTGTGGTCGGGGCAGGCGGGGTAGCCGGGGGCGGGGCGGATGCCGCGGTAGCCCTCGGCGATGAGCTGCGCGCGGCTCAGCCGTTCCTCCGCCGCGTAGCCCCAGAATTCACGTCGCACGCGTTCGTGCAGCCGCTCGGCAAATGCTTCCGCCAGACGATCGGCCAGCACCTTGAGCATGATCGCGTTGTAGTCGTCGCCGCGTTTTTCGAGCTCGGCCACGCGCGCACCGAAGCCTCCGGCGCACACGGCGAAGGCGCCGATCCAGTCGCGCACTGCGCTCGCCTTCGGCGCGACGAAGTCGGCGAGGCAGAGGTTGGCGCGACCCTCGGGCTTGTGGTTCTGCTGCCGCAGGTTGTGCCAGGTCATGAGCGGCTCGCGGCGCTCCTCGTCGGCGTAGATTTCGATGTCGTCGGAATCCACCTGGGCCGCGGGATAGAGGGCGAGCACGCCGTTTGCTTCGACCAGGTTCTCGCGCACGATGCGCGCCAGCGCCTCCTGCGCCTCGGCGAAGAGCTTGCGTGCCGCCGGACCGACGAGCGGGTCTTCGAGGATTTTCGGATACGGCCCGGAAAGCTCCCACGCCTGGAAGAACGGCCCCCAGTCGATATAGTCGACGAGCTCCGCGAGCGGGTAGCGCCGCAGGACGGTGAGCCCAGGCTTGGCAGGGGCCGGCGGCACGTAGTTGCGCCAGTCGATCTTGTGACCTCGCCTGCGCGCCTCGGCGAGCGGGTGCAGCGGACCCGGGCCCTTCTTCTCCCGGTGCTGCGCGCGGATGCGGTCGTAGTCCGCGCGCACCTCGGCGAGATAGGCCCCGGACTTGTCGCCGAGCAGGTTTTGCACCACCGGCACGCTGCGCGAGGCATCCGGCACGTACACCACCGGACCGGAATAGTTGGGCGCGATCTTCACGGCGGTGTGTGCGCGGGAAGTGGTGGCGCCGCCGATCAGAAGCGGGAGCTCGAGGCGGGCGCGCTCCATCTCGCGGGCGACATGCGCCATCTCTTCGAGCGAGGGCGTGATCAGGCCCGATAGGCCGATCGCGTCGGCGTTCTCGCGCCGCGCAGTCTCGAGGATCGTCTCCGCCGGGACCATCACGCCGAGGTTCAGCACCTCGTAGTTGTTGCACTGGAGGACGACCGCGACGATGTTCTTGCCGATGTCGTGCACGTCGCCCTTCACCGTAGCGAGCACGAGCCGCCCCTTGGCGCGCCCGGCCTCCCCGCTCTTCGCTTTCTCGGCTTCGATAAACGGGACGAGGTGGGCCACCGCCTGCTTCATGACGCGCGCGGATTTGACGACTTGTGGCAGGAACATCTTGCCCGCGCCGAACAGGTCGCCCACCACGTTCATGCCGTCCATCAGCGGCCCCTCGATCACCTCGATCGGCCGCGCGGACCTGCGCCGCGCCTCCTCGGTGTCGGCGATGATGTGGCTCGAGATGCCGTTCACCAGGGCGTGCGCGAGACGGCTCTCGACGCTGCCCGAGCGCCACGCCTCGTCCCTGGCGCTCTCCCGGGCGCCGGCCTTGACGGTCGCGGCAAACTCGACCAGGCGCTCGGTGGCATCGGGCCGCCGGTCGAACAGCACGTCCTCGACGCGCAGCCGCAGCTCCGGCTCGATCTGCTCGTACACGCCGAGCTGCCCCGCGTTGACGATTCCCATGGTGAGGCCAGCGCGGATCGCGTGGTAGAGGAACGCAGTGTGCATCGCCTCGCGCACCGGATCGTTGCCGCGGAACGAGAACGACAGATTCGACAGCCCGCCGGAGGTCTTGACGCGCGGCAGGTTGGCGCGGATCCAGCGCAGCGCCTCGAGGTAGTCGATCGCGTAGCGCGCATGCTCCTCGAGGCCGGTGGCGACGGCGAAGATGTTCGGATCGAACACGATGTCCTCGGGTTCGAACCCCGCTTTCTGAACCAGCAGGTCATGGGCGCGGCGGCAGACCGCGATGCGCCGCTCGAGCGTGTCGGCCTGGCCCTGCTCGTCGAACGCCATGACGACGACCGCGGCGCCGTAGCGCCGGCAAAGCGCCGCCTGGCGCAGGAACTCGCGCTCGCCTTCCTTCAGCGAGATCGAATTGACGATCGGCTTGCCCTGCACGCATTTCAACCCGGCCTCGATCACGCTCCACTTGGAGCTGTCGATCATCACCGGCACGCGCGCGATGTCGGGCTCGGCGGCGACCAGGCGCAGGAAGGTCGCCATCGCCGTCTCCGAGTCGAGCATCGCTTCGTCCATGTTGACGTCGATCACCTGCGCGCCGTTCTCGACCTGCTGCCGGGCGACCGCGAGCGCGCCGGCGTAGTCCCCGCCGAGCACCAGCCGGGCGAACGCGCGCGACCCGGTGACGTTGGTGCGCTCGCCGATGTTGACGAAGAGCGACGTGTCGTCCACGTTGAGCGGCTCGAGGCCCGCCAGGCGCAATGCGCGAGCCCTTTCGGGAATGCGGCGCGGGGCGAGCGGGCGAAGCGCCTCGCCGATCGCGCGAATATGCTCCGGCGTGGTGCCGCAACAGCCGCCGGCAAGGTTGAGCCAGCCGGCGCGGGCCCATTCCGCGGCGTGCGCCGCCATCGACTCCGGCGTGTCTTCGTACTCGCCGAAGGCGTTTGGCAGGCCCGCGTTCGGGTGGCACGACACGCAGCTTTCCGCGATTGCCGCGAGCTCCTCGACATAAGGCCTGAGCTCCTTCGCGCCGAGCGCGCAGTTGAGGCCTACGGCAAGCGGCCGAGCATGGCGCACCGAGTTGTAGAACGCCTCGGTCGTCTGGCCGGACAGCGTCCGTCCCGAGGCGTCGGTGATCGTCCCCGAGACGATCACCGGCACGCGGCAGGACTGTGCGGCGAAGGTCTGCTCGATGGCGAACAGGGCGGCCTTCGCGTTCAGCGTGTCGAACACGGTCTCGACCAGCAGCAGGTCGATCCCGCCTTCGAGCAGGCCGGCGAGCGCCTCGCCGTAGGCGGCGACCAGCTCGTCGAACGTGACGGCGCGGAAGCCGGGGTCGTTCACGTCGGGGGAAAGCGACGCCGTCTTGTTGGTCGGCCCGAGGACGCCGGCGACGAAGCGCGGCTGCGCAGGCGTGCGCGCTTCCCACTCCCGCGCCGCGTCGGTCGCGAGCTGCGCCGCCGCCTGGTTGAACTCCCGGGCGAGCGACTCCATGCCGTAATCGGCGAGCGCGATCGCGGTCGAGTTGAACGTATTGGTCTCGATGATATCGGCGCCCGCCTGGAGGTACTGCGCATGGATGTCGCGCACGAGCCGCGGCTGCGTGAGCGTCAGCAGGTCGTTGTTGCCGCGCAGCTCGCGCGGCCAGTCGCGGAAGCGCGCGCCGCGATAATCCTCCTCGGCGAGCCGCGCGCGCTGGATCATGGTGCCCATGGCGCCGTCGAGCAGCAGAATCTTGTCGCGCAGGAGCGCTTCGATCTTGTCCATGCCTGAAAACAAAAAAGCCCGCTCGGCTTGCAGAGAAACGGGCTTCGACGCGCGTCTCTTTAGCGGTATTTGTAACGCGCCCGCAAGCTGAGCATCAAATCGGCGCGGTGCGTGGCATTCTGCCCATCAAGTCCTGATGTGTCAACGGCTTATAATCGATCGGTGAGCGAGTTCCAGTCCATCGTCGGCCGTTTTCCATGCGAGGTTCACTGGGGCGACTGCGATCCGGCCGGGATCATTTTCTACCCGACCTATTTTCGCTGGATGGATGCCGCGACCTGGGCTTTCATGGGCTCGGTCGGCTTTGGGCCCAAGCGCATGCGCGAAGAGCATCTCGCGATGCCGCTGGTCGCCGCCGACTGTCAGTTTCTCGCACCCGCGCAGCACGGCGATCGCTGCGAGGTGCGCTCGCGCATCGCACGCTTCGGCGGGGCCTCGTTCGTGGTCGCGCACGACATCGTGCGCGCGGATGGCACGAAGCTCGCGCAAGGCAGCGAGAAGCGCGTTTGGGGCCGTTATGCCAGCGGGCCTGGCACCCGGCTGAAAGGCGAGCAGATTCCCGAGGACGTCAGGGCGCTGTTTCGCGCCGGGTAGCGTTCAAGGAGCCGACAGGCTCTTCTCCAGACGGTCGAGCGCTTCCATCGCCGGCAGGCACTGCGCGATGCTCGCGTTGGGCTCGCGCTTCTCGCGGATCGCGGCGAAGAACTCGCGGTCCTGCAGCTCGATGCCGTTCAACGAGACGTCGACCTTCGAGACGTCGATCTTGTTGTCCTTGCCGTCGTAGAGATCGTCGTAGCGCGCGATGTAGGTGCCGTGGTCGCAGATGTAGCGAAAGAACGTCCCGAGCGGCCCGTCGTTGTTGAACGACAGCGCGAGCGAGCAGACCGCGCCCGAGGAGGTGGCCATCTGGATGCTCATGTCCATGGCGATGCCCAGCGTCGGGTGCATCGGCCCCTGGAGCGCGCGCGCCTTGGCGATCGGCTCGCGCGCCTGATAGGCGAACAGATCCACCGTGTGGCAGGCATGGTGCCAGAGCAGGTGGTCGGTCCAGCTGCGCGGCTTGCCCGCCGCGTTCATGTTGGTGCGCCGGAAGAAGAAGGTCTGCACGACCAGATGCTGCAGCTTGAGCTCGCCGGCGAGGATCTTGCGGCGTACCCACTGGTGGCTCGGGTTGAAGCGGCGCGTGTGGCCGGCCATGGCGACGAGGCCGGTTTCCTTCTGCGCCTTGAGGATCTCGCGCGAGTCGGCGAGGTTGTCGGCCATGGGAATCTCGACCTGCACGTGCTTGCCGGCGCGCATGCACTGGAGGGCCTGGCGCGCGTGCATCTGGGTCGGGGTGGCAAGGATCACGGCCTCCAGCCCGGGTTGGCGCAGGCTCTCGGCGAGATCGCCCGTCCAGTGCGGAATCTTGAACTTCTGCGCCACCTCGCGGGTGGCTTGCGGATTGCCGCCGGCGAGCGAGATGACCTCCACGCCCTTGATGTTCTGGATCGCCTCGAGGTGCTTCTGCCCGAACGCGCCCTGCCCTGCCACGCAGACTTTCATTTGATGTTTTCCAGGATGAGATGCCCGACCGCGGTGTTCGAGGCGGGCACGTGATAGAAACGGTGCACTTCGCGCACCCGGTCGTCGAGGGCGCCGCGCATGATGAGCCACATCACCAGCTCGATGCCCTCGGAGCCCGTCTCGCGCAGCAGCTCCAGGTGCGTGATGCGCGCGAGCGCCTTCGGGTCCCGGGTCATCAGGTCGAGGAAGCGGCGGTCGTACTTGCTGTTGATCAGGCCGGCGCGCGGCCCCTGCAGCTGGTGCGACATGCCGCCGGTGCCGAATACCACCACGCGCAGGTCCTCGTCGTAGGAGCGGATCGCCTTGCGCAGCGCGCGCCCGAGCTGGTGGCAGCGGCGCATCGTGGGCGGCGGGTAGACCACCACGTTCACCGGCAGCGGGATCACCCGGCAGGGCCATTCCTTCGGCTGGCCAAACATCAGCGACAGCGGCACGGTGAGCCCGTGGTCCACGTCCATCTTGTTGACGATGGTGAGGTCGAACTCGTCGAGGATCACCGACTGCGCGATGTGCGCGGCGAGCTCGGGGTGGCCGATGACTTTCGGCACCGGGCGCGGGCCCCAGCCTTCGTCGGCGATGGGGAACTCCGCCGCGCAGCCGAGGGCGAAGGTCGGGATGATCTCGAGCGAGAAAGCGGACGCGTGATCGTTGTAAACGAGCACGATGACGTCGGGCTTCGCTTCGCGGATCCATTCCTTGGAGCGCTGGTAGCCGTCGAACACCTTCTTCCAGTACGGCTCGCCGCTCTTGCCGTTGTCAAGCGCCGCGCCGATCGCCGGCACGTGCGAAGTCGTTACGCCGCCGATGATCCTAGCCACGCTTGCTTTTCCACTCCCTCTTGTATCGGTTGCCCTTTACCGGGCGCCCGCCCGTCAGCATCATCTGGGCGTACTGCTCCTGGGAGTTCCCGGTCATGATGGCGGCGACGTACTGGAACGACTTGCCGTCGGTGAAGAAAAGTTTCGCCAGGAAATAAATGTTGCCGCCCAGGGCGATCATGCGGTTCCAGTCGCGGTCGAGCACCGCCTGCTTCTGCTCCTCGCTCATCGGCCAGCGGTCGAGGTAGGCGCGCTCGTTCGCCTTGAACCGCTCGCGGTTTTCGGCCTTCATGAGCGACATGCAAAACATGTTCAGGTGGTAGCCCTGGCGCGCGCGCTGCGCGTCGAACACGGTGGTTCCCGGGATGTCGTCGTATGCGTTCAGCTTGCCCATCGGATCATTCGGCGTCGGGTTGCTTGGCAGGCTGCGCGCGGTCGAACGCCTCGAGCTTCATGCACTGCTCGAACGCGCGCATCGTCGCCGGATAGGGAGACAGGTCGCAGCTGTAGCGCTTCGCGTTGAAGATCTGAGGCACCAGGCAGCAGTCGGCCATGGTCGGCGCGTCGCCGTGGCAGAACTTGCCTCCCGCGCCGCGAAGCAAATCCGCTTCCAGCTTGGCAAGTCCGTCGGCAATCCAATAGCGGTACCACGTGTTCACTTGCTCCTCGCTCTGACCGAGCTGGCGCTTGAGGTATTGCAGGGTGCGCAGATTGTTGAGCGGATGGATCTCGCACGCGATCAGGAGCGACAGGCTGCGCACCCGGGCGCGGCCCCGCGCGTCGCGCGGAAGAAGCGGCGGATTGGGATGCGTCTCGTCGAGGTACTCGATGATGGCAAGCGACTGCGAAAGCTCCAGCCCGTCGGCGAGCAGCGTCGGCAGAAGACCTTGCGGATACTTGCCGGCGTATTCCGGCTTGCGATGCTCCCCTTTGGCGAGGTGAACGAATACCGGATCGTAGGCGAGCCCCTTCAGATTGAGCGCGATGCGGACGCGGAACGCGGCGGAGCTGCGAAAGTACGTGTACAGCTTCACAGCGGCGACAGTATCTTCACCCTGAGCTCGCCGATGCCGTCGATTCCCGCGTGCAGCTCGTCGCCGGGCTTGACCGGGCCCACGCCGGCCGGCGTGCCGGAGTAGATGAGGTCACCGGGCTCGAGCGTGTAGTACTCGGAGAGGTAGGCGATCTGCTCGGGAACCGACCAGATCATGTCGCCGAGGTCGGCGCGCTGGCGCTGCTTGCCGTTGACCGTGAGCCAGATCGCTCCGCGCGCCGGGTGGCCGACCTTCGCCGCCGGCACCAGAGCGCCGCACGGCGCGGCCTGGTCGAAGTCCTTGCCGAAATCCCATGGCCGGCCGTGATCCTTGCCCCACTGCTGCAGGTCGCGCCGCGTCATGTCCAGGCCGACGGCGTAGCCGAACACGTGGTCGTTGCCGCGCTTGGCGTCGATGTGCCGCCCGCCCTTCGCAAGGGCGACCACGAGCTCGGTCTCGTAGTGGTAGTTGGAGGTCTTGGCGGGGTAGCGCACCTCGCCGCCGCCGGGAACGAGCGCGTGCGCGCTTTTGATGAAGAAAAACGGCTGCTCGCGCCCGTCGCCGCCCATTTCCTTCTGGTGCTCGGCATAGTTGCGCCCGACGCAGAAGATGCGCCGGACAGGAAAGCTGTCGGCCGTGCCGGCGACCGGAAGCGCCGGCGGGGTCCACAGGGGAATTGCGTAACCCATGACGATCCTCGAAAAGGCGAAATTCTATCCCGCGTAGTCGGGCGCGACGCGGATGGTGAACTCGCCGATGCGCTCGATCCCGGCGCGGATCTCGTCGCCGGGCTTCACCGGGCCGACGCCTTCCGGGGTGCCGCTGAAGATCAGGTCGCCGGGGTAGAGCGTGTAGAAGCTCGTCGCGTACTCGATCAGCCGTGGAACGTCGTAGACCATGCGGTTCGTGTTGGAGCGCTGACGCGGCTCGCCGTTGACGGTGAGCCAGAGCTCCAGGTTTCCCGGGTCGGGCACCTCGTCGCGCGTGACGAGCCACGGCGCGAGCACGCTGTAGGTGTCGATCGATTTCCGGAAGCTGGGAAGCTCCGCGCCGCGCAAGGTCATGTCGAGGCCGATCGAGTAGCCGCAGACATAGTCGAGCGCCCGCGCGCGGTCGATGCGATTCGCCTCGCGCCCGATGACCACGGCGAGCTCGACCTCGTGGTCGTTGCGCCGCTGCGGGAAGCGCAGCTTGATGCCATCGCCTGCGCCGGCGAGCGAGCTCGGCGATTTGAGGAACAGCCCCCAGTCCGCGATGGTCTTGATTTCCCGGCCGTGCGCAATGCCCTGGTCGCGCTTCGCCTCGTCGATGTGCGCCTGATAGTTGATGGGCGCGTTGACGATCTTGGACGGATTCGCGACCGGCGGCCGCAGCCGGACCGCTGCGAGCGGCGCCCGCGCCGCGCGCGGCGCGAGCGCCTTCGCTTTCTCGAGGACCGCGGGCAGGTGCGCGATCAGCGCGTCGCCATGGCGGTAGGGCCACTTCTGCTGGGATATCGCGGCCAGTGCGTCGCTCACGTCCAGCACGTCGCTGCCCTGCACCAGCCCGAGGCGGTCGTTGTCGAAGCGGCAGATCTTCATCGGCTAGAAAGACGGACGGATTACGCGATGGCCTTCGAGGGTGATTTGCATGCGCCGCACGGAGAACTTACGATGGTACCAATCGTTTGGACCCCAAACAAATCCTGCGGCCCGGCATGCTGCCCGGGCTTCTCGGCTACCGGCTGCGCCTGGCGCAGCAGGCGGTGTTCCGCGACTTCGGCGAGAGCGTAAGCGATCTGGCGCCCGGCCGCGTCGGGATCCTGCTGCTCATCGAGGCCAATCCAGGGGTGACCCAGAGCCGGCTCGCGCAAGCCGTGGGCCTCGACCGCTCGACGCTGGTCGGGGTGCTCCATGGGCTGGAGGCGCGCGGCCTGGTGGAGCGCCGCCGCGGGGAGGACCGGCGCACCAACGGCCTGCTGCTCACGCGCGCCGGGCATGGGCTGGCCGGGGGCCTCAAGCGCCGAATCCGGATGCACGAGCGGCGCGTGGCGGCGCGGCTCTCGCCCGAAGAGAGGACACAACTGCTCCGGCTGCTCGAGAAGCTCGCCGGAAATGAAAAGGGCGCCGGAGCGCCCTTTCCGAACCAGTGAGAGTGACCGCTTACATGCGGTAAGCGGCTTCGCCGTGCGCTGTGGTGTCGAGTCCCTCGCGCTCGTCTTCCTCGCTCACGCGCAGGCCGATCGTCAAGTCGATCAGCTTGAAGACGACCAGTGCGACGACGCCTGACCAGATGATCGTGGTGAGCACGCCGGTACCCTGCGTGACGAGCTGTCCCCAGATCGAGTAGTCCTCGGACACCTTGTTCGCGACGTAATCGTAGATCCCGGAGCCGCCGAGCGACGGGGCGGCGAACACCCCGGTGAGCAGCGCGCCTACGATGCCGCAGACCCCATGAACGCCGAACACGTCGAGCGAGTCGTCGGCGCCGAGCATGCGCTTCAGGCCATTCACGCCCCAAAAGCCCATGGCACCGGCAACGGCGCCGATGACCAGCGCACCCATCAGGCCGACGAAACCGCACGCGGGGGTGATGGCGACCAGACCGGCGACCGCCCCGGAGGCCGCGCCGAGCGCCGAAGCCTTGCCGCGCGCCAGCGATTCCACCAGCAGCCACAGCAGCACGGCGGCGGCCGTGGCGACAATCGTGTTGAGGAAAGCGATCGCCGCCGTTCCGGTCGCCTCGAGGTTGGAGCCGGCGTTGAAGCCGAACCAGCCCACCCACAGCAGGCAGGCGCCGATCATCGTGAGCGGCAGGCTGTGTGGCGGCATGGCTTCCTTGCCGAAGCCGATGCGCTTGCCGAGGAGGTAAGCACCGACCAGGCCGGCCACTCCGGCATTGATGTGCACCACCGTGCCGCCCGCGAAGTCGAGCGCGCCTTTCTGCCACAGCCAGCCGGCCGCGGCCGTCACCGCTTCCAGGCTCTTCGCGTCGGTGATCGCGTCCGGCCCGTCCCAGTACCACACCATGTGGGCGATCGGCGCGTAAGCGAAAGTGAACCAGAGAACCGCGAACACCAGCGCCGCGGAAAACTTGATGCGCTCGGCGAACGACCCGACGATCAGGCCGCAGGTAATGGCAGCGAAGGTGCATTGGAAGGCGATGAACGCGAGCTCCGGAATCGCGACGCCCTTGGAGAATGTCGCCGCCAGGGAATCACCGTTGACGCCTGAAAGGAAGATCTTCGACAGCCCGCCGAAGAATGCGCCGCCGCCGGTGAAGGTGATCGAGTAGCCGTAGATCACCCAAACCACGGCGATCAGGCAGAACGTCACGAATACCTGCATGAGCACCGACAGCGTGTTCTTGGCGCGCACCATCCCGCCGTAGAAGAGGGCGAGGCCGGGGATGGTCATCAGGATGACGAGCGCCGTGGCGGTCAGCATCCACGTCGTGTCGCCCTTGTCGACCTTGGGCTTGGCCGGCTCCGCGGCGGGCTTGGCTTCCTCCTTCTTCATTTCGGCCGCCGGCTTGTCGGGTGCCGCGGCCGGCTTGTCCTGCGCCAGCACGGCGCCCGCGAACGCCACGCAGACCATCATTGCAACCCATGCCAATAGCTTCTTCATCACGTTCTCCTCAGAGCGCCGCCGCATCGGTCTCGCCGGTGCGGATGCGAATGACTTTCTCAAGATCGAACACGAAGATCTTGCCGTCGCCGATCTTGCCGGTGTTCGCCGACTTCTCGATCGCCTCGATCGCCTGCTCGAGCAGCTCGGACTTGACCGCGGCCTCGACCTTCACCTTGGGCAGGAAATCGACCACATACTCGGCGCCGCGGTAGAGCTCGGTGTGGCCTTTCTGCCGCCCGAAGCCCTTGACCTCGGTGACCGTGATGCCCTGCACGCCGATGGCGGACAGCGCCTCGCGCACCTCGTCGAGCTTGAACGGCTTGATGATTGCGGTAACGAGTTTCATGGCGCTCCTTCAGAAGGTTTTCGATACCGACAGCACGACGGTGGACTTGCCGGCGTCCTTCCGGTCGGTGTTGTTGCCGTTGGCGAAGCAGTAGGGCTGCGAGAGGGCGCAATCTCCGCTCGCGTCGGTGTCGACGTAGGCGGCGCCCAGGATCCAGCCGCCGAGGTCGTAGGTCACCCCGAGCTTCCAGTCGTTGTAGTCGCCGTCGGTCACGTTCTTGAACTTGAAGATGCCGTAGTGCGCGACCAGCCCGAACCCGCGGCCGAAGTCATGAGTGAAGCTCAGGTCCAGGTAGTTCGAATCCTTGGTGTTGGGCACGGAGAAATAGTCGTCGATGGCGTGGTAGTACTTGAGCGACAGGGTCTTCCAGCTGCCGCCGACATAGATCTCGGTGTTCTCGACGTCGGGATTGCTCCCCGGATAGAAGTAATAGATCAGGCCAACGTCGACGCCGAAGTCACCAAAGGCCTTTTTCCAGCCACCGTAGAAGTCCATCTCGAAGTTGGCCCCGTTGAAGCCGGCGCCAGGGTTCACATTCGAGTTCCAGTTGCCGAGGTAAACGCCGCTCGAGTGCGCGTAGTCGAAACCGCCTTGGAGGGCGGGCTCGCCGAAGGTCTGATCGATGCCACGAAAGCGGTACTCCGAGACGAGCGCCATGTTGCCGGCGACGGGCGAACTGGGCGCCGACTGCGCGGCCGCGAGCATCGGTACCGAAAGCGCGGTTGCGACAGTTAGGCTGAGGATTGGGTTGCGCATCGAGTGGATCTCCCTGAAGGTTGAAAGAGGACATCGCTAGTTAGCATCTCCTGTGCCACTGCTGAATCAGGCTTTGAATCAATGACTTGCGATGATGGCGAGATACTCAAGCACCACATTGGTGCATTCATCGGGGAGGTTCGCTCATCATTGGTGCGCGAACCTTGCAGTACCTTTGGATGAGTGATTGATCCCAAGATGTTCGACGACTTGCGCAGCCGCATCGATGAGGCGCTGCGTAATTCCCCTGCACAGGACATAGAGAAAAACCTGCGCGCGCTCCTCGCGGCATGGTTCGACCGGCTCGACCTGGTGCTGCGCGAGGATTTCGACGTGCAAAAGAAACTGCTCGAGCGCGCGCAGGCAAAGCTTGCCGAGCTCGAGGCGCGCATCGCCGAGCTCGAAGCGCGCAAGCCCCGGTAAACCGGGCGGCGCCCGCAAGCGTTCCTTTCTTAGTCGCCGAGAGGGGGAATCATGACGGTCGCCACGGTTGTGAGCCGCGCGCTCGCGGGTATCGATGCGCCCGAAGTGAGCGTAGAAGTTCACCTCGGCCCGGGCCTGCCCGCGTTTCACATCGTGGGGCTGCCCGATACCGAGGTACGCGAGGCGCGCGACCGCGTGCGCGCGGCGCTGAACCACGCGCACTTCGAGTTCCCGGCACGCCGCATTACGGTGAACCTGGCGCCCGCCGAGCTGCCCAAGGACTCCAGCCGCTTCGACCTGCCGATCGCGCTCGGCATCCTCGCGGCGAGCGGTCAACTCGCGCTCCCGGCGCTCGCGGGCCAGGAGTTCGCGGGCGAGCTGTCACTTACCGGGGAATTGCGTGCCGTGCGCGGTGCGCTCGCGATGGCCCTCTCGGCGCGCGCCGCAGGGCGCGCATTCATCCTGCCGCAGGACAATGCCCCGCAGGCCGCGCTCGCCGAGGGCGCCCGAATTCTGCCGGCGCGCAGCCTGCTCGAAGTGGTGGCGCACCTTGCCGGGGAAGCGCCGCTCGTGCCGTACAGCGGGGAAGCGCGTTGCAGCGCCGCCTCGTACGCCGATTTCAGCGACGTCAAGGGGCAGCAGCAGGTGAAGCGCGCGCTCGAGGTCGCCGCCGCCGGCGGCCATAGCGTGCTCATGATCGGTCCACCCGGCACCGGCAAATCGATGCTGGCCGCGCGCTTTCCGGGCATCCTGCCCGAGCTCGCGGAGGCCGAAGCGCTCGAGGTCGCCGCGATTCATTCGGTATCCGCGAGCGGCTTCGACACGATGCGCTGGGGCGAGCGGCCTTACCGCGCACCGCACCACGGCGCTTCCGCGGCGGCGCTGGTCGGCGGCGGCGTGCTGCCGCGCCCCGGCGAGATCTCGCTCGCCCACCACGGCGTGCTGTTTCTCGACGAGCTGCCCGAGTTCGACCGCGACGTGCTCGAGGCGCTGCGCGAGCCGCTCGAGACCGGGCGCGTGTCGATTGCGCGCGCCGCGCAGCAGGCGCAGTTCCCGGCGCGCTTTCAGCTCATCGCGGCAATGAACCCCTGCCCGTGCGGACATTGCGGCGAGCGCAGCGGCCGCTGCCGCTGCACGCCCGAGCGCATCGCGCGCTACCGCGGCCGGGTGTCCGGGCCGCTCGCCGATCGCATCGACATCAAGCTGGAAGTGCCGCCGCCGCGCGAGAGCGAGCTGGTCGCACCGCTCGCGGGCGAGGCCACGAGCTCGATAAGGGAAAGAGTGAAAGCGGCGCGCCGTGCCCAGCTCGATCGCCAAGGGGTGCCCAACGCCCTTCTCGGCACGCGAGAGATCGACCGTTATTGCGCCACCGACCGCGAAGGCGACCAATTGCTGCGCCACGCGCTCGCGCGCCTGCTTCTTTCGGCACGCGCCTATCACCGGGTGCTTCGCGTCGCGCGCAGCATTGCCGACCTCGCGCAAAGGCCTTGCGTCGGCGCCGAGCACATCGCCGAGGCGATCCAGTACCGCAGGCTCGACGCAAGTTTCTGATCGCGCTTTCCCTACATCGATCGGACGTGCGGATAAGCCCGGTAAGCCCTTGAGATGAAATTCACAAAACTCAGGTTCGGCGGGGGCAGATTCACGTTTACTTCGCTTGCCGAGTGCGGGCAAATTTGCGCGAGCCGTGGGCGAAAGACAAACCGAAAGCCGTGCCGAGATCGTAGTGCGCCTGGAGCAGCGCACCGGGCGCACGCTGCGCACGCGCGCGGAGATCCAGGCCTATGTGCGGGAAGTCGCCGCGCACAGGGCCGCCGACCGGCCGTCGGTGCGGCGCTGGCTGCAGGTCAAGAAATTCACACTGATCGCGCTTCTCGCGTTCAGCTTCATGCAGTACTACATGCTGGACGTGCTGCTCGAGATCACCTCGATGCACAGCACCGTGTTCTTCGTGCCGGCGCGAGCGCCGGTGCTCCTCAAGTCCGCGATCCACGCGCTGGGCTGAGGGCGCCTGCGCTATAGTCGCCGCGCATGGCGACGTACGCGATCGGCGACGTGCAAGGCTGCTACGACGAGTTGCAGCAGCTGTTACGGAAGGTCTCCTTCGACCCGGCGTCCGATCGGCTCTGGTTCGTCGGCGACTTGGTCAATCGCGGGCCGAAGTCGCTCGCAGTGCTGCGCTTCGTCAAGGGCCTCGCCGATCGAGCGGTCGTCGTATTGGGCAACCACGACTTGCATCTCGTCGCGCAGCACGAAGGCATCGAGCGCGCGCACGCGGGCGACACCTTCGGCGACGTACTGGCATCGCCCGACGCGGCCGAGCTGGTCGCCTGGCTGCGGCGGCGCCCGATGATGCACGCCGAGGGCTCCTACGCAATGGTCCACGCCGGTCTGCTGCCGCAGTGGAGCGTCGCGAAAGCACTGTCGCTTGCCCGGGAAGTCGAGCGTGCGCTCGCGGAGCCCGGCTACCGCGACTTCCTCGAGCACATGTACGGGGCCGAGCCCGACCGATGGGACGACGCGCTCCAGGGCTGGGACCGGCTGCGGGTGATCGTGAATGCCATGACGCGGATGCGCTTCTGCGACCGCGCGGGCCGCATGGACCTGGAGGGCAAAGGCATCCAGCCGCGCCCGGGTTTTCTGCGCTGGTACGAGACCCGCCCGAGCGCCGACCCCTGCACGCTCGTCTTCGGCCACTGGTCGCAGCTCGGGCTGGTGCTCGAGCGCACGCTCGTCGGGCTCGACAGCGGCTGCGTGTGGGGCAACGTGCTCAGCGCGCTGCGGCTCGAGGATCGCACCCTCCATCAGGTAGCATGCCCCGGCTACCGGACCCCGGGAGAAGAGGCGTGAGCGATTGCGTGTTCTGCAGGATCGTGGCGCGGCAGATTCCGGCCACCGTGGTGCACGAGGACGAGCACACCCTTGCTTTCATGGACCTCGGCCAGGTGAATCCGGGGCACGTACTGGTGGCCGTCAAGTCGCACGTCGACAACATTTTCGGCCTGCAGCCCGCCCAGGCCGCGGCGGTCGCCCATGCAATGCTGCGGGTGGCGCACGCCATCCGCCAGGCCTTCGCACCGCACGGACTGTCGGTGTACCAGGCGAACGGAAGCGCGGCCGGGCAGACCGTGTTCCACTACCACGTGCACCTGGTTCCGCGCTACGAAGCCGACGGCATGGCGCTCACCTGGCCGGTGAAGAACCCGCCGCGCGAGAAGCTCGAAGAGTACGCGGCGAAGATCAGAGCGTCACTTGCGCCACGGTGAATAGCCGAATGCGGCGCGGAACCGGCGTTCGATCTCCTCTTGCGTGGCGGCATGGTTCTGCGCGCCGCGCCGGGCGATCTTGAGCGCGCCCATCACGGCGCCGAGCTTGCCGGTGCTCGCCCAGTCCCAGCCGCACGCGATGCCGTAAAGCAGGCCCGCCCGGTAGGCGTCGCCGCAGCCGGTCGGATCGACCACTGCGTCGGCCCGCACGCACGGCACTTCGTAGCGCTTGCCGTCGGCGAGAATCAGCGAGCCTTTGGCGCCCAGCGTGCAGACGAGCGCCGTCACCTCGCGCGCCAGGGCCTCGAGCTTGCGTCCGGTCTTCTCTTCCAGCAGCTTGCCTTCGTAGTCGTTCAGCGCGACGTACTCGGCAAGGCGCAGGAACTCGCCGAGCTCATCGGCCGAGAACATCGGCAGACCCTGGCCGGGGTCGAACAGGAACGGCACGCCGGCCGCGGCGCACTCGCGCGCATGCTGCAGCATGCCTTCCTTGCCGTCGGGCGCGATGATCGCGAGGCGCGCGCCGAGCTCGCGCGTGACGTGGTTCGCGTGCGAATGATTCATCGCACCGGGGTGGAAGGCGGTGATCTGGTTGTCGTCGAGGTCGGTGGTAATGAAGGCCTGCGCGGTGAACTGGCCCGGCACCCGGGCGAGCAGCCGCGTTGGAATGCCGAGGTCCTCGAGTCGCTCGAGGTACGGCTGGATGTCTTCCCCGACCGTCGCCATGACGAGCGGCTGCTCGCCGAGCAGCTTCAGGTTGTAGCCGATGTTGCCCGCGGTGCCGCCGAACTCGCGGCGCATCTCGGGCGTCAGGAAGCACACGTTGAGGATGTGCAGCTGGTCGGCAAGGAGGTGGTTTCGAAAGCGATCGGGGAACACCATGATGGTGTCGTAGGCGATCGATCCGGTGACGAGGATGCTCATGCGGGGTAGAAGAGGTAGAGACGATAGCTGGTGACGCGGGCGCCGCTCGAGTCGAGGAACACGCGCAGCGCCGCCTCGGCGCCGGCCGCGATGCCGGTCCGCGCGCGTTCGGGATCGACATAGTCCCCCGGCAGCAGCACGCGCCGCAGCACCGGCTGGCCGCCCTCGTCGGTCAGGGTGAGCTCGAGTGCCGGGTACTGCTGCGGCAGGCGTGAGCGGTTGCGGATCAAGGCGTGCAGCACGATGACGTTCTGCCGGCGAGGATCAGCTTGAAGGTCGGACGATTCGATGCTCAAGGCTTCGACGCGCCGTGGCAGCGCCACGGTGCAGCCCAGCCGCTCACAGGCCGCCACGAGCGGCGCGCGCGCTTGCGGCACGTACGCTGCGATCTCGGCGCGGTAGCGGTATACCGCTTGCGCCGCGAGCCCCACGGCGGCCGCGAGCGCCGCCACGGCCCAGAGCCATGCGAGGCTGCGCGGGGGTGCATCAGGCGCCATGAACTCCGGCAGCGGGGCGTCGTCCGCTGCCCTCGCCGGCTGCGGCAGCCGGCGCGACGGGTCGAACAGGCCGAGCTGCGGCGAAGGATCGAACGACGGCCGCTCGGCGCCCTCCTCGACCAGCGCGGCCACGCCGTTGAACACGCCGCCGCACTTGCCGCAGCGCACGGTGCCGAAATGCGCGGCGAGTTGCTCGCGCTGCACCCGGAAAGCGGTGCCGCACGCGGGGCAGCGGGTGATCAGGTTCATTTGCGCGCGCCCGCGAGCAGAGCCCAGCCCTCGTCACGGCCGGTGATTGCCACGTCGAACCACGGCGCGTATGCCTGCGCGACCTCCGCCGCCTGCGTCTCCAGGATTCCAGAGAGCGCGACACTCGCGCCGCGCTGCGCGAACAGCGGCGCGAGCTCGATCAGCGGCTGGGCAAGGATGTTGGCCACGACGACATCGTAATCGGCAAGCGGCAGTGCATCGGGCAGCGCCGCGGTCAGCGCCACGGCATTCGCGCGCGCATTCGCGCGCGTCGTCTCGACCGCCCCGGGGTCGAGATCCACCGCGTCGACCTGCCTCGCGCCGAGCTTGGCGGCGGCGATTGCCAATATACCGGAGCCGCAGCCGTAGTCGAGAACGCGCTCGCCGCCCTGGAGGGTCTTCTCCAGAAATGCGAGAACCAGTCTGGTGCTCGCATGGCAGCCGGTGCCGAAGGCGAGGCCGGGGTCGATGCGTATCGCGATGCGCCCGGCGGGCGCCCGGTGCCAGCTTGCCCCGATCCAGAGGCGCTCGCCGACCTCGGTCGGCGAGAACTGCGCCTGGCTCGCGCGCACCCAGTCGCGGTCGGCGATCGTCTCGATCTTGAACGCTGGCGGCGCGATTCCCGCAGCGCGCGCAGCGTACGCGACCAGCGCCTCGGGTCGGCTGTCGGGAGCGAGAAGCGCGGCGAGCGTCTGCGTTTCGATGCCTTCGAGCGACACCGACTGCGCGCCCGCTTCGAGCAGCGCGTCGCTGAACGCCTCCGCCGCCGCGCCCTCGACGCGCAGCGTGAGCGCGAGCCAGGGCATCACTTCCTCTTCTTTTCCTCTTGCGCGAGCTTCTGCTCGAGGTAGTGGATCGACACGCCGCCCCTCAGGATGCGCGTGTCGTTGAGCAGCTCGCGGTGCAGCGGGATATTGGTCTGGATGCCCTCCACGACCATCTCCGAGAGCGCAATGCGCATGCGCGCGAGCGCCTGGTCGCGGGTCGCCCCGAAGGCGATCACCTTACCGACCATCGAGTCATAGTTCGGCGGCACGGTATAGCCCTGGTAGACGTGCGAATCGACGCGGATGCCCGGCCCGCCGGGCGGATGGTAGGAAGTGATCCTGCCCGGCGAGGGGGTGAAGCGGTACGGATCCTCGGCGTTGATGCGGCATTCGATGGCGTGGCCGCGGATCTGCACGTCCTTCTGGCGCAGGTGCAGCTTTTCGCCCGCCGCGATGTAGATCTGCTCCTGCACCAGGTCGACACCGGTGACCATCTCGGTCACCGGGTGCTCCACCTGGATGCGGGTGTTCATCTCGATGAAGTAGAACTCGCCGTCCTCGTAGAGGAATTCGAAAGTTCCGGCGCCGCGGTAGCCGATCCTGCGGCACGCATCGACGCAGCGCTCACCGATCTTGTCGCGCAGCTTGGTCGGCAGCTCGGGCGCGGGCGCCTCCTCGAGCACCTTCTGGTGGCGCCGCTGCAGCGAGCAGTCGCGCTCGCCCAGATGCACCGCGTTCTTGTGGGCATCGGCCAGCACCTGGATCTCGATGTGCCGCGGCTGCTCGAGGTAGCGCTCGAGATAGACCACCGGGTTGGCGAACGCCGCCTGCGCCTCGCTGCGGGTCATGTTGACCGCGTTGAGCAACGCCGCCTCGGTATGCACGACCCGCATGCCGCGCCCGCCGCCGCCGCCGGCCGCCTTGATGATCACGGGATAGCCGATCTTGCGCGCGATGCGCACGATCTCCTTGGGATCGTCGGGCAGCGCGCCCTCGGAGCCGGGTACGGTCGGAATTCCGGCCTTGGCCATCGCCGCCTTGGCGCTCACCTTGTCGCCCATCAGGCGGATGTTCTCCGGCCGCGGGCCGATGAACACGAACCCGGAGCGTTCCACCTTCTCGGCGAAGTCGGCGTTCTCGGCGAGGAAGCCGTAGCCGGGATGGATCGCCTCGGCGTCGGTCACCTCGGCGGCGCTGATGATCGCGGGGATGTTCAGATAGCTCGCCGCCGCTGGCGGCGGGCCGATGCACACCGACTCATCGGCGAGCTTCACGTACTTTGCCTCGGTATCGGCTTCAGAGTGCACGACCACCGTGCGGATGCCGAGCTCGCGGCAGGCGCGCTGGATGCGCAGCGCGATCTCGCCCCGGTTGGCGATCAGGATCTTTTCGAACATCTAGCCGAGGATGAAGAGCGGCTGGCCGTACTCCACCGGCTGCCCGTTCTCCACCAGGATCGCCTTGACTACGCCCGAAGCATCCGCCTCGATTTCGTTCATGAGCTTCATCGCTTCGATGATGCAGATCGTGTCGCCCTCTTTCACCGCCTGGCCGACCTCGATGAAAGGCTTGGCGTCGGGCGAGGGCGAGCGGTAGAACGTGCCGACCATGGGAGCCTTGACCAGATGGCCTTCCTGGCCGGGCTCGGCCTCCGCGGCCGCAGCCGCGGCCGGGGTGGCGGCCCCAGCCGGCACCGCCGCAGCCGCAACGGGCGGCGAGACAACCGCAGCCGCCGGGCTGGCGCCTGCGACGGCAACGGCGCCGCCCTTGACGATCTTCACCTTTTCCTCGCCCTCGGTGATCTCGAGCTCCGCGATGCCCGATTCCTGTACGAGGTCGATCAGCTTCTTCAGCTTGCGCAGGTCCATTGGTGCTCCTCGAGGATCGGACAGAACCGGCTAGAAGCCGGCTTTTTCGCCGTCGTTCGCGGTAGAACGAAGCATCTTATCCAGTCAAGCTTGCCAGGACCTGTCGTAGCTCGGCGTCAGTGAACGCACCGAGCTTGCGCCCCACCACCGCTCCGCTACTGTCCAGGGCCACGGTATAAGGCAGCCCCCCGCTCGCATTACCGAGCTTCCGAATAATACTAAGCAAGGTAGGGTCGCCTACCAGCAATGGATAGTTGATCTTGTAGATGGCCGCGAATTCGCTGATCTTATCAGCGCGATCTATACCGATACCTACTATTTCAGGACCTGAAGGTGGGAGTTGTTGCTTTGCAGCAACCAGCATGGGTACCTCCTCCCGGCACGGGGCGCACCACGTCGCCCAGAAGTTGCACAACAGCGCCCTGCCCTGCCATTCGAGTAGCCGGCGCGGCCTGCCGTCGAGGTCGTAGAGCTTGGCCGCGAGGAGCTCGGCTGCCCCGCCTTGCGACTGCAGGTAGAAGACCCCGGAGAGCGCTCCGGCTGCGGCCGCGGCGACCCCGACGCCGGCCAGGATCAGCGTGTCACGCCGCCGGTTCGCCATCGCGCAGCAGCGCTCCGACCTCGGCGATGCCGGCGCGATCCATGACCCGCCCGGCCTGCGAAGTCTTCAGCGCGAGGCGCTCGTCGCGCGGGTCGAACACCGAGAGCTTGAGCGGCGCATCCTGCCAGCTGAGCGACAGCACGCTCATGGCATGCGCGCGGTCGCCCGAGAAGCGCCGCCCCTCGTGCGTCGCGTACGGGATTCGGCGCTCGAGCAGGAAGATCTCGACCTCCTTCGCGCTTTCCGGGAAAAGCTGCAGCTCGATCTCGGCGTATCGGCCGGCCGTGCCCTTCAGCACCGGCCCGACGAGGTACGGGCTGAAGCGCTCCAGGGCGCGCATGGCATCGAGCGCGATGCGGCGCAGCTCGGCGATGCGGCGCGAATGCTCTTGCGGCTGGTAGAGCGCGCGATAGGCGCGCAGCTCGGCTTCCACCTCGTCATTCGCCGGCAGCGCCTCGGTCTCCTCAGCACCGAGCTGGCGCGCGGCCTTGCGCTTGGCGAGGGCGAAGTCGTCGATGTCGTCCTCGGCCATGATGCGCGCGGCGGTGGCGGCAATGCGCGCGCGCATTCCTTGGTTGCGCGCGCGTATTGCGGTCTGTCGAGTGCCCTTGCGGCCCACGCCCGCGATTCAATCATAGAATCTCGGGCCTTCATGGCCGCGCATCTCCACATCCTCGGTATCTGCGGGACGTTCATGGGCGGGATCGCCGCTATCGCCAAGGGCGCCGGTTACCGGGTCACCGGCTGCGACGCCAACGTCTATCCCCCGATGAGCGATCAGCTTCGCGCCCTCGGGATCGAGCTGACCGAGGGATTCGGCCCCGAGCAGCTCAAGCTGCGCCCCGACGTGTGGGTCATCGGCAACGTCGTGACGCGCGGAAACCCGCTCATGGAGGCGATCCTCGATGCCGGGGAGCGCTACGTCTCGGGTCCGCAGTGGTTTGCCGACCAGGTCCTGATGGGGAAGCATGTGCTCGCTGTCGCCGGCACGCACGGCAAGACCACGGTTTCCGCGATGCTCGCCTGGATTCTGGAGCGCGCGGGGCAAGCGCCGGGCTTCCTTATCGGCGGGGTGCCGACCGACTTTCCGGTCTCCGCCCGCCTGACCTCATCACGGCTCTTCGTCATCGAGGCGGATGAGTACGACACGGCCTTCTTCGACAAGCGATCCAAGTTCGTCCACTACCGCCCCAGAACCGCCATTCTCAACAATATCGAGTTTGATCATGCTGACATCTTCGATGATCTTGCAGCCATCGAGCGTCAATTTCACCATTTCGTGAGGACCGTACCGAGGTCCGGCAGGGTAATCGCGAACGGCGCGGATGAGAGTGTGAAGCGAGTGCTTACCTTAGGGTGTTGGGCTCCAGTGGAAGCCTTCGGAGTGGCCGATGGGTGGCAAGCAGGAGAGGCGGATGCTGACGGGGCGTTCGAGGTTGCTCTCGCAGGCCGCTCGATCGGCCGGGTGCGATGGTCGCTTCTCGGGGTGCATAACATCATGAACGCGTTGGCTGCGATTGCCGCGGCGCGCCACGTCGGGGTCGAATCGGCGACGGCGATCGAAGCGCTGGGCGCCTTCGGCGGGGTACGCCGCCGGATGCAGGTGCGCGGGCAGGCGAGCGGGGTCACCGTCTACGATGATTTCGCCCACCATCCCACCGCGATCCGCACGACGCTCGAAGGGCTGCGGCGCAGGGTAGGCAAGGCCCGCATCCTGGCGGTGCTCGAGCCGCGCTCGAACACGATGCGCCGCGGCGTGATGAAGGACCTGCTGCCGCCGAGCGTCGCCCAGGCCGACCGCGTCTATGTCTACAGCTCGGGGCTCGGCTGGGACGCGCGCTCGCTGTTCGCACTGCTCGGGCCGCGGGCGCGCTGCGAGGACGATCTGGAGTCGTTGATCGGCGCGGTCGCGGCCGAGGCGCGGGCAGGGGACCACGTGGTGATCATGTCGAACGGCGCCTTCGGGGCGATTCACGAGAAACTGCTTGATCGTCTATCTGCACGGATTTAATTCCTCGCCCCAGTCGCACAAGGCACAGGTCCTTCAGCGCTACATGGCCGGACTCGGCCTTGCCCGGGAATACGCCTGTCCCGCCTTGCCGCCGCGGGCCCGCGATGTGATCGAAGCCATCGAACCGTTGATTCCCACGAAACCCTGCTTCGTCGGCTCCTCGCTGGGAGGCTATTACGCGACCTACCTGGCCGAGAAGCACCGGCTCAAGGCGGTGCTCATCAACCCAGCGATCGACCCGCACGTCGGCCTGCGCGCCTACCTCGGGCCGCAGAAGAACCTGCACACCGGGGAGCCCTATGAGCTCACCGAAGCGCATCTTCGCGACTGGGAGGCGCTTTACGTGCCACGCATTACCCCTGGCCGCTACCTGCTCATCGTGGAAACCGGCGACGAAGTGCTCGACTGCCGCCGGGCGGTCGAGCGCTACGCGGGAGCCGAGCAGGTCGTGATCCCCGGCGGGGATCACAGCCTGCAGAGCTTTCCGCGACATCTGGCGCGCATACTCGAGTTTTCGCGTGCACCTTCTTTATGAGGAAAACGGCGAGCTGAAGGCCGGCACCGTGCTCGAGCGCTCGCCGGCGTCGTTCCACGTCGAGAGCCCGCACGGCCGCCGCTCGAAGGTCAAGGCCGCCAGCGTGCTGCTTTCGTTCGAGCGGCCGACGCCCGCCGAGCTGCTCGGCGAGGCCGAAAGCTTCTCCCAGGGGTTGGAGACCCATTTCCTGTGGGAATGCAGCGGCGCGCGCGAGTTCGGTTTCGAGGAGCTTGCGCGCGAGTACGTCGGCCGCGAGCCCACGCCCGCCGAGGCGGCGGGCGTATTGATGAAGCTGCATTCGGCGCCGATGTATTTCTACCGGCGGGGCAGGGGGCGATTCCAGGCCGCTCCCGAGGCGACGCTCAAGCTGGCGCTCGCCGCGGTGGAGAAGAAGAAGCGCGTGCAAGAGCAGGTCACCGCATGGGCGGAGAAGCTGGCGGGCGGAGAGTGTCCAGCCGAGGTGGCTGAGCTCAAGGACGAGCTTCTTTACGCGCCCGATCGCAACAAGCCGCAAACCCGGGCGCTGGAGCAGGCGTGCGCCAAGACCGGTCTTTCGCCGGCGCGGCTGTTCGAGCGCTGCGGCCTCCTTCCCGACAGCCACGACTACCATTTGAAGCGCTTCCTGCATGAATTCTTTCCGCGCGGCACGGCCTTTCCGCCGCACGAAGTACCGCGGCCGGGCGAAGACTTGCCGCGCGCGGCCCTCGAGGCGTTCAGCCTGGACGACGTCGGCACCACGGAGATCGACGACGCGTTCTCGGTGCAGCCCGTGGCGGGCGGCTGGCGCCTCGGCATCCATATTGCTGCCCCGGCGCTCGGCTTCGCTCCGGGCTCAGCCCTGGACGCGATCGCGCGCGAGCGGCTTTCCACCGCCTACATGCCGGGACGCAAGTTCACCATGCTCCCGCAGGACGTGATCGAGGCGTTCTCGCTCGATCATGGCGGCGAGCTTCCCGCGGTGTCGCTCTACGTAGAGCTCGACGAGAACTACGCCGTGCGCGGCCGCCACACGCGCCTGGAGCGCGTGCCGATCGTCGCCAACCTGCGGCACGTCGAGTACGACAGACTCAACGAGGCGTTTGAAGGCAAGGAATCCCGCGGGCTTGCCTTCGAAGAAGAGCTGAAAACGCTATGGCGGGCGGCGGCTGCGCTGGAGGCGCGCCGCGGACGGCCGAGCGCCGGCGCCGCGGCGCTCGACTACAACTTCCATGTGGAGAACGAGCGCGTGCGCATCGTGCCGCGCAAGCGCGGCGCGCCGCTCGACAAGCTGGTCGCCGAAATGATGATCCTGGTCAACACGGCCTGGGGGGAATTTCTCGCCGAGCGCGACGTAGCCGCCATCTATCGGGTGCAATCGACCGGCAAAGTGCGCTTCGGCGTGCATCCGGAGCCGCACGAGGGCCTCGGCGTCGCGTGCTACGCCTGGATGAGCTCGCCGCTGCGCCGCTACGTCGATCTCGTGAACCAGTGGCAGCTCGCGGCCGCGCTCTGCGGCCGCAAGGCCCCTTTTGCGCGCAACTCCGATACGCTGCTCGCGGCGCTGCGCGCCTTCGAGGTCACGGCGGCGCGCTATGACGAGCACCAGCGCGCAATGGAGACTTACTGGAGCCTGCGCTGGATCCTGCAGGAGAAGCTCGGCCGCCTCGAAGCCGTGGTGCTGCGCGAAAATCTGGTCCGCGTCCAGGGACTGCCGCTCCTCGCGCGGGTCACCGCGGCGCCGACGCTCGACCCTGGCACGCTCGTGCGCATGGAAGTCGCCGGGGTCGATCTGCTCGAGCGCACGCTCGCCTGCGCCTACCGGGAAACGCTCGGCAGGGTGGAGGATGCAACTGGGGAGTCTGGTCAGAAAGCCTAGAATATGAAAGGCTTGTCGGATTGACGTGAGAATGCACTTGATATTGCCGAGGCAGGACCGGCTGCTTGGCGCAGCGCTCGGGCTGTCGCTCGCGCTTCATGCGGCGGCGCTCTCGGTGCATTTCAAGTTCCCGCAGGGACTGCGCTGGAAGCCGGAGAGCGCGTCGCTCGAGGTGGTGCTGGTCAACGCGAAGAGCAAGGAGCGCCCGGCCAAATCCGAGGTGCTCGCGCAGGCGAATCTCGACCGCGGCGGCACCGTGGAGGAGAAGCGGCGAGCGAAGACGCCGCTCCCCGTGACCGAGCCGCGCAAGCCGGGCAAGGACCTCGCGGACGCGCAGCGCCGCCAGCGCAGCCTCGAGGCGCGCCAGCAGGAGCTGCTCGCGCAGGCGCGCGCGGCCCGCAGCGCTGTGCCCGTCGCCCCGCCGCGCGAGCAGGGGGTCGAAGAGACCGGCGTGCAGCCGAGCGGCCGCGACCTCGCCGACCTCGCGCTCGCCGCGATGCGCCTGCAGGCGCAGATCGACCGGCAGATCGAGCAGTACCAGAAGCGGCCGCGCAAGCAGTTCATCGGCGCGAACGCGGCCGAGTACCGCTTCGC
This sequence comes from Burkholderiales bacterium, assembly GCA_035454645.1. GTDB lineage: Bacteria > Pseudomonadota > Gammaproteobacteria > Burkholderiales > SG8-39 > SCGC-AG-212-J23. Next base: position 39,840 of record DATIGR010000261.1, read on the forward strand.
GCAGTACGAGGAGGACTGGCGAGTCAAGATCGAGCGCGTGGGGACGCTCAACTACCCGGCCGAGGCGCGCGGCAGGCTTTATGGCAACCTGCGGCTCACGGTCACCATCCGCCCCGACGGCAGCGTGGAGTCGATCGAGCTCGACCGCTCCTCCGGCCTCAAGGTGCTCGACGCGGCGGCGTTCAAGATCGTGCGCATGGCGACGCCGTTCGCGGCTTTTCCGCCCGATATCCGCCGCGACACCGACCTCTTGGTCATCACCCGAACTTGGTTCTTCGGCCAGGGCGACAAGATCTGGACTGAATAATCCATGAGCGACCAGTACGCGCTCATCGGCAACCCGGTCGCGCATTCCAAATCCCCGGCAATCCACACGGAGTTCGCGCGCGCCACGGGCGAGGACATCGAATACGGTCGCATCGAGGCGCCGCTCGACGCCTTTGCGCGCGAGGTCGAGCGCTTCCGCGCCGCCGGCGGCAAGGGGCTCAACATCACGCTGCCGTTCAAGCACGAGGCCTACCCGCTCTGTGCCCGCGTCAGCGAGCGCGCGCGGCGGGCGCAGGCGGTGAATACGATGCGCTTTGCCGATTCCTTCGGCGACAACACCGACGGCATCGGACTGGTCCGCGACCTGGTGCAGAATCTCGACTACGACTTGAAGAAGCGAAGCGTCCTTCTCCTGGGTGCAGGCGGAGCGGCACAAGGCGTGGTCGGCGCCCTGCTCGAGGCGGGGGCGGCTCGGCTCGCCGTGGCGAACCGCACCTTGCCCAGGGCCCAGGCGCTCGCCGGGCGCTTCCCGGGCGTTTCAGCCTGCGGCTACGAGGCGCTGGCCGGCGAGCGCTTCGACCTCGTGATCAACGCCACCTCGGCCGGCCTGACGGGGGCGGCGCCGCCGCTGCCGCAGGGCGTGCTGCGCGAGTCGGTTCTCGCTTACGACATGGTGTACGGGCGCGACACGCCGTTCCTCGCGGCGGCGCGCACGGCGGGGGCGCGCGCGTGCGACGGGTTCGGCATGCTGGTCGAGCAGGCGGCGGAATCGTTCTTCATCTGGCGCGGCGTGCGTCCGGCGACGCGCCCGGTGCTCGCGAAGCTGCGTGGCTCGTAGGCGCCTTCGCGTCCTGGTGCTCGCGTGGAAGGCGTTCTGCTACGCGCTCGGTATGCTCGTCGTCGCGACCGTGGCGATCCAGCTCTGGTTTTTCGGGCACCTCGCGTACTGGTCGCGCGTCAATCCGTCGTCGACCGCGTTCATGGAGCGCCACCTGGAAAAGCCGGGCGCGCGGCTGCGCCACACGTGGGTCCCGTATGGACGCATCTCGGAGCAGCTGAAGCGGGCCGTAGTGGCCGCCGAGGACGCGAAGTTCCTCGACCACGAGGGATTCGACTGGGAGGCGATCGGGGAAGCCATGCGCAAGAATGAAAAGCGCGGCAAGGTGGTCGCCGGCGCCTCGACCATCAGCCAGCAGCTCGCGAAGAACCTGTTTCTCTCAGGCCACCGCTCGTGGCTGCGCAAGGCGCAGGAAGCGGCGATCACCTGGATGATGGAGCGAACGCTCTCCAAGCGCCGCATCCTCGAGATCTACCTGAACGTCGCGGAGTGGGGCGAGGGCATCTTCGGCGCCGAGGCCGCGGCGCGCCACCATTTCGGCGTGCCGGCGGCGGCGCTCAGCGCGGAGCAGGCCGCGTGGCTCGCGGCGATCCTGCCGAGCCCCAAGCGCTACGACCGCGGCCGCGAAACCCCCTATATCGCCGGGCGCATGGCGACGATCTCGGCGCGCATGGCGGCCGCGCAAATACCGTGACGCATTCTTGGTGAACGACGCGCCGACCCGGCTCGAGGTCGAGGACCTGCACCGCAACCTGCACGAGGTGCAGGAGCTGCTCGCGAAGCAGAAGGTGGTCGAGAGCCTGGTCGAGCGCCAGGAGATGCCGAAGCACGATCTGGTCGAGAAGCTGGTGCACAAGCAGCACCTCGCCGAGCTGCGCGGCAAGCTCGAGCGGCTGCACGCCGCCGACATCGCCTACATCCTCGAGGCGCTGCCGCTCGAGGAGCGGCTCGCCGCGTGGGATCTGGTGAAGGCCGACCGCGACGGCGAGATCCTGCTCGAGGTCTCCGATGCGGTGCGCGAATCGCTCATCGAGGCGATGGAGCCGCGCGAGCTGGTCGCCGCCGCCGAGACGCTCGAGGCCGACGAGCTCGCCGACATCGCGCCCGACCTGCCGCAAAGCGTCATGGCGGAGGTGGTCCAGGCGCTCCCCGCCGAGGAGCGCGAGCGCCTGCGCGCCGCGCTGTCCTTTCCCGAGGGCACGGTCGGCGCGCTCATGGACTTCGAGCACATCGCGGTGCGCGAGGACGTCACCCTCGAGGCGGTCACGCGCTACCTGCGCCGGCTCGACGAGCTGCCCGATCACACCGACCAGCTGTTCGTGGTCGACCGCGACCAGGCGCTGAAAGGCACGCTGCCGCTCGCGCGCCTGATCGTCTCCGACCTCGAGCGCGAGGTGCGACAGGTCGTGGTCGCGGAAAGCGTCAAGCTCTACGCGCACGACCGCGCCGAGGACGCGGCGGGGGCGTTTGAGCGCTACGACCTGGTTTCGGCGCCGGTGGTCGATGCGGCCGAGCGCTTGATCGGCAGGCTGACGGTGGACGCGGTGGTCGACTACATCCGCGAGAAGAGCGCGGAGTCGCAGCTCGCCGAGGCCGGCCTGCGGCAGGAGGAGGACGTCTTCGCCCCGGTGCTCGACAGCTTCAAGAACCGCTGGGCGTGGCTCGCGGTCAACCTGGTCACCGCGTTCATCGCCTCGCGCGTGATCGGCGCGTTCGAGGATTCGATCGCGGAGCTCGTGGCGCTGGCGGCGCTCATGCCGATCGTCGCGGGCATCGGCGGCAATTCGGGCAACCAGACGAGCACCATGATCGTGCGCGCGCTCGCGCTGGGCGAGATCCAGGGCGCGTACTGGAGGAAGCTGCTGGGGAAGGAAACCGGCGTCGCGCTGCTGAACGGCGCGGTGTGGGGCACGCTCCTCGGCGCGATCGCCTACGCGTTCTACGGCAACGTCGCGCTGGGCGGCGTGCTCGCGCTCGCCATGATGCTCAACCTGCTGCTCGCAGCGCTCGTGGGCGTGGCGATCCCCTGGCTGCGCGCGCGCTTCGGGCGCGACCCGGCCGCCGGCTCATCGGTGCTGATTACCGCCTGCACCGATTCGGGCGGCTTCTTCATTTTCCTTGGCCTGGCCACGATCTTCCTTGTTTGAGCGCGTAGTCGTTGTGTTAGGAAACCTTCGCGAATGCCGCCCGCGCGGCCGCGAGCGTGGCTTCGATCTCGGCTGTGCCGTGCGCCGCGGACACGAATCCTGCCTCATACGCCGACGGCGCAAGGTACACGCCGCGTGCGAGCATCTCGTGAAAGAAGCGGTTGAAGCGGCTGCGGTCGCATTGCATGACCTCGGCGAAGCTCGCCGGCGGCGCGGCGCGGAAGTAGACGCCGAACATGCTGCCGATCGATTGCGCGGAGAAGGCGACGCCGGCTTTTCTTGCTTCCTCCGAAAGTCCGCGTGCGAGCTCGGTTGTGGTGCGCTCGACTTTCTCGTGGAAACCCGCAGCGGTAACCAGCTTCACCGTCGCCAGGCCCGCGGCCACGGCAATCGGGTTGCCCGAAAGCGTCCCCGCCTGATAGACCGGCCCGAGCGGGGCGATTTTCTCCATCATGTCGCGCCGGCCGCCGAGCGCGGCGAGCGGCAGCCCGCCGCCGATCACCTTGCCGAGCGTGGTGAGGTCCGGGCGGATGCCGAAGCGCTGTTGCGCGCCACCGGGCGCGACGCGAAAGCCCGTCATCACTTCGTCGAAGATCAGCACCGCGCCATGGCGCGTGCACTCCTCGCGCAGCGTCTCGAGGAACCCCGGCGCCGGCATGACGAGATTCATGTTTCCGGCGACCGGCTCGACGATCACCCCGGCGATGTCTTTGCCTTTTTCGGAAAAGAGCCTTTTGACCGGGTCGATGCTGTTGTAGTCGAGCACCACGGTCGCGGCGGCAACCTCGGCGGGAACGCCGGCCGAGCTTGGATTGCCGAAGGTGAGGGCGCCCGAGCCCGCCTTGACGAGAAGCGCGTCGGCATGGCCGTGATAGCAGCCCTCGAACTTCACGATCAGGTCGCGCCCGGTGAAGCCGCGCGCGAGCCTGAGCGCGGTCATGGTCGCCTCGGTGCCCGACGAGACCAGCCGCATGAGCTCGAGCGAGGGAAGCTCGCGGCAAAGGAGCTCGGCGAGCTCGATCTCGGCCTCGGTCGGCGCGCCGAACGAGAGCGCCCGCGAGGCCGCTTCCTGCACCGCCTCGACCACCGCGGGATGCCCGTGGCCGGCGAGCATCGGCCCCCAGGAGCCGACATAGTCGATGTAGCGCCCGCCGTCGGCGTCCCATAAATAGGCGCCGGAAGCGCGCTCGAAGAACAGCGGCGTGCCGCCGACTGCGCGGAACGCGCGCACCGGCGAGTTGACGCCGCCGGGGATGCGCGCCTGGGCGCGTACGAAGAGGTCCTGGCTTTTTGTCATGAGAAGAGCCTGAGGTATTGACCGGCGCGCGCGCCGATGTCGGGCGCGTCGAAGAGGTCGGTGATGACGGCGAGCAGGCTCGCCCCGGCCGCGATCAGCGCCGGCGCGTTCTCGAGCGTGATGCCGCCGATCGCGCAAAGCGGCACGCCGAGGTCGTGGCCGAAGAGGGGAAGCGGCGCGCGCCGGGCGCCGGGTTTCGTCGGCGAGGGGAACACGCTGCCGAAGGCGACGTTGTCGGCGCCCGCGCGCACCGCGGCGCGGGCGTTCTCCAGGCTGTCGTAGCAGGAAACGCCGAGGATCTTTCCCGCGAGCCGGGCGCGCGCGGCGGCAAGCTCGCCGTCGTCCTTGCCGAGGTGCGCGCCGTTCGCGGCCACCGCGAGCGCGATGTCGACGTCGTCGTTCACGATGAGCGGTACGCCGTAGCCGCGCGCGAGCACCGCGAGCTCCTTCGCCTGCAGCAGGCGCTTGTCCTTCGAGATCGACTTGTTCCGGTACTGCAGCATCGCCACTCCCGCCTTAAGCACCTGCTCGACCTTGCGAAGCAGCTCGTCGGTGTCGGCCGTGTCGGGAGTGATCGGATAGAGCCCGCGCATCATGGCAGGAAGAACCGGTTGGGCAGCGCCTGGCCGGCGCCGCTGCGGAATCCCGCGGCGAGCGCGCGCCAGGTGAACTCCTGCGCCTCGCGCACCGCCTCCGGGACGGCGCGGCCCTTCGCGAGCTGCGCGGCGATCGCCGAGGCGAGGGTGCAGCCCGAGCCGTGGTAGCTGTCCTCGAGCCGCCGCCACCGATCCTCGCGCACCAGGCCGCTCGCATCATAGAGCTTGTTGCTGACTTCCGCGCTCGGCTCGTGCGTTCCGGTGACGAGCACATAGCGGCAGCCGCGCTCGAGGAGGCGCCTCGCGCCGCCGAGGCGCTCGACCTCGAGCGTGTTCGGCGTGACCACGGTGGCGCGTGGCACGAGCCATTCCAGCAAGGCTGCCGCGACCGCGGCGCTCGCCAATTCGTCGCCGCGGCCGGAGGCGAGCACGGGGTCGAGCACGAGCGGCACGCCGCCGTGCGCCGCGACGATCCCGGCAACCGCGCGCACGTTGTCGGCGGACGCGAGCACGCCGATCTTGAACGCCGCGACCTTGCTCTCGGCCAGCACGCGGCGCGCCTGGCGCGCGACGAGCGCGGCGTCGATCGCCTCGAGATGCTCGACGCCGCTCGTGTCCTGCACCGTGACGCCGGTCAGCACCGAGAGCGGGTGGCAGCCGAGAGCGGCGAGCGTGAGCAGATCGGCCTGCATCCCCGCGCCGCCGGTCGGATCGGACGCCGCGAACGTCAGGACTATCGGGGGCATGGGTTAATATCCGGCTCGATTTTATGAGCACCGAGAGCCAAGTGCAGTTCAAAACGTGGATGTGCCTCATCTGCGGCTTCGTGTACGACGAGTCGGCGGGATTGCCCGACGAGGGCATCGCGCCGGGCACGCGCTGGGAAGACGTGCCGATGAACTGGACCTGTCCGGAGTGCGGCGCGCGCAAGGAAGACTTCGAGATGGTCGAGCTCTGAGGCCAAACTTTCGGCCCGGGCGGCCCTCTAAGCCCTTTGACAGTAAAATAAGGGCGGGCGGATGTCCTCGATCAACCTGACGCATCACTTCCTGATCGCCATGCCCAGCATGGGCGATCCGTATTTCGCGAAGACGCTCACCTATATCTGCGAGCACAACGACCAGGGCGCGCTCGGCCTGGTCGTGAACCGGCCGATCGACATGACGCTGCAGGCGCTGTTCGAGCGCCTTTCGCTCACGCTGCGCGACGCCCAGCGCAGGGACGCGCCGATCTACTTCGGCGGCCCGGTGCAGACCGACCGCGGGTTCGTGCTGCATGCGCCGGCGGGCAACTGGCAATCGACGCTGCGCGTGCGCGACGCGATCGGGCTCACCACGTCGAAGGACATCCTCGAGGCGGTCGGGCGCGGCGAGGGCCCGGCGCGCATGCTGGTGACCCTCGGCTACGCCGGCTGGTCGCCCGGCCAGATCGAGCACGAGCTGTCGCAGAACGCCTGGCTCACCGTGGAAGCGCGCGACGCGATCATCTTCGACACCCCGGCGGAAGAGCGCCTGCCGGCGGCGATGGAACTCCTCGGCCTCGACTACGCGAGGCTGCAGGACGCGGCGGGACATGCCTGAACGAGGCACGGTCCTCGCTTTCGACTTCGGCTCAAAGCGTATTGGCGTGGCGGTAGGGGAGCACGAGCTCGGCACCGCTCATCCGCTGCCCGCGGTTTCTGACTTCTCCCAGATTCAAAGACTGGTGGAGCAGTGGAAGCCGGCCAGCCTGGTCGTCGGCCTGCCCACTTCCGCGAAAGGCGAGCCCCACAAGATGACGCGCCAGGCGGAGGATTTCGCCCGGCGCCTCGAGCGTCGCTTCAAGCTGCCGGTGGCACGGGTGGACGAGCGCTATACCTCGGTCGAAGCGGAGCACAAGCTGCGTGGAGTGAAGAACAAGGCGGTGGACTCGGTGGCGGCGCAGCTCATCCTGGAGCAGTACTTTGACCAGGCTGCCTGACGCGGAAAGGCTCTGCGAGCAGCTCGCGGCCGAGCTTCGGCCGCGCATCGGGCCGAAGACGGCGATGGTCGGCATTTATACCGGCGGCGCGTGGCTCGCCGAGCGGCTGCACGGAATGCTGCAGATGAAGAGCCCGCTCGGCCTGATGGACATCGCGTTCTACCGGGACGACTACGCGGCGCGCGGCCTCAAGCACGACCCCAAGCGCACCAAGATTCCCTTCGACGTCAACGGCTGCGAGCTGCTGCTGGTCGACGACGTGCTCTACAGCGGGCGCACGGTGCGCGCCGCGATGAACGAGCTGTTCGACTACGGCCGGCCCGAGAGCATCGCGCTCGTCGTGCTCGCCGACCGCGGCGGCCGCCAGCTGCCGATCTGCGCGCAGCACGTCGGCGCGCGGGTCGACGTGCCCGCCGGGATGCGCCTCACCCTCACGCGCGAGGAGAGCGGAAAGCTCGCGCTCGCCCTGGAACCCCAGCGATAGCTCGGAACATGCAAATTCAGCGTAATCCGCAGCTGAACGACAAGGGCGAGCTGCAGCATCTGCTTTCCATCGAGGGGCTGCCGCGCGAGGTATTGCTGCAGATCCTCGATACCGCCGAGTCCTTCGTCGGCGTCACCGAGCGCGAAGTGAAGAAGGTGCCGCTGCTGCGCGGCAAGAGCGTCTTCAACCTGTTCTTCGAGCCCTCGACGCGCACCCGCACCACGTTCGAGATCGCCGCCAAGCGGCTTTCGGCCGACGTCATCAACCTGAACATCACGGTATCCTCGGCGACCAAGGGCGAGTCGCTGCTCGACACCGTCGCCAACCTCTCGGCGATGCAGGCCGACATCTTCATCGTGCGCCACGAGTACTCGGGAGCGCCGTTCCTCATCGCGCGCCACGTCAAGCCGCACGAGCACGTGATCAACGCGGGCGACGGGCGCCACGCGCATCCGACACAAGGGCTGCTCGACCTTTTCACCATCCGGCACTACAAGAAGGAGTTCGCGCGCCTTACGGTCGCCATCGTCGGCGACATCCTGCACTCGCGCGTCGCGCGCTCGCTGATCCACGGGCTGACCACGCTCAGCGTGCCCGAGGTGCGCGTCGTCGGTCCGCAGACGCTGCTTCCGAGCGGCGTGGAAGCGCTCGGCGTGCGGGTGTTCCACGATATGCGCGTCGGCCTCAAGGACTGCGACGTGGTGGTCATGCTGCGGCTGCAGAACGAGCGCATGCGCGGCGCGCTCCTGCCCTCGGCGCAGGAGTACTTCAAGCACTACGGGCTGACCGCCGACAAGCTCGCGCTCGCGCGCCACGACGCCATCGTGATGCACCCCGGCCCGATGAACCGCGGCGTCGAGATCGATTCGACGGTCGCCGACGGCCCGCACTCGGTGATCCTGCCCCAGGTCACGTTCGGCATCGCCGTGCGCATGGCGGTAATGAGCATCGTCGCCGGAAATTAGGAAGACGCCACGATGCGCCTTCATATCAAGAACGGGCTGGTGGTCGACCCTGCCAGCGGCAGGGAAGGGATCGGAGATATTTTCGTTGCCGAAGGGCGCATTGCCGAGTCCCTGAAAAATCCGGAGCGGGTCATCGATGCCAGAGGGCTCGTGGTCGCGCCCGGCTTCATCGACCTGTCGGCGCGGTTGCGCGAGCCGGGCTACGAATACAAGGCGACGCTCGAGTCCGAGATGGAAGCCGCGCTCGCCGGCGGCGTCACCAGCCTCGCCTGTCCTCCGGACACCGACCCGCCGCTCGACGAGCCGGGCCTGGTGGACATGCTGCGCCGGCGGGCGAAGGCGCTGTCGCGCGCGCGCGTCTATCCGGTGGGCGCGCTCACGGTGAAGCTCGCGGGCCAGGCGCTGACCGAGATGGGCCAGCTCACCGACGCGGGCTGCGTCGCCTTTTCGCAGGCGAATGCCCCGCTGGCCGACACCCAGGTGCTTTGGCGCGCGCTGCAGTACGCCGCGACCTTCGGCTATCCGGTGTGGCTGCGCGCCGAGGACGCCTGGCTCGCCAAGGGCGGGGTAGCGCACGACGGCGAAGTGGCGACGCGCCTCGGCCTGCCGGGCATCCCGCCCTTTGCCGAGACGATCGCGGCGGCGACGCTGCTCGAGCTCGTGCGCGCCACGCGCGCCCGGGTGCACGTGTGCCGCCTCTCGACCGCGGGCGGCGTCGAGCTCATGCGCCGAGCGAAGCAGGAGGGCCTGCCGGTCACCTGCGATGTCGCCATCCATCATGTCCATCTGTGCGACATGGACCTCGGCTACTTCGACTCGCACTGCCGCCTCGAGCCCCCGCTGCGCAGCCAGCGCGACCGCGACGCGCTCTCGCGCGCGCTCGCCGAAGGCGTCATCGATTGCCTGTGCTCGGATCACACCCCGGTCGACGAGGACGGAAAGCACCTGCCGTTCGCGCAGGCCGAGCCCGGCGCGACCGGGCTCGAGCTGCTCCTGCCGCTCGCGCTGAAGTGGGGCGAGTCGCACCGGCTCGGGCTGCCGGCGACGCTCGCCCGCATCAGCTCCGGGCCGGCACGCATCCTGGGCGTCGCCGCGGGCCGCCTTGCCGCCGGCGCGCCCGCCGACCTGGCGATCTTCGATCCCGCGGCGCCGCTGCGCGTCGCGCCCGAGACGCTGAAGAGCCAGGGCAAGAACACGCCGTTTCTCGGCTACGAGCTCGCCGGCCGGGTGCGCTATACGATCGTCGACGGCAACGTGGTGTACGAGTCATGACCCGGCTTGCTCTGCTGACGCTGATCCTCGCGCTGGCGGGTTGCGGCTCGACCAGCCGACCCGGCGGCTATTACCTGGACGACGGACCGCCCGCCCGGCCGCCGGCCGACCTCGAGCGCATCGCCGATGCGGTGCCGCGCGTGGAGCCGCTGCACAAGTACGCCAATCGCCCCTACACGGCGCTCGGCAGGGACTACGTGCCGATGACCTCGCTGCAGCCGTTCCGCCAGCGCGGCCTGGCGAGCTGGTACGGCAAGCGCTATCACGGTCAGAAGACTTCCAGCGGCGAGGTCTATGACATGTATGCGATGACCGCGGCGCATCCGACGCTGCCCATCCCGAGCTATGCGCGCGTGACCAACCTCGCGAACGGCAGGAGCGTGGTCGTGCGCATCAACGACCGCGGACCGTTCCGCTCGGCGCGCATCATCGATGTCTCGTACGTCGCCGCGTACAAGCTCGGGTTCATCCAGGCGGGGCAGGCTCAGGTCGAGGTCGAAGCGATCCTGCCCGGCAGAATCGCCGGCTCATGATCCGCCGCGCTCCGGCACGCGGATGAGAGCTGTCCTCGCCTTATTCCTGGTTGCGTCGTTTGCGGTCGAGGCGGCTTCGCCGCAGCCGCCGTCGATCATCGGCAGGTCGTGGGTGCTCGGCGATCTCTCGAGCGGGCAACTGCTCGCCGCGCAGAGGGCCGACCAGCGCTTCGCGCCCGCGTCGCTCACCAAGCTGATGACGGCGTACGTGGTGTTCGCGGCGCTGCGCAGCCGCAAGCTCGCGCTCGACCAGCGGGTCGAGGTGTCGGAGCGCGCCTGGAAGGCACCCGGCGCGCGCATGTTCATCGAGCCGCTCCGGCCGGTGACGGTCGACGAGCTGATCCGCGGCATGGTGGTGCAGTCGGGCAACGATGCCTGCATCGCGCTCGCCGAGGCGGTCGCCGGCAGCGAGGAGGCGTTCGCGCGGATGATGAACCGCGAGGCCGAACGGCTCGGCATGAAGGACACCCGGTTCATGAACGCCTCCGGGCTGCCCCACGCGCAGCACTACAGCACGGCGCAGGATCTGTACATCCTCGCGGCTGCGCTGATCCGCGATTTCCCCGACGAGTACGCGCAGTACTACTCGCAGAAGGAGTTTCGCTACAACAACATCCTGCAGATGAACCGCAACCGGCTGCTGTGGATCGACCCGAGCGTCGATGGCGTCAAGACGGGACAGACCGAGGCGGCCGGCTACTGCCTCATCGCCTCGTCGCGCCGCGGCGGACGGCGCCTGCTGTCGGTGCTGCTCGGCTCCACCTCGGAGGCGACGCGCGCCCAAGAGTCGCTCAAGCTGCTGAACTGGGGGTACCGGTTCTTCGACAGCGTAAGGCTCTA
>DATIGR010000262.1:0-9147 GCA_035454645.1 Burkholderiales bacterium
AGCGGGATTCTAATCTAGTGCCGGTGAGAAGTGCCGCGGGCGAGAGAGTAGTGCTCTCGCAGCAGATCGCGGCCGAAGTCGCCGCTGAAGTCGCGCCACACGGTGTGGATGTGGTTGCCGTCGTTCTGCGAGGCGTCGTACTCGATGAGGAAAAGCTTTCCCTGCACGCGGTAGTAGTGCGGCTTGCCGCGACGGGTCGACCCCGCCCAGCCGAAGCGGATCGCTTCGACCCCGCCCTGCTGCGCACGCTCGAGGCGCGCGCGCGCAAGGCCCGGCTCGAAGCTTCCGGCGTAGGTCTCGATCAGCTTCCAGAGAGCCGTGCGCTGCCTGGCGTCGAGCTTCGCCCCGGGGATCCCGACGGCGTCGAGCGGCGCGACCGGGTCGCGGTTGCCCGTCACGATGTCGCCGTAGGTGCGCGCCTCGAACACCGCCTCGCGGCGCTGCGCCTCGGTGAGCGACTCGAGCAGCGCCCAGCCCGCGTCGTGCTCCTCGCCGAGCGCGCGCAGCCCCATCCTCGGCCCGTTCGCCACCGTGGCGGGATTGGCGCCGAAGAAGCTCGGCGTGCCGGCCGCGAGCCGGTCGCCGGCGAGCGTGAAGTTGAGCGACAGGTGATGGCCCTCGAAGCGCCAGCCCCAGGCCTTCGCCGCGTCGGGCGCGCCGTACACGGTCAGGTGGTAGCGCTCGGGGTCGCGCATCCATCCGAAGGTCTCGATCTCGCGCAGCACGATCTCGAGCTCGATGATGTTCACCGCCTTGCGGTAGCCCGCGGCGGAGAGCGCGGTGCGCAGGAGCGCGTGCGTCGCCTCGCGTCCCGTCTGGTCCATCTCTTTCAGCGCGAGGCCGTTTCGGCTGCGCGGCGTGTAGTGCCAGTCGGTTCGGTCGCGGTCCTCGAACGGCCGCAGCGCCTGCTCCCGGCTTTGCTCCGGCAGCGCGGCGAGCAGCCGCTCGGCCGACACGCGCATCTTCGCCGCGGCGGCGGCGCTCGGATGCGGCTTGTCCTGCGCCGCGGCGCCCAGCGCCAGGCATGCGCCCAGCAGCCCGATCAGAATCCGGCTTTGCATGGGTCAGGTCTTCAGCACGAGCAGGCCCTTGAGATACTCCCCTTCCGGGAACTCGAGCGCCACGGGATGATCGGCCGCGGCGCCGAAGCGCTCGACGATCTTCGCCTCGGCGCCGGCGTCGAGCGCGGCGCCCGCGACGATCGACTGGAACAGCTCGGCCGAGACGCCGCCGGAGCACGAGAAGGTCGCGAGCAGCCCCCCGGGGGCGAGCAGCTTGAGCGCCCACAGGTTGATGTCCTTGTAGGCGCGCGCCGCCTTCTTCACCTGCGCGGCGGTGGGCGCGAATTTCGGCGGGTCGAGCACCACCAGGTCGAACTTCGCGTTCTGATCGCGCAGCTTTCTCAGCTTCTCAAAGACATCGCCCTGCTGAAAATCCAGCCGCGAGGGATCCAGCGGATTGGCGGCGAGGTTCTCCTTCGCCACTTCGAGCGCCGCCGCCGAGCTTTCGATGGCGGTGACGCGCTTTGCGCCGCCGGCGAGCGCCGCGATCGAGAACCCGCCCGTGTAGCAGAACCCGTCGAGCACCTCCCGCCCCGCGGCGAGCGCGCGCACGCGCTGGCGGTTCTCGCGCTGGTCGAGAAAGAAGCCGGTCTTCTGGCCCTGCTCGACGTCGACGCGGAAGTTGAGCCCGTACTCGATGATCGGGCAGCGCGCGGCGTTGCGGTTGCCGCGCGCGAAGCCGACGCGGGGCTCGAGGCCCTCGAGCTTTCTCACTTCGGCGTCGGAGCGCTCGAAGATCGCTTCGCAACCCGAGATCTCGCTCAACCCGTCCAGGATCGGGTCGCGCCAGCGCTCCACCCCGGCGGCGAGGAACTGCGCGACCAGCACGTCGGCGTAGCGGTCCACCACCAGGCCCGGCAGGGCGTCCGATTCCCCGTGCACCAGGCGCAAGGCATTCGCGTGCCTGGCGGCGGGCAGCGCTTCGCGCAGCGCGAGCGCCCGCCGGATCCGGTTGCGGAAAAACTCCGCGTCGACCGCTTCAGCCGCGTCGAAGGTCCAGACCCGAGCTCGGATCTGCGATTTCGGGCTGTACGCCGCGCGCGCGACGAACTTCTTCGTCGCGTCCAGAACCTCAACCGTGTCGCCGGCCTTGCCGCTCGCCTTCTCCACCGCCCCGGAGAAGATCCACGGGTGGCGGCGCCTGAGCGACTTCTCGCGCCCCTTCTTCAGCACCAGGTTCATCTTTTCCGGGCCCGCGGGTGGGCGGCGTCGTAGACCTTCGCGAGCGCCTGGAAGTCGAGGTGGGTGTAGACCTGGGTGGTCGAGATGCTGGCGTGGCCGAGCATCTCCTGCACCGCGCGCAGGTCCTGCGAGGACTGCAGCAGGTGGCTCGCGAACGAGTGCCGCAGCATGTGCGGGTGCACGTGCTCGGCGAGGCCGCGGCGCCTCGCCCAGCGGGTCAGGCGCCGCCAGACCCGGCTCGGCGAGATCCTCCGGCCGCGCCCGCCCACGAACAGCGCCTTTTCATCCGGCCGCGCGATCCCGCCCCTGAGAGACAACCAGCGCTTCAGCGCCTCGCGCGCTTTCGCGCCGACCGGCACGGTGCGGGTCTTCGATCCCTTGCCGGTCACCGTGACTTCGCCCTTTTCCGGCGCGTCGCCCAGGTCGAGCGCGACGAGCTCGCCGACGCGCAGGCCCGACGAGTAGAGCAGCTCGAACATCGCAGCGTCTTGAATCATCAATGGAGAGGATTCGCCTTCAGACTGCAAAAGCCGTTGCGCGGCCTCCACGGAAAGCGCCTTGGGCAGCGGCCGCGCCGCCCTGGGCGCGCGGATCCCGAGCACGGGGTTGGCGCGCAGGCCGCGATGGCGCGCAAGCCAGCGGAAGTAGCCGCGCCACGCGGACAGCGTGAGCGCGAGGGTGCGCGGCGACGCGCCCCTGGCGTGCAGCATCGCGATGAAGCGGCGCACCTGCGCCGGCTCGAGCGATTCGACCGAAGCGGTCTGCTCCAGGAGCAGCTCGAGGGCGCGGGCGTAGTTGCGCAGCGTCGCGGGCGAGAGCCGCCGCTGGTGCCTCAGCGCCTCGAGGTACTCGTGGGCTAGAGCCGCGCCGTCACTCCGGCTGCGCATAGCTCGCCGATGCGGCGCAGGTACAGCGTGCCCATCTCGGGATAGAAGCGCTTCGCGTCCTCGCTGCCCAGGGCGAGCAGGCCGAACACCGCGGCCTGGCCGAGCGGCACGAGCGCCACCGAGCGCACGTGCTCGGCGGCTTCGCGGAACCAGGGCACGAACGGATTGCCGGCGGCGGGGCCGCACTGCGGCGCGGCCATGGCGCCGGCGTGCAGGCGCTCGGCCTCGCCCACGGGCTGCGCCTCATCGAAATCCGCCGGCACGCTCTTGCCCCAGACGCGCAGCGCCACGTGCGGCACCGCGAAGTCCTCGCGCAGGTGGAAGTAGAGCGCGGCCGCGAGCGCCGGGAAATCCCTCGCGCCGGCGAGCGCCACCGACAGGCGGTGCACCTTCTCGCTGATGGCGTCGTTCTCCTCGCCGAACTGCAGCAGCTCGGCGAGCCGGCCCTCGAGCACCTTGAGCTTCTCGCGCAGCGCGAGCGTCTGGCGCTCGGCGAGCGGGATCGCGCGCCCGCCGTACGGGTGCGGCACCTGGATCGACTCGAGGAGCTCCGGATGGTGGTCGAAGAACTGCGGGTGGGTGCGCAGGTAGCGCGCGATATCGTCGGCGTTCATTCTTATAGTTCTAGCGTCCCCTCGAAGACTGTGACCGCGGGCCCCTTCATCAGCACGGGATTGTCGCCGCCGGCCCAAGATATGGTCAACGCTCCGCCGCGAGTCTGCACCGTCACCGGCGAATCGAGCAAGCCGCGCGCAACGCCAGCGACCACCGCGGCGCAGGCGCCGCTGCCGCAAGAGAGCGTCTCGCCCGCGCCGCGCTCCCACACGCGCAATGCGATTGCCCGGCGGCCGAGCACCTGCATGTAGCCGGCGTTCACCCGGTCGGGGAAGCGCGGGTGCGTCTCGAGCGCAGGCCCTTGCACCGTGACCGGCGCGGCCGCGACGTCGGGCACGACCTGCACCGCGTGCGGGTTGCCGATCGACACGATCGTCACCTCGACCTGCCGGCCCTCGACCTCCAGCGGCTCGACCACGGGCCGCGACGGCCTGCCCATGTCGACGCTCACCTCGCCGTCGGGCTCCAGGCGCGGCCGGATCGTGCCGCCGAGCGTCTCGACGCGGATCTCGCGCTTCTCGGTCAGGCCGCGCGCGTGCACGAACTTGACGAAGCAGCGCGCGCCGTTGCCGCACTGCTCGACCTCGCCGCCGTCGGCGTTGAAGATGCGGTAGCGGAAGTCCGCCGCCGGCTCGCGCGGCCGCTCCACCACCAGGACCTGGTCGCAGCCGATGCCGAAATGGCGGTCTGCGATTTTTTTCAACTGAGGAGAATCCAGGTTGAAAGGCTGCCGGGTGCAATCCAGAACGACAAAATCGTTGCCCGCGCCCTGCATCTTGGTGAACGCGAGCTTCATGCCGCGGCCTGCACGCGGGCCGCGATGCGGTCGACCGAGGCCTCGTCGAGCAGCGGGTGGATCGGAAGCGAGAGAACGGTTTTCGCCAGCGCCTCGGCCACGGGAAGGAGGACTCCCTTTCCCAGAGCCTCATAGGCGGGCTGCTTGTGGAGTGGCATCGGATAGAACACCGAGCTCGCGATGCCGTCCTTCGCCAGCGCTTCGCGGATCGCGTCGCGGCGCTCGCTTCGGATCGTGAACTGGTGGTAGACGTGCGCGCCGCGCCCGTGCTCGAGCGGCAGGATCACGTTCGCCCCGGCAAGCTTCTCGCGGTAGCGCCGCGCCACCGCGCGCCGCGCGTCGTTGAAGCGCGCGAGATGCTTGAGCTTGACGCGCAGCACCGCGGCCTGGAGCTCGTCCAGGCGGCTGTTCCACCCCACGCGCTCATGCAGATAGGTCTGCCGGCTGCCGTGGTGGCGCAGCATGCGCAGGGTTCTAGCGTGGTCTTCGTTTCTTGCAGTGATCATGCCCGCGTCGCCGGCCGCAGCGAGATTCTTCGTGGGGTAGAACGAAAACCCGCCGAAATCTCCCCAGCTGCCGGCGCGCCTGCCGTCGTAGTCGGCGCCGATGCACTGCGCGCAGTCTTCCACCAGAAGCAATTTTTTCTCTCTGCAAATGCGCGCGATCTCGTCCAGAGCCGCGCACTGGCCGAAAAGATGCACCGCGATGACCGCCTTCGTCCTGCTCGTGATTCTCTCCGACAAGGAAGCGGGATCGAGGTTGAACGTCCCCTCCTCCACGTCGGCGAACACCGGCGTCGCGCCGGTGTAGGACACGGCCTCGCCGGTGGCGAAGAACGTGAACCCCGGGATCACCACCTCGTCGCCCGGCCCGATGCCGGCCGCGGCGAGCGGCAGGTGCAGCGCGTCGGTGCCGGAGTTCACGCCCACGGCGTGGCTCGCGCCGAGGAACGCGGCGAGCTCGCGCTCGAGCGCCTCGCCCTCCGGGCCGAGCACGAAGCGCCCCGAGCCGAGCACGCGGCCGACCGCGGCGTCGATCTCGGCCTTGAGCGCGCGATACTCGCCCGCCGGGTCCACCATCGGAATGTTCATTCGAACCTCGCCAGGCGCTCGCGCACCCGCCTGCCGATGTCGAGCGCGACCTTGAGCACGCGCCGCCCTTCGGCGCCGTCGACCGCGGGCGGCTGGCCGCTGCGCACCGCGGCGACGAACGCCTCGGCCTGCGAATGCAGCGCATCGCCGCCGCCGTGCGCCTCCTCGGTTTCCTGGATCTCGCCCTGCGCCTGGCGCACGTAGCGCAGCTTCCCCGCCTGCAGGTCGGCGGAAACGTACACGCCGGGCTGGAACACGCGGAACTTGCGCACCGCGGACTGGCTCGCGCGGCTCGCGGCGAGGTCGGCGACGCAGCCGTTGGCGAACTCGATGCGCGCCGAGGCGATGTCGATGTCCTTCGTCAGCACGCGGAAGCCGCAGGCCGACACGGCCGACACCTCGGAGCGCGCGAGCGAAAGCGCGAGGTCGAGGTCGTGGATCATGAGATCGAGAATAACGTCGACCTCGGCGCCGCGCTGCTTGAAGCCCGACAGGCGCTCGGCGTCGATGAACAGCGGCCGGTCCATGCGCTCGACGAGCGCCTGGAACGCCCGGTTGTAGCGCTCCACATGCCCGACCTGGAGAATGAGCTGGTTTGCAGCGGCAAGAGCCACCAGCTCGTCGGCCTGCTCGAGCGTGGCTGCGAGCGGCTTCTCGACCAGCAAGTGCACTCCCTTTTCGAGGCACTCGCGTGCGATCGCATGGTGCAGGTCGGTCGGGACCGCGATCACCGCGGCATCGATGGCGGGGATGATCTGCCTGAAGTCGGCGATGCGCCCGCGCGCCGGGTCGCGGTCGACCACCGCGGCGAGCTCGACGCCGGGCAGGTGCGCGAACTTGTCGGCGTGGTAGCGCCCCATGTGCCCCGCGCCGATCACGGCGACCTTCAATAGAACCTCTCGTGCCCCGGCGGGCGCGTCTTGAAGCGCTTGTGCAGCCAGAAATACTGCTCGGGCATCTCGAGCACCCGCTCCTCGACGAAAGCCATCATGCGCCGGGCGTCGGCGTGCTCGTCGCCGCTCGGGAAGTCGCTCCACGCGGGATAGAGGCGCGCGACGTAGCCGCCGCCCCCGGGAAGCATGCGCGTCACGCACGGCACCACGGCCGCTCCGGTCGCGCGGGCAATATACGCGAGTCCGGTCACGGTGGCGGCCGGAACGCCGAAGAACGGCACGAACACCGAGCGCTTCGGGCCGAAGTCCAGGTCGGGAAGATAGTAGTACAGCGTGCCGGAGTTGATGATCTCGATGCCGCGGTTGATGCCGCCCTGGCGCGGATACATCACCCCGCCAAAGCGCGTCCGGCCCGCGATCAGGCGCGTCTCGAAGCGCGGGTCCTTCTGGCGCGAGTACATCATGGCCACCGGATAATCGAGCGCGAGGCGCGCGAGCGTCGCCTCGAAGCCGACGAAGTGCGGCGCGAACACGATGGCCTTGCCCTTTCGCTCGAGGTGCTCCTCGCCCTCGAGCCGCACGAGCGCCTCGATGCGGCCTCTCGGCGACCACCACAGGACGCCCTGCTCGATGAAGGCGCGCGAGAACGCCCGGAAGTGCGCGCGCGCGAGGCACTCGCGCTCCTTCGGATCCATGCGCGGGAAGCACTTTTCCAGGTTGATGCGCGTGACCTTGCGCCGCTCCGGGATGAGCCAGAACAGGATGGCACCCATGAAAGAACCAATCCGGGCCTGGATCGCCAACGGCAGGAAGTGCACCAGCCACATGAAGGCGAACGCGATCCGGCTCATGCGGGGGGTGCGGGGGGGATTTCTCCCCCTGCATCGATCGTTGGCCGCGGCTTTGCGCCGCGCGGGGTCTTGTAGCGGTTGTAGCCCCACAGGTACTGCCCGGGGCATTCGCGCACCAGGTCCTCGAGCGCCCGGTTCAGGTGGCGCACCGGCGTCTCGCCGGGACGGGGCGGCGGGAGCGTCTTCAGCACGATGCGGTAGCCCGCGCCGCGCGGCAGCCGCTCGGCGTAGGCGAGAACGCACGCCACCTCGGCGCGCTGCGCGAGCCGCGGCGCGAGCGTCGCGGTGTAGGCGAGCTCGCCGAAGAATTCCGCCCATTCGCCCTCGCCCTCGCCCGGCACCTGGTCGGGAAGAAAGCCCGCCGCCTCGCGCCGCTTGAGCGCCGCGAGCACCTCGCGCACCCCGCGCGCGTCCGCCGGCACGAGACGCACGCCGCCGCGGCCGCGGCCGGCGCGCATCAGCGGCTCGAGCCATGCGAGCTTCGGCGGGCGATAGAGCACCGTCATCGGCATGCGCTGCCCCGCGTACTGCGCCGTGATCTCGAAGCAGCCCATGTGCGGCGTGAGGAAGAGCAACGCCCGGCCGGCGGCGCGGGCTGCGTCCACTGCTGCCATTCCGTGCACCTCCCTCACCAACGCGGCGACGCGCTCCTGGGGCCGCAGCCACATCGCCGGCGTCTCGGCGAGGAGCTGCCCTGCGTGCGCGATCGCCGCGCGGCGCACGCGCGGGTCGCGATAGCCGGCGCGCTCGAGATTGGCGCGCAGGTTCCTGCGGTAGGTGGGCGAGATCCCATACATCGCCCAGCCGAGGACGGTTCCCAGCCGGTGCGCGAGCCCGAGCGGCAGATTCGCGAGTACGCCGAGGAGAATCCTGGGGAAGCGTGGCAAGTTTTGGTATCCTTGCGGCCTTCCCATTCAGCAGACGAAACGCCGGCGATGAGCGATTTTCTGTTTACCTCCGAATCGGTGTCCGAAGGCCATCCCGACAAGGTCGCGGATCAGATCTCCGACGCCGTGCTCGACGCGATTCTAAAGCAGGACAAGACCTCGCGCGTCGCGGCCGAGACCCTGGTCAAGGACAACCTCGTGGTGCTTGCCGGCGAGATCACCACGAATGCGCGCGTGCATTACGACGAAGTCGCCCGCAACACCATCCGGCGCATCGGCTACAACGATCCCGCGCTCGGCTTCGACGCCTCGACCTGCACCGTCATGCTCGCCTACGGCCAGCAGTCGCCCGACATCGCGCGGGGCGTCGACGAAGGCAAGGGCCTCGACCTCGAGCAGGGCGCGGGCGACCAGGGCCTGATGTTCGGCTATGCCTGCGACGAGACGCCGAGCCTGATGCCGCTGCCGATCTTTCTCTCGCACCGCCTGGTCGAGCGCCAGGCCGAGGTGCGACGCAGCGGCCGCCTGCCGTGGCTGCGGCCGGACGCGAAATCGCAGGTCACGATCCGCTACGTGAACGGCAGGCCGGATTCGATCGACACCGTGGTGCTCTCGACCCAGCACGCGAAGGGTATCGAGCACAAGAAGCTCGCCGAGGCGGTGATCGAGGAAGTGATCAAGCCGGTGCTGCCGAAGAGCATGATGAAGGGCAAGATCAGCTATCTCGTGAATCCGACCGGTGCCTTCGAGATCGGCGGCCCCAAGGGCGATTGCGGCCTGACCGGGCGCAAGATCATCGTCGACACCTACGGCGGCGCATGCCCGCACGGCGGCGGCGCGTTCTCGGGCAAGGACCCCTCGAAGGTCGACCGCTCGGCGGCCTA
>DATIGR010000263.1:0-15841 GCA_035454645.1 Burkholderiales bacterium
GCCCTGGTAGCCGGCAACCACGACCACGGCGCCGTCCTTCAGGTCCTGCCGGATTCTTTCATCCTGGATTTCGACGATTCTCGACCTGGTGAAGGCCGAGTCGGTGAGCACGCGGACCTGCCATCCGGTGTAGCTGCGCGCCTTGACGCCGAGCGCCATCAGCGCCATCGACAGCAGACCGATGGTGATCTGCTCGCCTGTCGAGGCGACCACGTCGAGCTCGCGCCCATCGGGTGGCGACTGCAGGCTCTGCGCGAGCGCGATCAGGCGGTTGGTCTCGCCCGCCATCGCCGAGGGCACGACGACCAGGTCGTGCCCCGCCGCCTTCCATTTCGCCACGCGGCGCGCGACGTTCCTGATGCGCTCGACCGAGCCGACCGAGGTGCCGCCGAATTTCTGGACGATCAGCGCCATGAAAAGGCGCTGAGTTTACCGTACGCGACTAGACGATGCGGTGGAACCAGGCGAGCGACAGCGCCGCCGAGACCACCGCGAACAGCGCCGCCAGGGCGGCGAACAGCGCGGTGACCTCGGTTTTCTTGCGCTCGAGCACCAGCCGGGCGTTCAGCGCCTTGTACACCTTGTTGAGATCCACCGCGTTGCCGGCGTAGAAGTACTCGGCGTGGGTGATCTTCGCGATCTCCTTGAGCGTCTCCTCGTCCAGCCGCACGCGCATCGACCAGCCCTCGAAGCCGATGATCTTGCCTTCGGGCGTGCCCACGCCCACCGTGTAGACCCGCACGCCGCGGTCGGCGGCCATCTTCGCCGCCATGATCGAGTCGGGGCCGGTGGTGCGCTGGCCGTCGGTGAGCAGGATGATCACGGCGGACGAATACGAGCCGGGCGGCACCGGCTTGGGCGGCGGCGGCGCCATCTTCTCGCCGCGCCGCGGCGTCTCGGCGCCGTAAGTGATCGTTCCGACGTCGATCCCCTGGTCCGGGAAGATCGCGGCGAGCGACACGATGATGCCGCTGCCGATCGCGGTGGCGCGCTGCAGCTGGAAGCGGTCGATCGCGGCGACCACGTCCTCGCGGTTGCGCGTCGGCGCCTGCGCCACCGTGGCGGTGCCGGCGAACGCGACCACGCCGATGCGCACGTTCTCGGGCTGCTCGGCGACGAACTGCTTGGCCGCGTTCTGCGCCGCGACCAGGCGGTTGGGCTCGACGTCGGTGGCGCGCATGCTGCCGGAGATGTCCATGGCGAGGATCACGGTCTCGTGCTGGGTCGGCAGGGTGAGCATCGCCTGCGGCCGGGCCATGGCGAGCAGCATGGCGCCGAGCGCGACGAAGAACAGCGCCGGCGGGATGTGCCGCTTGATGCGGCCGCCCATGCTCATCGCCTCGCGCACCAGGCCGAGGCTCGCGTAGCGCAGCGCCAGCTTCTTCTTCCTTCTGAGCACCCAGACATAGCCCGCGAGCAGGAGCGGAAGCACCAGCAGGAACCAGAGCAGCTCGGGCCAGATGAAGCTCATTGCACGAGCTCCAGATGCTGCGGCACGGCGGCGCCGGCGGCAAGTCGGCTGCGGCGCTTGCGCATGTCGGCGAAGCGCCGGATGGCGTCGACCAGATCGTCGTCGGTGGACAGCTCGAGCGCGTCGACGCCGGCCTCGCGCAACGCGGCGCGCAGCTTCGCCTCGCGGCGCTCGGCCGCGGCGGCGAAGCGCCGGCGGAAGGCGCGGTCGTGGGTGTCGACGAAGACCTGCTCGCCGGTCTCGGCGTCCTGCACCACCAGCATGCCGAGATCGGGCAGGCTCGCCTCGAGCGGGTCGTGCAGCCGCACCGCGACCACTTCGTGGCGCTGCGCGAGCTGGCCGAGCGGCCGCTCCCATCCCGGCACGCTGAAGAAGTCCGACACCACGAACACGAGCGAGCGGCGCCGCATCATGTGCGCGCCCGCAACCAGCAGCTCCGAAAGATCGGTCGGCGAATTGCGCTTCGCCGCCGGACGCTCGAGCATCGCGTGCAGCATCTGCAGCACGTGCCGCCGCCCGCTGCGCGCCGGCAGCATCGCGTCGACATCCTCGCCGTAGAACAGCGCGCCGACCTTGTTGCCGTGCCGCGTCAGCACGCGCGCGAGCACCGCGACGAAGTCGGCCGAGACGTTGCGCTTGCGCACCTCGCCCGAGCCGAAGTCCACCGACGCGGAAAGGTCGAGCAGGAACCACGCCGTCACCTCGCGGTCCTCGTGGTACTCGCGCACGTGGGGCGTCTGCAGGCGCGCGGTGACGTTCCAGTCGATGTGGCGCACGTCGTCGCCGTACTGGTACTCGCGCAGGTCGGCGAGGTCGAGGCCGAAGCCGCGGAACAGCGTGCGGTAGTCGCCCTGCAGCAGCCCGTCGAGCCGGCGGATCACGGTCCACTCCAGCCGGCGGAGCACGGCTTCGGGCCTACGCGCCGGCGACCTTGACATGCGTCTCGAGCGGCTTGGCGGGCGGGCGGATGTGCTGCATCACGCGGCCGATGAGCTCGTCGGGCGACAGGCCTTCGGCGAGCGCCTCGTACGAGAGCACCAGCCGGTGCCGGAACACGTCGGGCACGAGGTCGGTCACGTCCTCGGGCAGCGCGTAGTCGCGCCCGCGCAGGAACGCGAGCGCGCGCGCGCCCTCGATCACGTTGATCGGCGCGCGCGGGCTCGCGCCATAGGTGATGTACTTGCCCAGGCCCTTGATGCCGAAGCGCTCGGGCTCGCGCGTCGCCGCGGCGAGCCGCACCGCGTACTGCATGAGCGAGGGCTCGACGTAGCCCTTGCGGCACTCGCGCTGCAGCGCGCCGAGCTCCTCGGTGGTCGCGACCGGGTGCGCATCGGGCAGCATGCCCGTCACCCGCTCGACGATCACGAACTCCTCCTCCTCGCTCGGGTAGTCGACCAGCACCTTCATCATGAAGCGGTCGACCTGCGCCTCGGGCAGCGGATAGGTGCCCTCGGTCTCGATCGGGTTCTGCGTCGCCATGACGAGGAACGGGTCGGGCACGCGGTGGGTCTCGCCCGCGATCGTCACCTGGCGCTCCTGCATGACCTCGAGCAGCGCGCTTTGCACCTTCGCCGGCGCCCGGTTGATCTCGTCGGCAAGCAGCAGGTTGCAGAACACCGGGCCGAGCGAGGTGTGGAACTCGCCCGTCTTCTGGTTGTAGATGCGCGTGCCGACGAGGTCGGCGGGCACCAGATCGGGCGTGAACTGAATGCGGCGGAAAGTGCCGCGGATCGTCTGCGCCAGCGTCTTCACGGTGAGCGTCTTGGCGAGCCCCGGCACGCCCTCGACCAGCAGGTGCCCCTGCGCGAGCGTCGCGACCAGCACGCGCTCGAGGAAGTGGTCCTGCCCCACCACGACCTTCTTCACCTCGTAGAGGATCTTCTCCATCATCGTCGCGACGTTTTCCATTCGTTTCCTCTAGAAAGGCGACAGGCCGACGGCGCCGGCCGCGTTCTCGATCGGCACCGCGAAGCCGATGCCGATGAACACGCGGTGCTCGGTGGGGTTGAGCAGGCCGGTCACGATGCCGATCACCTCGCCCTCCGGCGTGATCAGCGGCCCGCCCGAATTGCCCGGGTTCACCGCGGCGTCGAACTGGATCAGGTTGGTCAGCACGCGCTTGCCGTCGGCGGTCTGGTACTCGCGGCCGAGGCCCGAGATCACGCCCGCCGAGACCGACGGCCCGATGCCGAACGGAAAGCCCACCGCGACCACCGGCTCGCCCGGGCGCAGGCCCGCGGTGGAGCGCAGCGTCGCCGAGGCGAGATCGTCCGGGATGGTCCTCGCCTGCAGCACCGCGAGGTCGTGCTCCGGCTGCGCGCCGATCATCGCCGCGTCGGACTCGGTGCCGTCGTGGAACGTGACCTTGACCGCTTTCGCGCCCTGCACCACGTGCAGGTTGGTGAGGATGATGCCGGTGTCGACGATCACCACCCCGGTGCCGCTCTGGACTTCACTCGGGGGGGGCGCGTCGGCGTCCGGCGCGTCGGGCAGCCCGCGCACGTGGACCACCGAGGGCAGGATCATTTCGTAGGCGTCCGCGGCGCTGGGCGGCGGCTGCTGCTCGTCGAGGATCCTCTGCACCGCCGCCTCGACGTCGGCCTGCGTCAGGCCTTTCGCCGGCGCGAGGAACCAGACCAGAAGGCCGAGGAAAAACACCACCGCCGCGACGGCGGCGACCCTGATGCCGCGCGCATGGCGCTCACGCCACGGCGCAGCCGCGACCGGGGGCGACGGAGGCGACAGCGGCGGCGCCGCCTTCCGCAACCGGCTCGACCTGCTGTAGACGGCGATTCGTTTCATGCCTGAATCTGCCGGGATTCTAGACCCACGGCGAGAGGTAGTGAAAACCTGCGCCCGACATAGTCCCCGCGTCCGTCAAGGAGATGCAAGGAATTGTTGGCGTTTCCGACAACATGGGTTCCGCTTTCGCGGGAACGACGACCGCCGGTCTTTCAGAGAGTCCCTAGTCGGTGCAGGGCCAGGAGGCCGGCCGCCTGAGCGCGGCCGGGAGCTTGGTCTTCGCGTCCCCGCACGCGAGCTCGATTTGCGCCTGCTCGAGGCCTTTCGCCGCCGACAGGTCGGTCGCCTCCAGGCGCACGGCGAAGAGGTGCGCCTGCGTGAAGTCGGCGCCGGCGAGCTTCGCCCCGCGCAGGCTCGCGCGCGACAGGCTGGAATACCTGAAGCTGGCGCCGCTCAGGTCGGCGCGGTCGAACGCCGAGCGGCTGAAATCGCCCTTCGACAGGTTCGCGCCGCGCAGCGTCGCGCCGGCGAGGTCGCAGCGATGAAACTCGGCTTTCTCCAGGTCGGCGCCGGCAAGCTGCGCATCGCGGAAGCTGCTGCGCACGCAGACCAGCTTCTGCAGGACCGTCTGTTCCATCGCTGCGCCGCGGAACGAGGACCGGGTCACTTCCGCCGAAGCGAAGTTAGCCCGCTTCAGGTCGGCCGCATCGAAGTTCATGCCGACCAGAAGCGCGCGCTCGAAGCGCGCTTCCGTGAGCGATGTCCGGTTCAGCATCAGGCGCTGCTTCGAGCACTTGGACCAGTCGACCTTCTCCCCCGGCGGGTCGTTGCACGCGGCGCGCAAGCCCGGCGCAGCGAGAGCGAGCGCGCCGGCGACGATCAGGGTTCGCATCCGGCAAGCATAAACATTCCCGGCCGCCGTGGTGGCGGAGAGTGAGGGATTCGAACCCCCGAGCCCTCGCGGGCTAACGGTTTTCAAGACCGCCGCATTCGACCGCTCTGCCAACTCTCCGGCTTGAAAAACCCCTGTAACGACCGCATTTTAGCCTCGCTTCGAAGCGATAAGCGTTTGAAACTTCGGCGCGCTTTGGTAGTCTTACCGGCTACACAACGGAGGATAAGGATGCAACCCGAACTGAAACCCGTACGTACGGACGATCAAGGCTTTGGCCGCGGCAGGCCCTACGAGACGGCCCAGGAAGCAGCGATCAGCGCGCAGAGCCAGAAGGTCCTGCGCAACACCTACCTGCTGCTCGCCCTCACCATGGTGCCGACGGTGATCGGCGCCTGGATCGGCATGGCGACCAGCGCCCTCATCATGTCGAGCCCGATCATCAGCACGCTGGTCATGCTGGCGGCCGTCATCGGGCTGCAGTTCGGCATCGCCGCCAACCGCAACAGCGCCGTCGGCGTCGCGCTGCTGCTCCTGATGACCGGCCTGCTCGGCTGGTGGCTGGGGCCGATCCTGAACGTCGCGCTCTCCATGAAGAACGGCATGGCGCTGGTCGGCTACGCCGCGGTCGGGACCGGCGTCATCTTCTTCGCGATGGGGGCGATCGCGCAGACGATCAAGCGCGACCTCAGCTTCATGGGCAAGTTCCTGTTCGTCGGCATGATCGCGCTGCTGATCGCGATGCTCGCGAATCTGTTCCTGCAGATCCCGGCGCTCGCGCTGACGATCTCGACGCTGGTGATCGTGGTGTTCTCGATGTTCCTGGTCTACGACCTGCAGCGCATCATGCGCGGCGGCGAGACCAACTACGTGATGGCCACCACCGGCGTCTACATGAGCCTGTTCAACATCTTCGCCAACCTGCTGCACCTGCTGCTCGCGCTGGCGGGCGAGCGCGACTAGCGCGCGAGCGTTTCCTGCGCAAAACCCAGGGCGCCTGCGGGCGCCCTTTTCATTTGGGGCACGGGCGAAGCTCGTACACGCCGATGGAATACATGTCGTTTCCGCTTTGCGATTTCTGCACCCCCCAGTTGAACGCGAAGTACTTGGCGCGGTTGCCGTACTGCGGGAAGTCCGCCATCAACGCCTGCCGCGCCGCCTGCTCGACCGCGGCGAGGTTATCCGGCCCGGCG
Source organism: Burkholderiales bacterium (assembly GCA_035454645.1). Lineage (GTDB taxonomy): Bacteria > Pseudomonadota > Gammaproteobacteria > Burkholderiales > SG8-39 > SCGC-AG-212-J23. The sequence continues at coordinate 6,299 of DATIGR010000263.1, forward strand.
TAGGCATAGGGCTGGGCAGGCGAGCGGCCCATCGGCAGCTCGATGTGCCTCGCGCTCGGCAGGTAGCCGTGGCCGAAAAGCAGGAGCTGCCGGGGCAGATAGGGCGGATATTCGGCCGCGATCGTGCGCGACGCACTGCAGGGGTACCTGGCGCGATGGACCGGAAAGTCGAGCTTCGACGCTTCCACGCGCGCCCGGCGAGGTGCGCGGGGCGTTTGAATCCGGTCAGGCTCGAGGCACGCGAGCTTTGTCTTGCCGGTGAGGGCAAACGCCGGGATGTCGCCGAACTCGAGACTGAGAGCCGGCGCTGCACCCTCCACGTCGAACTTGAGCTCGACCTCGCCGAGCGGCTCGGGCTCGAGGTTTCTCAGGCCCCCCTTGGAGAGCCATTCCGCGAGCGGTTTCGCCCCCGGCTTCCAGGCGAGGCTCTTCGGCAGGTGCTGTTTTCCGCGCGCATCCAGGAGCTGGCTGACCGGCGACTCGACCGGGCCGCTCGGTCCCCGGTAGCGGATGCGCAACCCGAGGACGATGAGGTTGCCGTGGCATTCCAGGCCGTCGATCGAAATGCTCCAGTTTCGGCCGGACGCGACCGCCGCCGCTGCGACGTCCTGCGCCTGGCACCACGCTACGGCGAGTGCGATCAGCGCTCGAACCAAGCGATGCTTTCGACGTGCGCGGTATGCGGGAACATGTTGACCACGCCCGCGGCGGCGAGATGCCAGCCCTTCGTGTGCACCAGGATGCCGGCATCGCGCGCGAGCGTGGCCGGGTCGCACGACACGTAAACCATGCGCCGCGGCCACTGCGCCGGCAGCGCCTTCACGATCTCGACCGCGCCTTCGCGCGGCGGGTCGAGCAGGATCTTGTCGAAGGGCGCGTAGGGCTCGAGGTTGGGCCTGGAGAGGTCCATCGCTTCGAACTGCGCGGCAAGGCCGTTGGCTGCGGCATTCGCCTGCGCTCTTCTCACCAACTCGGAATTGCCCTCGAATCCAATCACCCGGCCGCCCTTCGCGGCGAGCGGCAGCGAGAAGTTCCCCAGCCCGCAGAACAGATCGGCCACGCGCTCGCCGGGCTGCGGGTCGAGCAGCCGCACCGCGCGCGCGACCAGCGCCCGGTTCGCGGCGTGGTTCACCTGAGTGAAGTCGGTCGGCCGGAACCCGATGCGCACGCCGAACTCGGGCAGCTCGTAGTAAAGCTCGCTCGTCGCCGGGTGCAGCGGCTGCGCGCTGTCCGGCCCGCCGGGCTGCAGCCACACGTGAACGAGGCGTTCTTCGGCGAATTTCCTCAACAGCCGCTGGTCGGCATCGCTCAACGGCTCCAGGTGCCTGAAAACCAGCGCGGTCGCGTTGTCGCCGACGGCGAGCTCGATCTGCGGCAGCCGCTCGCGCACCGAGAGCCCGTTCACCAGCGATCGCAGCTCCGGGATCAGCGCCGAGACGTGGGGCGGCAGGACGTGGCACTCCCGCATGTCGGCGACGTGGGTCGAGCGCCGCTCGCGGAAGCCTACCATCGCGCCGCCGCGGCTCGCCACATGACGCACCGAGAGCCGCGCGCGGCGGCGGTAGCCCCATTCGGGCCCGTACACGATCGGCAGCAGCGCCTCCGGGCGCACCTTTCCGATGCGCTCGAGGTTGTCCTCGAGCCAGCGCTGCTTCGCCGCCATCTGGGTGCGCTCGTCGGCGTGCTGGGTGGCGCAGCCGCCGCAGACTCCGAAATGCGGGCAGCGCGGCTCGCGCCTTCCCGGCGAGGCTTCGAGGATCTGCGTGGCCCGGGCAACGTCGAATTTCCGCTTTCCCGAAATCCTCCGGGCAGCGACGCGCTCGCCCGGGAGCGCGCCTTCCACGAACACCACCTTGCCCTCCGGATTGCGCGCGACGCCGCGCCCTTCGGCGTCGAGCGCGTCGATGCTGAGAATCAGGTCTTCCAGAGCTCGAGAAATTCCTGCCAGTAGGGCTTCCCGGTCGCCTGGAGCGCGGAGCGCAGCAGCGCGGTTTCCCGGTCGTACTGGTCCGGCGCCAGAATTCCGCGCTGGCGCTGGAACCGCAGGTAAAGAAGGTAGGTGTTGACGCAGTCGCCTTCGCAATAATCGCGGATCCTGCGGATCTCGCCCTTGAGGTAGGCGGGCCACACCGCCGGCCCGCCGATGCCGAGCTTGCCCGGCAGGCCGGCGAGCTGCGCCACCTGGTCGAGCGGCGCATTGTTGCGCGGCTGGTACATCGCGAGCACATCCATCAGGTCGCAATGCCGCGCGTGGTAGCGGCTCACGTAGCTGTTGTACCTGAAGTCCGGGTCGTCGGCGCCCTGGTCCCAGAACTTGGCCGCCGTGCCGCCGCAGAGGAGCGTGCGGTAGTTGAGCACCGGCAGGTCGAAGCCCGTGCCGTTCCAGGAAACGAGCTGCGGCGTGTACTTGTCGATGCCGTCGAAGAACTTCTGGATGGTCGCGGCCTCGTCGCGCTCGGGCTCGCCGATCGAGAACACCTGCACCGTATCGCCCTCGCGCAGCACGCAGCCGATGGTCACGATGCGGTGCAGGTGCGGCGGCAGGAAGTCGCTCGAGCTCTGCACCCGGCGCTTCTGCAGCGCGATTTCGGCCACGTCGTGGTCCGGCAGGTCGGCGGGCAGGTCGTACAGGCGGCGGATGCCGGCGACGTCCGGGACGGTCTCGATGTCGAACGCGAGTACCGGCGTCATCGCGACTTGGGTCGCCCTACTTCTTGAAAAGCAGGAACAGGCCGACGGCGAGGCTGACCGCGCCGCCGATGTAGAAAGCCATGATCCGGTCGGTCGGCGAACCCGTGATTGCCTGGCTCACTTGTGCGCCGAAGCCGCCGGACAATCGATAGCCCCAGAATGCCAAGCCGATGCCGAGGACTACGAGGACGATAGCAACGATCTTCATTGAATTCCTCCTACCGTTGATGCCTCAGTCGGGGAACACCCCGGTGGTCAAATAGCGGTCGCCGCGGTCGCAGACGATGGTCACGATCACGGCATTTCTGAATTCTTTGGAAATCCTCAAGGCTACGTGGACCGCCCCGCCCGAGGAGATCCCGGCGAAGATGCCTTCCTCGCGCGCCAGGCGCCGCGTCATCTCCTCGGCCTCGGCCTGCGACACGTACTCGAGCCGGTCGACGCGCGACTTGTCGTAGATCTTCGGCAGGTAGGCCTCGGGCCACTTGCGAATGCCGGGGATCTGCGAGCCCTCCTGCGGCTGGCAGCCGATCACCTGGATCTTCGGGTTGTTCTCCTTGAAGAAGCGCGAGCATCCCATGATCGTGCCGGTCGTGCCCATGCTCGAGACGAAGTGCGTGATGCGGCCTTCGGTGTCGCGCCAGATCTCCGGGCCGGTGGTCTCGTAGTGCACGCGCGGATTGTCGGGGTTGGCGAACTGGTCGAGCATCGTGCCCTTCTTCTCGCGCACCATGCGCTCGGCGAGGTCGCGCGCCGCCTCCATGCCGCCCGCGCGCGGGGTGAGGATGATCTCGGCGCCGAACGCGCGCAACGTCTGCCGGCGCTCCATCGACAGGTGCTCGGGCATGATGAGCACCATGCGGTAGCCGCGGATCGCCGCCGCCATGGCGAGCGCGATGCCGGTGTTGCCCGAGGTCGGCTCGATCAGCGTGTCGCCGGGCTTGATGTCGCCGCGCCGCTCGGCATGGCGGATCATCGAGATCGCCGGCCGGTCCTTCACCGAGCCCGCCGGATTGTTGCCTTCGAGTTTGGCCAACAGAAGATTTCTATTCTTGGAATTTTCCGTACCGGGAAGGCGCTGCAACCGTACCAGCGGCGTATCGCCGATGAAATCCTCGACGGTCTTGCTCATTGCTTGCGCAGCCCGGCGACGTAGGCGGCGACGCCCTGCTCGACCGGCCGGAACTCGCGCGCGTAGCCCGCGGCGCGCAGGCGCGCGAGATCGGCCTGCGTGTAGCTCTGGTACTTGTCCGCCAGCCCCTCCGGGAACGCGACGTACTCGATCAGGTTTTTCTGCGCCATCTCCTTCGCCGAGAGCCGCGTCCCCCGTACCGCGTTGATCACGGCCGCGGCGAGCTCGTTGAAGGTCTGCGCCCGCCCGGTGCCGCAGTTGAAGACGCCCGAAACGTCCCGGCGCTCGAGCAGCCACAGGTTCACGTCCACCACGTCCTCCACGTAGACGAAATCGCGCCGCTGCTCGCCGTTCGCGTAGCCGCCCGAGCCGACGAAGAGCTTCACCTTGCCCTCGCCCTGGAGCTGCTGGTACGCATGGTACGCGACCGAGGCCATGCGACCCTTGTGCTGCTCGTTCGGCCCGTACACGTTGAAGTAGCGCAAACCCGCGATTTGAGCACTGCTCTGACCGAGCTGCCTGCGGACCAGCTGGTCGAAAAGAAACTTCGAGTAGCCGTAGACGTTGAGCGGCTTCTCGCAGCGCCGCTCCTCGCGGAATTCCGGCCCTGCGCCGTACACCGCGGCCGAGGAGGCGTAGATCAGCGGCACCTCCTCGTCCTGGCACCATTCGAGCAGCCGCCTGGAGTAGGCGTAGTTGTTGTCGAGCATGTAGCGCCCGTCGGTCTCCATCGTGTCGGAGCACGCGCCCTGGTGGAACACCGCCTCGACCGCGCCCTCGAAGCGCTCGAGCTTGCCGATGAACTCGGCCTGGTCGAGGTAGTCGGCGATCTCGGCGTCGGCGAGGTTGCGGAACTTGTCGGCATGCGCGAGGTTGTCGACGGCGATGACGTCGGTGATCCCGCGCCGGTTGAGCCCCTCGACGAGCTTGGAGCCGATGAAGCCGGCCGCGCCGGTCACGATGCAGTACATGGTTCAGCGAGCCCCGAACAGTTCCTCGTGTCCGACCGCCGCGGTGCCGAGCTTGCCGACCACGATGCCGGCGGCGCGGTTGGCGAGGCGCACGGCGTTCTCGAGCCCCGCGCCAGCGGCGAGCATGACCGCGAGCGCCGCGATCACCGTGTCGCCGGCGCCGGTGACGTCCAGCACCTCGCGCTTCTCGGCCTTCACCGAGAATGTCTTCGCTCCCCTGAACAGCGTCATGCCGTCCTCGCCGCGCGTCAGCAGCAGCGCTTCCAGGCCGAGCTTGCCGGCGAGCGCCTGGGCGCGGCTTCTCAGGTCCTTCTCGTCCCTCCAGGTCCCGACCACCTCGCGCAGCTCGGCGAGGTTCGGCGTGATGATGCTCGCGCTCTTGTAGCGCGAATAGTCGTCGCCCTTCGGGTCCACGACGACGCGCTTGCCCGCGCGGCGCGCGGCGCGGATCATCTCCGCGATGTGGGCGAGGCCGCCCTTGCCGTAGTCGGACAGGATGACCACGTCGCACTCGGGAAGCGAGCGCTTGAATTCCTCGAGCTTGGAGGCGAGCACCTCGCGCGAGGGCGGGCGCTCGAAGTCGATGCGCAGGAGCTGCTGGCGCCTGCCGATCACGCGCAGCTTCTGCGTCGTGCTCAGGCCCCGGTCGCGGTGCAGGCTCGCTTCGATGCGCCTCGCCTTGAGGAGCTTCTCGAGCGCCCGTCCGGGCTCGTCGCGCCCCACCACCGACAGCAGCCGGGTGTGCGCCCCGAGCTCCCGGCAGTTCCAGGCGACGTTGGCCGCGCCGCCGAGCCTCTGGTCCTCCTCGCGGATCAGGACCACCGGCACCGGCGCCTCGGGCGAGATGCGCGAGACATCGCCGAACCAGTAGCGGTCGAGCATCACGTCGCCCACGACCAGCACGCGCGCCTTCGACGTGTCTATACTTTCCTCCCGATCGGGTAATACTCGAGGCCGAGGGCTTTCAACGCCGCGGGATCGTACAGGTTGCGCCCGTCGAAGATCGCCGGGGTCTTGAGCTTGCCCCGGATCGCGGCGAAGTCCGGGCTGCGGAACTCCTGCCATTCGGTGACGACCGCGAGCGCGTCGGCGCCTTCGAGCGCGGCGAGCGCCGAGTCGACCACCGCAACGCGCTTCTCGTTCTCGAAGATTTTCTTCGCCTGCTCCCCGGCGGCAGGGTCGTAGCCGCGCACCGCGGCGCCGGCGGCAAGGAGATCGGCGATCAGCGTGCGGCTCGGCGCCTCGCGCATGTCGTCGGTATTCGCCTTGAACGCCAGGCCCCAGATCGCGAAGCATTTGCCTTTCAGCTCTTTTCCGAACTTCATCTTTATTTTTTCCGAAAGGACGTGCTTCTGCGCCTCGTTCACTTCCCCGACCGCGGCGAGCACGCGCAGCGGCCGGCCCGCCTCGGCGGCGCTCCTCTGCAGCGCTTTCACGTCCTTCGGGAAGCACGAGCCGCCGAAGCCGGCGCCGGCGTAGAGGAACTGGTAGCCGATGCGCGGATCCGAGCCGATGCCGTGACGCACTTCCTCGATGTCGGCGCCGAGCGCCTCGGCGAGGTTGGCGAGCTCGTTCATGAACGAGATGCGCGTCGCGAGCATCGAGTTGGCCGCGTACTTGGTGAGCTCGGCGGAGCGCAGGCTCATCACCATGACACGCTCGTGGTTGCGCTGGAAGGGCGCGTACAGCTGGCGCAGGAGCCGCACCGCGCGCTCGTCCTCGGCGCCGATGATCACGCGGTCCGGACGCATGAAGTCCTCGACTGCGGCGCCTTCCTTGAGGAACTCCGGATTCGACACCACGGCGAACGGGAAGCTCGTCTCCTTTCTCAACACGTCCTTGATCTTGTCCGCGGTACCCACCGGCACGGTGGACTTGGTGGCAACGAGCTTCCAGGACTTCATGTGCCGGGCGATCGCGCGCACGGCGGCGAGCACGTGCTGCAGGTCGGCCGAGCCGTCCTCGCCGGGCGGGGTATTGACCGCGATCAGCTGCAGCTCGCCGTGCGCCACGCTCGCCGCGACATCGGTGGAGAACCTGAGCCTGCCCGCGGCGCGGTTACGCTCCACGATCGGCTCCAGGCCGGGCTCGAAGATCGGCACGCGGCCCTCGTTCAGCGAGCGGATTCTTTCCTCGTTCACGTCGAGGCAGAACACGGTGTTGCCTGCGTCGGCGAGGCAAGCCCCGGTGACGAGCCCGACGTATCCGGTGCCGATGACGGTGACATTCATGGAGTCAGGTCGAACTCCTCAGTGCGCCGTGGCGGATAGGTTTCCCAGCCGCCGCAGGCCGGGCATTGCCAGTGGAACTGGCGCGCTTTGAAGCCGCAGCTCTCGCAGCGGTAGCGCGCGAGGCGGCGGGTATGGCCGTGGACCAGGTTTCTCACCAGCTCGAGGTCGCGGCGCTTGTCGGGCGAGCCAGCGGCGACGATCTGCGCTTCGAGCAGGCGGTCCAGGCCGAGCAGCGTCGGGTTGCGGCGCAGCTCGTCGCGCACCATGGCGTACGCCTGCTCCGGCCCCTTGGCTTCGAGCGTCTGCTGGAACACGGTGTCGAGCAGGTCGAGCGACGGGTAGCGCTCGAGGTAGCCGGCGAGCAGCCGCAGCCCCTCTTCGGCGCGCCCGGTCTCGCGGTAGGCCTCCACCAGGCGCTGCGCGACGAGCGCGAGGTACGCCGGATTCTGCGATTCGATGCGCTTCCAGTGATCAATGGCTTTCTCCAGCCGGTTCTGGCTCTTCTCGATGTCGCCGAGCAGCAGGCTGGCGCGGACGCACTTGCGGTTCGCCTCGAGCGCCGCGTCGAGGTGCCGGCGCGCCGCGTCGGGGCGCGACTGCGCCGCCTCCGAGGCGGCGAGCTCGCACAGGAACTGCGCCAGCGCGCGCGGGTCGGTCTCGACCTGCCGGGTCATCTCGATGGCGCGCGGCCAGTCCTTCTCCTGCTGGTAGATCTCCAGCAGGAAGCGGCGCGCGGCCATCGCCTGGCTCGTGGTCTCCAGCCTGGAGAACATCTCCTCGGCGCGGTCCAGGATGCCCGCCTTGAGGTAGTCCTGGCCGAGCTCCATCTGCGCCTGCAGCGTCTGCTCGGGCCCGAGGTCGGCGCGGTCGAGCAGGTTCTGGTGCATGCGGATCGCGCGGTCGTACTCGCCGCGGCGGCGGAACAGGCTGCCGAGCGCGAAATGCAGCTCGATGGTCTCCGGGTCGACCTTGACCACCTCGATGAACGCCTCGATCGCCTTGTCGGGCTGCTCGTTGAGCAGGAAATTCAGGCCCTTGAAGTAGGAGCGCGGCAGCGCGCGCGACTCGGAGACGATCTGCTTGATGTCGATGCGCGCCGCGATCCAGCCCAGCCCGAAGAACAGCGGAAAACCGAGCAGCCACCAGTACTCGAACTCCATGGCTAGAGCGGCGTCACGGGCGGGGGCGCCGGCTCGGCCGGTTTCCTGAGAAGCGCGATCTCCCGGCGCTGCCGCACGAGCGTCGAGACGAGCGCCGCCGCGCCGAACAGCGCCCCGAGGGCGAACGCGGCGAGCATCACGAGCACGAGGGGCGCCTTCAGCTCGACGTCGAAGTAGAAGCGCAGCGCCACCGGCTCGACGTTCTTCGCCGCGAACGCGGCGAGCAGCACGAACACCACCAGGCGGATCGTCCAGGTGACGATGCGCATCGCGCGCGATCGGGTCTTGGCTTCGTCCTAGCGGACGGGTTGGGAAGCGCGCTCCCGCGGCGCGGCCGCCGCCTGCGGCGTCGTCGAGTCGACGCGCTCGCGCAGCTCCTTGCCGGCCTTGAAGTGCGGCACGTACTTCTCGGGCACCTGCACCTTCTCGCCCGACTTCGGGTTGCGGCCGGTGCGCGGCGGCCGGTAGTTGAGGCCGAAGCTGCCGAAGCCGCGGATCTCGATGCGATGGCCGCCGAGCAGGCTCTGGGTCATCGCGTCGAGGATCATCTTGACGGCGTACTCGGCGTCCTTGGCGACCAGCTGCGGGTAACGCTGGGCAAGCCGCGCGATCAGTTCCGATTTGGTCATGGCAACCATCTCCCCCCTGGTTCGCGCTATTGCTGCGGGTTGCCGTCTTTCTTGTCGAGCTTCGCGCGCAGCAGGGCGCCGAGGTTGGTGGCGCCGGCGCTGGCGGCGGCCTGCTCGGTGCGCAGCTGCTTCATCGCCTCGGTCTCCTCGGCGAGGTCCTTCGCCTTCACCGACAGGTTGATCGAGCGGTTCTTGCGGTCGACGTTGATGATCATCGCCTGCACGCGATCGCCCTCCTTCAGGTGCTTGGCGAGGTCGTCGACGCGGTCGCGCGAGAACTCGGAGGCGCGCAGATATCCCTCCACGCCGCCGATGTCGACCACCGCGCCCTTGGCGTCGACCGACTTCACCGTGCCGCTCACCACGCTGTTCTTCTCGTGGCCGGCGATGAAGTTGGTGAACGGGTCGCCCTCGAGCTGCTTGATGCCGAGCGAGATGCGCTCGCGCTCGATGTCGATCGACAGCACCACCGCCTCGACCTCCTCGCCCTTCTTGAAGTTCTTGACCGCCTCTTCGCCCGGGGTCGACCACGAGAGATCCGAGAGGTGCACCAGGCCGTCGATGCCGCCGGGCAGCCCGACGAACACGCCGAAGTCGGTGATCGACTTGATCTGGCCCTTCACGCGGTCGCCTTTCTTGTATTCGCGCGCGAAGTCTTCCCAGGGATTGGGCATGCACTGCTTCATGCCGAGCGAGATGCGGCGGCGCTCCTCGTCGATCTCGAGGATC
>DATIGR010000264.1:0-9899 GCA_035454645.1 Burkholderiales bacterium
TTTCTTCCTGAACCAAGTGGGCGTACCGCCCTCCGAGTATCGCCGCGCCGCCACGCGGGACGCTTCAGAAGAAAATCCCCCGTCGGGGGTCTGAGGCTCTTTCCCCCGGCGCACCAGGCAAACCCTCCCATGCCTGATCGCAAGTTCGGCATCGAGACGCTTTGCCTGCACGCCGGGCAGATCCCCGATCCGGCCACCGGCGCGCGCGCCGCGCCGATCTACCAGACGACCTCGTTCGTGTTCGACTCGGCGGAGCACGCGGCGAGCCTGTTCAACCTGCAGACCTTCGGCAACGTCTACTCGCGCATCTCGAACCCGACGGTCGCGGTGTTCGAGGAGCGCATGGCGGCGATCGAGGGCGCCCGCTCCGCGCTCGCCTGCGCGACCGGCCAGGCCGCAGAGGTCACCGCGATCCTGACCTTGTGCTCCGGCGGCGACCACGTCGTCTCGGCCTCGACGCTCTACGGCGGCACGCACACGCTGCTGCACGTCAACCTGAAGAAGCTCGGCATCGAGACCAGCTTCGTCGACCCGGACGAGCCTGCAAATTTCAAGAGGGCTTTGAAAGCAAATACGAAACTTCTCTACGCCGAGACGCTGGGCAATCCGCTCATCAATATCGTGGATATCGAGGCGCTGGCGAAGATCGCGCACGAGGCCGGGATCCCGCTGGTGGTCGACAACACCGTGCCGTCGCCGTACCTCTGCCGGCCGATGGAATGGGGCGCCGACATCGTGGTGCACTCGGCGACCAAGTACATCGGCGGCCACGGCACCACCATGGGGGGCGTGATCTGCGAGTCGGGCAAGTTCAACTGGGGCAATGGCAAGTTCCCGGAATTCACCAGCCCTTCGCCCGGCTACCACGGGGTCATCTTCCACGAGACGTTCGGCGACTTCGGCTACACGATGAAGGCGCGCATGGAGATCATGCGGACCTTCGGCCCGGCGTTGTCGCCGCTCAACGCCTGGCTGCTCCTGCAGGGCCTGGAGTCGCTGCACGTGCGGATGGAGCGCCATTGCGCGAACGCGCTCGCGGTCGCCAAGTTCCTGCAAAGCCATCCCCGGGTCGCCTGGGTCAACTACCCCGGACTTCCGGATAACAAGTACTACTCCCTGGCAAAGAAATATCTGCCCAAGGGCGCTTCGGGGCTGCTTAATTTTGGCGTGAAGGGGGGAGCGAAAGCCGGCGAGCGCTTCATCGAGGCGGCCCAGTTCATGAGCCATCTCGCCAACATCGGCGATGCGAAGACGCTCGTCATCCATCCCGCCTCGACCACCCACCGCCAGATGGACGAAGCCGACCAGCTGAAAGCCGGGGTCACGCCCGACATGATCCGGGTCTCGGTGGGAATCGAGACGCTCGACGACATCCTCTGGGACATCGACCAGGCGCTCGCCGAGACCGCCAAGGCCTGAAGCCGCTCGAGCGGGCAAAAGTCTCGCGCGAGCGCGGCGGCTACTGACGACATTTCACAGCTTTGCCCAGAAGTTTTGCGCAAGCGGCTGCCGCGACGAGATATTCTTCACCGACCTGCGCCCGGAGGGGAGATGCTGAGCTGGCAGATCATCGAGCATGGCAGGCCTCTTCAGAAGGTCTTTTCCGACACCCCGAAGCCCCAGGGTAGCGAGGTGCTGGTGCGCGTCACGCGCGCGGGCGTGTGCCACTCGGACGTGCATATCTGGGACGGGTATTTCGACCTCGGCGGCGGCAAGCGCTTCTACGTCAAGGAGCGCGGCTGCGTGCCGCCCTTCACCCTCGGGCATGAGCCCTTCGGGGTGGTGGAGGCGGTGGGACCAAGAGCAAAAGGGGTGAAACCCGGTCAGAAAAGAATCGTGTATCCGTGGATCGGCTGCGGCAAATGCGCCGTCTGCAAAGCCGGCCAGGACAACTACTGCGTCTCGGGGATTCGCTTTCTTGGCGTCAGCCGCCCGGGCGCGTATTCAACGCACCTGCTCGTGCCCGATGCAAAGTACCTCGTGGATGCGGCGGGGATCGACGAGGCGTTCGCGGCCACCCTCGCCTGCTCCGGCCTGACCGCGTATAGCGCGGCGTCCAAGCTGCCGGAAATCGGGCCGCGGGAGCGCGTCGCGGTGCTCGGCTGCGGCGGGCTCGGCCTCATCGGCGTCTCGGTGCTGCGCGCGAAGGGCGTGAAGCACGTGGTGGCTTGCGACATCGACGATGCGAAGCTCGAGGCGGCGGGCCGCCTGGGCGCGAAGGAGAAGCTGAACACCCGGCGGCCCGACGCCGCGCAGAAGCTGCAGGGCATCGCCGCGGCGATCGACTTCGTCGGCAGTCCGGCGACCGCAGCGCTCGGCATCGGGGCGCTGCGCAAGGGCGGGCGCTACGTCATCTGCGGTCTCTACGGCGGCGAGCTCGTTCACCCGCTGCCGCCGATCGCGCAGCGCGCCATCGGCATCGTCGGCTCCTACGTCGGAAGCCTGCGCGAGCTGAAGGAAGTGGTCGGGCTCGCCCGGCGGCGCAAGATCCGGCCCGCGCCGGTCGATCTTCGCCCCGCGGACGAAGCGGCGCGCGCGCTCGATGAGCTCAAGGCCGGCCGGGTGCTGGGACGCATCGTCCTGAACTTCGAAAGCGTCGCTGCGTGAGCGCCAACCCCAAATCGCCGGATATCACCGGGCGCCTGTTGCGCGAGCAGATCGAGGCGCATGCGCGCGCGAGCCGCGCCTCGCGCTTTACCTGGCCGGCGCCGCCGTATTTCGAGTACACCGACGCCGCGAAGCACAGCGACGAGTGCATGCTGGTTTTCCGCGACGGCGGCAAGGCGTCGGGAAAGCTGGTCGACTTCCTGCCCGATAACGCGCAGCTCAAGTTCCGCAGCCGCGAGTCGGCCGATATCGTGAGCATCGCTTTTTCGTCGCTGCTCATGATGCAGCTGCTGCAGCCGGTCACGCTGCGGCGCCAGCCGGTGCGCATCGACGATACCGAGGAGCTTTACCCGCCCTCGGAGTGCCAGCCGTTCGCCCTCGGCCTGGTCAACGGCAAGACTTCCCTCGGCGAGACGGTCGGCTCGCTGCACGCGCTGTGCGGCCTGTTCCTGTTCCCGCCGGAGCCGGCGGAGAACACCGTCACGCGCTGGTTCGTCCCGGCCGACGCCATCCGCTCGATGAGCATCGGCAAGCCGCTCGGCGAGATGCTGGTGGACGAGCAGCTTGCCTCGCCCGAGGTGGTGGACGCCGCGCTCAGCAAGCAGCAGGCGATGCGCTCGCGCCGCTTCGGCGACTACCTGACCGAGCACCAGATCGTCTCGCCCGAGCAGCTCGCCGCAGCGCTGAAGCAGCAGCGCGCGCAGCCGATCCAGAAGCTCGGCGAGGCGCTGGTCGAGCTCGGCTACCTCACCGAAGCCGAGCTCGAGGAAGCCCTCGCCATCGAGGCGCGCGACCGCAGCGTGCCGCTCGGCCAGATCCTCGCCGACATGGGGGTGGTCGACGCCGAAATCGTCAATGCGGTGATGGCGCGCAAGCTCGGCATTCCGTACGTGAACCTGAAGGATTTCCGCATTCCGGCGGCGGTGCTCAAGCGCATCCCGGCGGCGGCCGCGCACCGCTTCCACACCGTCCCGGTCGCCGAAGCGGACAATGCGCTGGTCGTCGCGGTCGAGAACCCGATGGACATGGCGAAGCTCGAGGGCCTGCGCTTCGTCGCCGGGATGAAGCTTCTTCCGGTGATGGCCTCCGGCGACGACATCCGGGTGGCGCTCGAGCGCGCGTACGGCCCGGCGCAGGGCAATGGCCTCGCCGCCGCCCCGCGCAAGGGCGCCGACGTGCGCAGCATCAGCGAGATCACCCACCGGCTTTCGGCCGAGACCGCCGACGCCGACCTCGACGAGCAGCAGTCGGTCGCGCACGACAGCGCGCTCGTGCAGCTCGTCAACAAGATGATCATCGACGCGATCGAGCAGAGGGCGTCCGACATCCACATCGAGGCGAACCCCGCCGGCCGCAACATGCGCATCCGGTTCCGCAAGGACGGCGCGCTCGTGCCGTACCTCGACCTCGCCTCGAAATTCCGCAAGGCGATCGTGTCCCGGATCAAGATCATGTGCCAGCTCGACATCACCGAGCGCCGCAAGCCGCAGGACGGCAAGATCGAGTTCCGGCGCTTCGGGCCGCTCGACGTCGACCTGCGCGTGGCCACCATTCCGACCTCGGGCGGCCTGGAGGACGTGGTGATGCGCGTGCTCGGCGCGGCTACGCCGGTGCCCATGGCCGAGCTCGGCTTCGACCCCCAGACGCTGGAGCAGCTAAAGCGCCTCATCTCCCGGCCGCACGGACTGTTCGTCGTCTGCGGACCGACGGGGTCGGGCAAGACCACGACGCTGCATTCGCTGCTCGCCTCGCTCAACACCGCCGACACCAAGATCTGGACCGCCGAGGATCCGATCGAAATCGCGCAGCCCGGGCTGCGCCAGGTACAGGTGAACCCCAAGATCGGCTGGACCTTCGCCGCCGCGATGCGCAGCTTCATGCGCGCCGATCCCGACGTCATCATGGTGGGCGAGATGCGCGACGCCGAGACCGCCAAGATCGGCATCGAGGCCTCGCTCACCGGGCACCTGGTGCTCTCCACGCTGCATACCAACAGCGCGCCCGAAAGCGTCGTGCGCCTGCTCGACCTCGGCATGGACCCGTTCAACTTCGCCGACGCGCTGCTCGGCGTGCTGTCGCAGCGGCTCGTGCGCATGCTCTGCCCGCACTGCAAGAGCGCCTACACGCCCGGCGCGGCCGAGCTCGAGGGGCTCGCGGAGGAATACTGCGGCGGGACCAGGTTCGATCCCGCCAAGGTGCTCCACGCCTGGCGCGGCCAGCCGAAGGGGATCACGCTCTACCGGGCGAAGGGCTGTGCGCGCTGCGACCGCACCGGCTACAAGGGACGCATGGGCCTGTACGAGCTGCTCGTCGCCGACGCGACGATGAAGCGCCTGGTGCAGGCGCGCGCCCCGGTCAGCGATATCACGGCGGCCGCGGCGGGGCAGAACTTTCGCACTTTGAAACAGGACGGCATCGACAAGGTCGTTCGCGGATTGACGGACCTACACCAGGTGCACACCGTCTAGACTAGCGGCGGTGACCGCTTTCGCCTGGAGCAATCCCTATCCCTGGCCGCGCAAGCCGCTGCTTGCCGCCAACGTCGTCGCCACCTCGCAGCCGCTCGCGGCGCAGGCCGGACTGCAGATGCTCGCCGCCGGCGGCAGCGCGGTGGACGCGGTCCTCGCCACGGCCATCACGCTCACCCTGGTCGAGCCGGTGTCGAACGGCATCGGCTCGGACGCCTACGCCATCGTCTGGGACGGGGAGCGGCTCCACGGGCTGAACGCCTCGGGCCGCTCGCCCGCCGGCTGGACCCCCGAGTTCTTCGCCGGGACCGGGCGCGTGCCCGAGCGCGGCTGGAACTCGGTGAGCGTGCCGGGATGCGTCTCCGCCTGGGTCGAGCTGCACCGGCGCTGGGGCAAGCTGGCGTTCGAGAAGCTGTTCGAAAAAGCCATCGAATACGGCCGCAGCGGTTTCCTTGTCTCGCCCACCATTGCCGGACAATGGGAGAAGCAGGTTCCGGAATTGAAAGCGCAACCGGGGTTCGCCGACGCGTTCCTGCCGGACGGTCGCCCTCCCCGGCCCGGCCGGCTTTTCAAGTTCCCCGCACACGCCGACGCTTTGGAAAAGATTTGTTCGTCAAGAGGACAAGCGTTCTATCGCGGTGAGCTGGCGGAAAAGCTCGAGGCGCATGCGAGGAAGCACGGCGCGGTGATGCGCGTCTCGGACCTCGCCGCGCACAAGTCCGACTGGGTCGAGCCGCTCGCGATGGACTACCGCGGCTACACGCTGCACGAGATCCCGCCGAACGGCCAGGGCATCGTGGCGCTGATGGCGCTCGGCATGCTCGAGCACTTCGACCTGCGCTCCCACCCGGTCGACGGCGCCGACAGCCTGCATCTGCAGATCGAGGCGCAGAAGCTCGCATTCGCCGACGCGCGGCGCTACGTCGCCGACATCGACCATATGACCGCGGTTCCGCCTTCGGCCCTCCTGGACAAGGACTACCTGAAAGAAAGAGCGAGACTGATCGACCCGAAGCGCGCGCAGGATTTCGGCCCGGGCCGGCCGCCCAAGGGCGGCACGGTGTACCTCGCGGCGGCGGACTCCTCCGGCATGATGGTGTCGTTCATCCAGTCGAACTTCATGGGCTTCGGCTCGGGGGTGGTGGTCGACGGGATCTCGCTGCAAAACCGCGGCGCCACGTTCGTGCTGCAGCCCGGACACCCGAACTGCGTCGGGCCGCGCAAGCGGCCCTACCAGACGATCATCCCGGGCTTCGTGACGCGCGCGGGCCGGCCGGTGATGAGCTTCGGCGTCATGGGCGGCACCATGCAGCCGCAGGGCCATGCGCAGGTCATGGTGCGCATCGCCGACTACGGCCAGAGCCCGCAGGCGGCGTGCGACGGCCCGCGCTTCCGCGTGGTCCAGGGAATGGACGTCAGCGTCGAAACGCACTTCAATCCGGCAGTGATCGACGAACTGAAGCGCCGTGGCCACCGCATCGTCTCGATGCCCGACGACTACAACCAGTTCGGCTGCGCGCAGCTCATCTGGAAGCTCGACGGCGGCTACTTCACCGCGAGCGATCCGCGTCGCGACGGCCAGGCCGTGGGGTTCTGAATGCTCAAGATCTGGGGTCGAGTCAATTCGGTCAACGTCAAGAAGGTGCTGTGGACGGCGGAGGAGCTCGGGCTGAAGTACGAGCGCATCGACGCCGGGGGAAAGTTCGGCGTCGTCGGCACCCCCGAATACAAGAAGATGAATCCCAACTCGCTCGTGCCGACCCTCGACGAGGACGGCTTCGTGCTGTGGGAGTCGCACGCGATCGTGCGCTATCTGGCGGCGAAGCACGGCGCCGCAACCCTGTGGCCGGTGGATCTCAGGCAGCGCGCCGATGCCGACCGCTGGATGGACTGGACGTTCACCTTCCAGGCGTCGCTGCGCGCGGTGTTCTGGAACCTGGTGCGCACGCCGCCGGAGAAGCGCGACCTGCAGGCGGTCGAGGAGGGCCGCAGGAAGTGCGCCGAGCTCGCGGCCATCCCGGACGCCTCGCTCGCGAACCGGCCCTACCTTGCGGGCGCGAGCCTCACGATCGGCGACATTCCGCTCGGCTGCCACATGCAGATCTGGATGCGGCTGCCGATCGAGCGCCCGGCGCACCCGAACCTCGAGCGCTGGTTCGACCGGCTGTGCGCGCGCGCCGCCTTCAAGAAGATCGTCGATATCCCGCTGTCGTGAAAAATACGCCTCGCGCGCCCGGATCGCGCGCGAGCTCCTTCACCCGCCGGTAGAACGCCTCGAAGCTGCCGCTCTCGGCGAGCAGGCGCTCGAACGCCGGCACGAGCTCGGTGTAGACCGCGATCGAGGCGAGGAACGCGTTGTTCGGCGCCGCAGGCAGCGCGGGATAGGCCGCGCGCAGCCGCTGCCATTCGGCGCGCTTGTGCTCGAGCTTCTGCTCGCGCGCGAGGTCCGAGGCGTACACGGCGTTGAGGCGCTCGCGCGCCTGGCTCACGCGCTCGGCGAGGTCGCGCTTGCGCGCCTGCGCGGAACTGAATGCCGCGAGCTCGCCCGAGCGGTTCTCCGCCTCGAGCCAGCGGCGCACGCCCGCTTCTTCCACCGTCACGGCGAACGACTCGTTGAAGGGAGTGTCGTTCTTCGCGTAGACGACCTGGTGCGCGAGCTCGTGGAACACGAGCCGCGCGAGCTGCGCATCGGAGTCGCGGATGAAGGTCGAGAGCAGCGGATCGTCCGACCAGCCGAGCGTCGAGTACGCGGGAACGCCGCCGACGTGGACGTCGTAGCCCTCGGCGCGCAGCCGCTCGGCGTGGCGCCGCGCGTCGTCCTCCGCATAAAAGCCGCGGTAGCTCACGCAGCCGGCGAAGGGAAAGCACTCGAGCTTCGGCTCCACCGAGAGCTCGGGCGCGGCGAACACGTTCCACACCGCGTAGGGCCGCTCGATGTCAGCGTAGGAAAGATAGCTGCCGTTGTCCGGCAGCGCGAGGCTCTTGGACGCGAACTCGCGGATGCGACGCGCGGTCTCGAGGCGCGCCTTGAGCTCCGGCGGGGTCGCCGGGTCGGCGAGCCAGTCCGAGACCGGACGGGCCTTTGCCAGCACGCGGAAATGGCCCCCGATCGCCTGCGTGTAGTACGCGAGCGACTGGCATCCCGCGGCCAGGGCGAGCACCAGGAGGGCGCCCCAGGCTCTCATGCGAAGCGCCCCGAGGCGAGGAAGCGCTCCACCAGCCTCCCGACCTCGCCCGACACGATCAGCATGCTGTGCGCCCGGCGCACCAGGGCGCGGTCCGCCATGCCCTCGACCGTCGTCTCCTCGACGCGGACCACGCCGTCGCTCGGGCCCGGCAGCGCGCCGAAGGCGCGGCCGAGCCCCATGGGCAGGGTGCCGGCGATGACGCCGAGGGGCGCGTCTCGAGTCCAGCGCGCCGGGCGCTCCTCCCACAGCGAGCGGCATGCGCCCATCATCCAGCGCCCGAGCCTGGCGCCGCCGAGCCTGCGCCCCGCCAGGCAGCCGCGCACCGGCGCGCCGAGGAGCACGGCGGCATCGGCGCGCACCTCGGGATGGTGGTTCAGCATGTCGAGGACCAGCAGGCCGCCGAGGCTGTGGCCGACGAAGCCGGTCTTGCCCCGGGAAAACCGGGCGAGCCGCTCGACGTTGGCTTCATGCGGCGCGCGTCCAGGGTAGGCGAACACCTGCACTTCATGGCCGTAGCGCCGCAGCCGCAGCGCAAGCAGCGCCATCGCGGCGGCCGGCATCCAGAGCCCGGGAACGAGCACGACAAGGCGCGGCGTCATCCACTCTTGCCGTCGCTGAAATCCTCAGGGATGCGCGGCATCACGCCTGATTCTAGCGGTCGCGAGGAGCCGCACGCCGGCTGCGGCCGCGGGAAGGCCGAACAACGCGTAGGTGAGCCCGTAGGACGAGGTCAGGTCGAGGACCAGGTGGAAGAGCGGCGGCGTCACTACGACGCCGAGGAACGTGAAAAACGCCGAGCCGCCGGTGGCGTCGCTCACGCGCTCGCGCGGCGCGAGGCGGGCGATCTCCGCGAGGAACACGCCGTTCCACCCCACCGCGGTGGCGCCGTAGGCCATGGCGAACGCGAACAGCGCCCAGAGCGGCCAGCCGGGTGTTGCGAGGAGCGCGGTCAGGGCCGTCAGCCCCATGCCGACGCCCAGAATTCCGAGAGTCACGCGCCGCGTCGCGAGCCGGTCGGCGAAGATGCCCCACGCGATGCGCGCCGCGACGCTCGTGATCTGCGAGGCCGCCAGCACCAGGCCGGCGAGCACGAGCGACACCGAGAAGAACTCGACGAGGAAGCTCACCAGGTACGCGAGCAGCGTGATCTGCATGCCCGCGTAAACGAACGACACGAACGAGAGCTCGCGCAGCGTGGGGTCGCGCATTACCAGCCCGACCGGCGAGAACGCCGAGCGCAGCGACGCCGGCGCGGCCGGGTTGCGCGCGGTGTCGTAGCGGCCGCGGATCGGCACGAGCGCGGCGGCGCACAGCGCGCAGGCAGCGCCGACGGCGAGCGCGGCCGCCTGCCAGCCGAGCGCAAGCACGAGGACCGGAACCGCGGCGCCCGCGATCGCCGTGCCGAGCGGGACGCCGGTCTGCTTGATGGAGAAGGTAAGCGCAAGCATGTGCGGCGGCGCGGCGCGCGCCAGGATCATCGAGCTCGCCGGCGTCGCCGGCCCGTAGCCCAGCCCCAGCAGGAGCGCGCCCAGGACGACGGCAAAAAGGAAACCGCTCGAAGCGGCGGCAAGCCCGGCAAGGCACAGGAGCAAGCCGGCCTGCGAAACGCGGATCGGCCCGAAACGCGTCGACCAGC
>DATIGR010000265.1:0-15997 GCA_035454645.1 Burkholderiales bacterium
CGCTCGCGCCGGACCTGAAGCAGGCGATCGACGACAACTCGGGCCGCCACATCGCCAAGTGGGCGGGCGAGACCTGGGAAGAGGTCGAGAAGCCCGGCATCGGCATGGCCGAGAAGGCGGGCAACAAGTTCATGCAGATCCCGGCCGCCGAGGTGGCGAAGATCCGCAAGAGCGTGCAGCCCGAGATCGACAAGTTCCTCGCCGATCTGTCGAAGCCCGGCTTCGACGCCAAGCGGGCCTACGCCGACGCGCAGAAGATGGTCGCGAAGTACTCGAAGAAGTAGCTTGGGCAGGGCTTTGGAGCTGCTGGCGAAGGCGTTCGCCTTCGCCGGCGGCGCGGTGTTCGTCGTCATGATCGGCATGTCGGCGACGAGCATCGCCTCGCGCACGCTCGCCGGGCGGCCGCTGCCCGGGGACTTCGAGCTGGTGCAGCTCGGCTGCGCGATCGGCGTGGCGGCATTCCTGCCGTGGTGCCAGATGCGCCGCGGCAACATCATCGTCGACTTCTTCACCGCGCGCCTGCCGGTGCGCGCCCAGCACGCGCTCGACGCCGCCGGCGCGCTGCTGCTCGCGCTCGTCATGGCGCTCGTCGCCTGGCGCGCCACCTACGGCGCGATCACGGTGTACGACTCCGGCGAGCGCGCCATGATCAGCCGCTACCCGCAGTGGATCGGCTACGCCGCGATCGTGCCGCCGCTCGCGCTGACGGCCTTGGCGGGGTTCTACACGGCGTGGGGGTCGCTCAAGAAAGCAATCCAGTGAGCGGGCTCGCGCTGGGCTTCGCCATGCTCGGCGGCATGCTCGTGCTGATGGCGCTGCGCGTGCCGATCGCGATCGCGATGTTCGTCCCCGGCGCGCTCGGCTACCTCAGCGTGGCGGGCGAGGGGCCGTTCCTCAACCTGCTCAAGGGCATCGCGTACGCGCGGCTGTCGAACTACGACCTGTCGGTGATCCCGCTGTTCCTGCTGATGGGCCAGTTCGCGACCCAGGGCGGCTTGTCGCGCGCGCTGTTCGCTTTCGCCAACGCGCTCATCGGCCATCTGCGCGGCGGCATCGCGATGGCCTCGGTGCTCGCGTGCGCCGCGTTCGGCACGGTGTGCGGCTCCTCGGTCGCGACCTGCGCCACGGTGACGCAGGTCGCGCTGCCCGAGATGCGCCGCCACGGCTACTCCGGGCGGCTGTCGACCGCCACCATGGCCGCGGGCGGCACGCTCGGCATCCTGGTGCCGCCGTCGGTGGTGCTGGTGGTGTACGCCATCCTCGTCGAGCAGAACATCGCCAAGCTGTTCGCCGCGGCGATGATTCCCGCGGCGATCGCGGCGGCGCTGTACCTCGCGGCGATCGCGCTCTACGTGCGCTTCAGGCCCGAGCACGGCCCGGCGCAGCCGCGCCACAGCGCGCAGGAGCTCGCCGCGGCGGCGAAGGAAGTCTGGCCGATCGTGATCATTTTCGTGGTCGTGTTCGGCGGCATCTACGGCGGGTTCTTCACCCCGACCGAGGGCGCGGCGGTCGGCGCGGCGAGCACCTTCCTGACCGCGCTGCTCAAAGGCGAGATGGGCCTCGAGGCGCTGAAGCGCTCGTTCCTCGGCACCGCCGAGACCGCGGGCTTCGTGTTCATGATCCTGCTCGGCGCCGACATGCTGAACACCGCGCTCGCGCTCTCGCACATGCCGGCGCGCCTGGCGGAGGCGGTGGCCGCGCTCGAGCTCGCGCCGGTGGCGGTGGTCGTCGCGATCCTGCTGTTCTACGTCGCGCTGAGCGCGGTGATGGACGAGCTGTCGATGATCATCCTCACGGTGCCGATCCTGTTCCCGCTGGTGCTCGAGCTCGACCTGTACGGGCTGCGCGAGACCGAGAAGGCGCTCTGGTTCGGCATCCTGGTGCTGTCGGTGGTCGAGATCGGCCTGATCGCGCCGCCGGTGGGGCTCAACGTCTACGTCGTGAACAGCCTCGCGCCCGAGGTGCCGATGTCCGAGACCTACAAGGGCGTGTTCCTGTTCCTCGCCGCCGACGCGGTGCGCATCGTGCTGCTCGTGTCGTTCCCGGTCCTGTCGCTCTGGCTGGTTCGGCTACTCTTCTAGGGTGATCCGCCTTTCGCAACTGGGCCTCGCGCGCGGCGCGAAGCCGCTGCTCGAAGGCGCCGAGCTCACGGTGCACGCCGGCGAGCGCATCGGCCTGGTCGGCGCCAACGGCTCGGGCAAGTCGAGCCTGTTCGCGCTGCTGCGCGGCGAGCTGCACGCCGACAAGGGCGACGCCGAGCTGCCGCGCCACTGGCGCATCGCGCACGTCGCGCAGGAGACCCCGGCGCTCGAGCGCCCCGCGGTGGAGTACGTCATCGACGGGGATACGAAGCTTCGCGCGCTCGAGCGCGAGCTGGAATCCACCCACGACGGAACGCGCATCGGCGAGCTGCATGCGGCCCTCGCGGACGCCGATGCCTACTCCGCGCGCCCGCGCGCCGAGGCGCTGCTGCTCGGCCTGGGGTTCAAGGGCGAGCAACTTGAAAATCCCGTATCCAGCTTCTCCGGCGGCTGGCGCATGCGCCTGAACCTCGCGCAGGCGCTGATGACGCCCTCGGAGCTCTTGCTGCTCGACGAGCCGACCAACCACCTCGACCTCGACGCCATCATCTGGCTCGAGGACTGGCTGCGGCGCTACCCCGGAACGCTGATGGTGGTCTCGCACGACCGCGACTTCCTGGACGCAGTCGTGAAGGCCATCGTGCACATCGACCAGCGCAAGCTGCGCCGCTACACCGGCGACTACTCGAGCTTCGAGGCCCAGCGCGCCCAGGCGCTGGTCCTTGCCCAGAATCTCGTGGAGAAGCAGGCTCGCGAGCGCGCCCACCTGCAGTCCTTCATCGACCGCTTCCGCGCCAAGGCGACCAAGGCGCGCCAGGCGCAGAGCCGCATGAAGATGCTGGCGAAGATGGAGGACCTCGCGCCGCTGCACGTCTCGGCGCCGTTCTCCTTCGAGTTCCGCGACCCCGAGCGCTCGCCGGATCCTTTGCTGGTCCTGGAATCCGTCGCGGCCGGCTACCCGGAGAAGGTCGTGCTGCAGGACGTCAATCTCTCGCTGCGCTCGGGAGAGCGGATCGGGCTCCTCGGCGTGAACGGCGTCGGCAAGTCGACGCTGGTGAAGACCATCGCCGGAACGCTTCTTCCTTTGGATGGAAAGATCACTCTCGGCAAGGGCCTGGAAGTCGGCTATTTCGCCCAGCACCAGGTCGAGATGCTGCGCGACGACGAGTCGCCGCTGTGGCACCTGAAGAGAATCTCGGAAGGCAAGGTGCGCGAGCAGGAGCAGCGCGACTACCTCGGCGCGTTCAACTTCCCCGGCGACATGGCGACCGGCCCGGTCGAAAGCTTCTCCGGCGGCGAGAAGGCGCGGCTCGCGCTCGCGCTGATCGTCTGGCAGCGCCCGAACCTGCTGCTGCTCGACGAGCCGACCAATCACCTCGATCTCGAGACGCGCGAGGCGCTCGCAGTCGCGCTCGCACAGTTCGAGGGCACGCTGGTACTGGTCTCGCACGACCGGCATCTCCTGCGCGCCACGACCGAGAAGCTGCTGATCGTCGCGGACGGCGCGCTGCGCGAGTTCGACGGCGACCTCGACGACTACCGCGACTGGCTGCTGAAGAAAGAACCGGTTCCCAGGCCGCCCAGGAGCGTTCCTGCCAGGCCCAAACCCAGGGCGGTCAACCGCAAGCCCATCGAGGCGCGCGTCAAGCGCCTGGAGGAGCTCATGAACCGCCTGAATGCGCAGAAGGCCGACCTCGAGCGCCGGCTCGCCGACCCGGGGGTGTACCAGGACCCGGAGGCGGTGAGGGCGCTGCTCCAGGACCAGGCCTACCTCGCGCGCGAGCTGGAGCAGGTCGAAGGCGAGTGGCTGCAGAAGCAGGGCGAGCTCGAGGGTTCTTAAGACTGGCTTCAGAAACCGGGTGAAACAATGGCATGGACAAGGAGGAGGCCATGCTTAAGCAGAGCTACGCCAGGTTTCTCATAGCCGCGCTTGCGGCCGCGGTCGTCGCGCCCGCGGTTGCGCAGGACAAGTTCCCGTCGGGTCCGATCCAGGTCATCATCCATTCCGCCTACGGCGGCGGAACCGACGTCACGGCGCAAATGATGATGATCCGCTCGCGCCGCGAGCTCGACACCGACATGCAGGTGGTGCCCAAGCGCGGCGGCTCGGGCGCCGCGGCGCACAAGTACGCGATGGAGCGCCCGCGCGACGGCCACACGCTGCTCGCGCTGACGCAGACCCACCTCTACACCATCGCGCGCGGCCAGTCGCCGCTCAAGATCGACGACCTGGTCGGCATCGCGCGCGCGATGGACGACCCGACGTTCATCGTGGTGTCGGGCAAGAGCGCCTACAAGAGCCTCGGCGACCTGGTGAAGGCCTCCAAGGAGAAGGTGCTCAATTGGGGCGTGGCGCAGATCGGCGGCACCGAGCACATCGGGCTCGCCACCTTCGCCAAGGCCGCGGGCTTCAAGTTCAAGGTGGTGCCCTTCGGCAGCGGCGCGCAGATGGTCCAGGCGCTGATGTCCGGCGCGATCGACGCCACCGTTCCGAACGTCAGCGAATCGATCACCCAGGTGCAGGACGGCACTTTCCGCGCGCTCGCCGTGATGGCGGAGAAGCGGCTCAAGGACTTCCCCGACGTGCCGACGACCTTCGAGTCGGGCTACAGGGTCAAGACCTCCACCACCCGCGGCTACGCCGTGCTCAAGGGCACGCCGCAGCCGGTGATCGACAAGCTGTCCAAGGCGCTGGTCAAGGCGATGAGCCACGAGGTGTTCGCCAACTACCTGAAGACCGCCGGCCTGACCGTCGAGGACAGCGTCGCCGGCCACGAGGTCTGGGACAAGCACATCAAGGAGGAGTACCAGGTCGCGGCGCAGGCGCTGAAGGAGCTCGGCCTGCTCAAGAAACAGCCGTAGCGTGCACCGCACGGACCTCGCGGCCGCGCTGCTGATCCTGGCCGGCTGCGGCGCGGTCTATTACGCGACCACCACGTTCGACGAGGTCTCGCCGCTGTTCGCGGACAACATCGGCCCGGCGTGGTTTCCGCGGCTCATGCTCTGGAGCATCGCCGTGCTCGCGCTGGCGCTGCCCTTCGAGCACCGCTTCGTGGCGGGAGGCCGCCGCAGGCTCGACGAGGAGCGCAGCGACCGCGTAAAGCGCATCACTTTCCTGACCGCGGTCCTGCTCTTCATCGTCGTCGCCGCGATCGGGCTGCTCGGCATGGCGCTCGCCATGGTGCTGGTGAGCGCCTTGCTGCCGCTCCTGTGGGGCGAGCGCCGATACCGGGTCCTGGTTCCCTTCGCGCTCCTTTTCCCCGCGGCGGTGGCGTTGCTCTTCTCGCAGGTGCTCAGGATCTACTTCGAGCCGGGACGTTTCGGCTTCGCGTTCGGCTGAGCGCGCGATGGAGCTGCTCGCCTACGGGTTCGGCCAGGTCCTCGACCCGTTCAACCTGACGGTGATCCTGGTCGGCGTGCTGGTCGGGGTCACGGTCGGCGCGCTGCCGGGGCTGTCCTCGCCGATGGCGGTTGCGCTGCTGATCCCGTTCACGCTCACGCTCGACGCCGTGCCGGCGATCGCGATGCTCGCGGCGCTGTACTGCGCGGGCACGTTCGGCGGCTCGATCACCGCGATCCTGATCAACGCGCCCGGCGCGCCGCCCGCGGTGGCGACCGCGTTCGACGGCTATCCCATGGCGAAGCGCGGCGAGGCCGGCCGCGCCCTCGGCATGGCGACCGTGGCGAGCGTCATCGGCGGGGTCTTCAGCCTGGTCGTGTTCCTGGTCGCCACCCCGCTGCTCGCCGACCTGGCGCTCCAGTTCCGCCCCCAGGAGTACTTCGCGCTCACGCTGTTCGCGCTTTCCATGCTCGCCTCGATCAGCGGCCGCTCGGCGATCCGCAACCTGATCGCCGGCGCGCTCGGCATCCTGCTCGGCACCGTCGGCGTGCACCTGACGAGCGGGGTGGAGCGCTTCACTTTCGGCCTGCACGAGCTCACCGACGGCATCCACTTCGTGCCGGTGCTGATCGGCCTGTTCGCGGTGAGCGAGCTGCTGTCGCAATCGCGCACCGCGAACGTCGCCTACGAGCGCATCACCTCGGTGGTGATCAGGCTGCCGAGCAGGGCGGACTTCCTCAAGGTGCGCTGGACGCTGCTGCGCTCCTCGTGCATCGGCACCTTCATCGGCATCCTGCCCGCCGAGGGCGCGACCGTCGCCGCGATCGTCGGCTACAACGAGGCGAAGCGCTTCTCCCGGCACAAGGAGGAGTTCGGCAAGGGCGCGATCGAGGGCATCGCCGGCCCCGAGGCGGCGAACAACGCCGCCACCGGCGGCGCGATGGTGCCGACGCTCGCGCTCGGCATCCCGGGCAGCGCCACCGCGGCGGTGATCCTGGCCGCGCTCGTGGCGCACGGCGTGCGCCCGGGGCCGCGGCTGCTCAGCCAGACGCCGGAGTTCGTGTACGTGATCTTCGCCGCGATGCTGATCGCGAACCTCATGTTCTTCGCCCTCGGCCTGGGCGGCGCCAAGGTGTTCTCGCGCGTCACGCTGATCCCGCGCACGTTCCTGTGGCCGGCGGTGTTCGTGTTCGCCATCGTCGGCGCCTATTCCGCCGCCGCGTCGCTCGCCGACGTCTGGGTGATGCTGATCGCCGGCTGCATCGGCTTCGTCATGCAGCGCCACGGCTTCGGCGCGGCGCCGCTCGTGATGGGCCTGATCCTCGGGCCGCTGGTCGAGGAGTCGCTGTCCCAGTCGATGATCCTGTTCGACAACAACTGGCTGCGCTTCTTCGAGAGCCCGATCTGCCTCGCGTTCTTCGCCCTGACGCTGTTCGGCCTGTTCTGGTCGCCGCTGGTGGCCGCGCTGCAGCGCACCGCCGCTCGCGCATAATGCGGCCTCATGGACCTCAACGCACGGCTCGCCGCGGCCGCCGCGCGCCTCGCGCCCGCGCTCGTCGAGCTGAGAAGGAAGCTGCACCAGCACCCCGAGCTCGCTTTCGAGGAGCACGAAACCGCCCGGCTGGTTGCTGATTTTCTGACGCAGGCTCGGATCCCGGTTCGAACCGGCGTGGGCAAGACCGGGGTCGTCGCGGTGCTCGAGGGCGCGCGCCCCGGCCGCACCATCGGCATCCGCGCCGACATGGACGCGCTGCCGATCCACGAGCAGAGCGGGGTGGCGTTCGCGTCGCAGGTGCCGGGGAAGATGCACGCCTGCGGCCACGACGTGCACACCGTGATCGCGCTCGGGGTCGCAGCGGCGCTTGCCGAGCTGAGGGACTCGCTGCACGGCGCGGTCAAGTTCATCTTCCAGCCGGCGGAGGAGACGCTCTCGGGCGCGCGCGCGATGATCGCCGACGGCGCGCTCGAGGACCCCAAGCTCGACTTGATCCTCGGCTATCACAACTGGCCGGCGGTGCCGGCCGGCATGGTGGGCTACAACCCCGACGCGGTCATGTCGGCCGCCGACGCCTTCGACATCACGCTGAAGGGGCGCGACGGCCACGGCGCGCATCCGCACCTCGCGGTCGACGCGCTCGCCGCGGCCGCGCACTTCGTCGCGCAGCTCCAGACCGTGGTGAGCCGCGAGGTGAAGCCGGTGTCCCCGGCGGTGGTGACGGTGGGCGAGCTGCACGCCGGGCGCGCGCGCAACGTCATCGCCGGAACGGCGGAGCTCAAGGGCATCGTGCGCACGATGGAGCCGGGGCTGTCCGAGGCCGTCGAGGCGGCGGTGCGCCGCATGCTCGAGGGAATCCGCGTCGGCCTGCGCGTCGATTACACGCTCGAGTGGAGGCGCATGACGCCGGCGCTGCGCAACGACCCCGTGATCCTGAATCGGGTGCTCGAATCGGCCCGCGACGCGCTCGGCGAGGCCAATGTCGTGCGGCTGCCCGAGCCTTCGATGGGAAGCGAGGACTTCGCCTGGTTCGCCGAGCGCGTGCCGGCGGCGCACCTGCGCATCGGCTCGAAGATCGACGGCCTCGAGACCGCGGTGCACCGCTCGAACTACGACTGCAACGAGGCGGCGATCCCGGTCGGGATCCGGGTGCTCGCGCGCGCGGCGCTCGACCTGGGGAATCCCGGATGAAATGGTTCGATCTCTCGCGCACGGTGGTGCTGCCGCTGCACTGCGACGGCTACGGCCACATGAACGTACGCCACTACGCCGGGTTCTTCGACGACGCCGGCTGGCACATGCTCGCGATGGCGGGCATCCCGCTGAGCGAGTTGCGCAAGCGGGGCCTCGGCACGGTGATGGCGACGCTGACGATCGAGTTCCATCACGAGATCGTCGCGGGGCAGCTCGCGCTCGTGCGCGGCGCGCTCACCCGCGTCGGCACGAAAAGCTTCGCCTACGAGCTCAGGCTGTACGAGGCGGACTCCATGACCCACTGCGCCACGGAGAAGGCGGTGGAAGTGTGCTTCGACACGAAGGAGCGCAAGGGCGTGCCGCTGCCCGATGACCTGAAGCGCGCGCTCGAGGCCTTGGTTACCCCCTGAACCGGATCGTGCTTTTCCTCATGCGCTGAACTTGTACAGCTTCTGCGGGTTGTCGACGAGCAGCGCCTGGCGCTGCGCTTCGTTCGCGAACTCGGCGATCAGGTCGACGAGCACGCCGTCGTCGGGCACCGAGTCGACGTTCGGGTGCGGCCAGTCGCTGCCCCACACCACGCGCTCGCCGAACTCGGCGACCAGCTTGCGCGCGAACGGCACCGAGTCGGCGTAGGGTGCGCCCTGGCGCGACGCGCGCTCGAGGCCGCTCACCTTGACCCAGAAGCGCTTGTCCTCCATGAGCTTGAGCAGGTGGGTGAATCCCGGCTGGTCGAGCCCGTGCGAGGCGTCGATGTAGCCCATGTGGTCGATCACCACCGGCACC
Organism: Burkholderiales bacterium; assembly: GCA_035454645.1. Taxonomy (GTDB): domain Bacteria; phylum Pseudomonadota; class Gammaproteobacteria; order Burkholderiales; family SG8-39; genus SCGC-AG-212-J23. The sequence continues at coordinate 8,897 of DATIGR010000265.1, forward strand.
GGCGAGAGCTTCAGCTCCGGCGTCATCTTGACGATCATCGAAGGCTCGACATAGAGCTGCAGGTGCCAGCCGAGCACCGCGAGCTTGGTGGCGAGCTTCACCACGTCGGCGAGCGCCGGCGCGCCGCCGAGGGGCTGCACGAAGTTGAAGCGCACGCCGCGGAAGCCCTGGGCGTGCAGTTTCTTCAGGTCCGCCATGTCGGCGTTCACCGGCGCGAGCGCGACCCCGACGTAGCGGCCCCGGTGCTCGGCGAGGAAATCGGCCGCGGCTGCGTGGTCGAAGCCGTGCGCCGCCGACTGCACCGCCACCCCGCGCTCGATGCCGAGGAACATGTGGCGGTCGATCAGCACGTCCTTGCCCGCGTCGAACGGCGTGTAGGGCGACTTCGGGTCGAACGGAAACTTCGCTTTCGGCCCGAGCACGTGGAAATGCGCGTCGCAGGAGAGCGCGGGCAGCTTGAGCTTGGGTTCGGTCGGGTTGTTGTGATAGCCCATGATGGCGAGCGATTGTATGTCCAAAGATCAGGCAGTGACGTAAGGCGCGAGCGGGGCGATCGCCTCGCCGCGCCGGATCGGCACGCACTCGTGCGGAAAGTCCTGGCGGAAGACGCCGCCGTGCTGGCGCACGCTCGCGATGAAGCCGCCGAGATGGCGCATCGCCCCGGTCGGCAGGTCGTGCAGCACGAGGAGCGTATGCGGGTGGGCGAGGCACTGGGCGAGCGCCAGCTCGGGCCAGCCTTCGGGGTCGGCCCAGTCGCGCGGGATCGCGTTCCAGAGGACGCACGTCATGAGGTTCTTCTTGAGGGTTTCCACCGCCTCGGCGTTCAGCAGGTGCGGACCAAGCTCACCCCCGCCGCCGAAAGGACGGAACAGCCGGTCGGGATGCGCGAGGCTCGCGATCAGCGCCTCGGTCTCGAGAATCTCCGCGCGCGCCACCCCCGGCTCGGTGATCGTGCCGAGCGGCCGGCGATGGGTCATGGTGTGGTTGCCGATCCAGTGGCCTGCCGCGTGCGCCCGCTCCGCGAGGCGCCGGCGCGCCGGATCGGCGAGCTTGGAGCCGAGCACGAAGAACGTGGCGCGGATCGCGTGCTGCGCCAGGACTTCGAGGACCTCGTCGGTGACGCCGGGCTCGGGGCCGTTGTCGAAGCTGAGCGTGACCTCAGGCCTTCGCACGCGTCATGAAGACGAGTCGTTCGAAAAGGTGCACGTCCTGCTCGTTCTTGAGCAGCGCGCCGTGCAGCGGCGGGATGATGGTCTTGCGGTCCTTGGAGCGCAGCGCCTCGGGCGGGATGTCCTCGGCGAGCAGCAGCTTCAGCCAGTCGAGCAGCTCGGAAGTCGAGGGCTTCTTCTTCAGCCCGGGCACCTCGCGCACCTCGAAGAACACCTCCATCGCCTCGCGCAGCAGCGACTTCTTGAGGCTCGGGAAGTGCACCGCGACGATCTTCTCCATCGTCTCCTTGTCGGGGAAGCGGATGTAGTGGAAGAAGCAGCGCCGCAGGAACGCGTCGGGCAGCTCCTTCTCGTTGTTCGAGGTGATGAACACGATCGGGCGGTGCCTCGCCTTCACCAGCGCGCGCGTCTCGTAGACGTAGAACTCCATGCGGTCGAGCTCGCGCAGCAGATCGTTCGGGAACTCGATGTCGGCCTTGTCCACCTCGTCGATCAGCAGCACCACCGGCGAGTCGGAGCTGAACGCCTGCCACAGCATGCCCTTGACGATGTAGTTGTGGATGTCGTGCACGCGCGCGTCGCCGAGCTGCGAGTCGCGCAGCCGGCTCACCGCGTCGTACTCGTACAGGCCCTGCTGGGCCTTGGTGGTCGACTTGATGTGCCACTCGAGCAGCGGCACGCCGAGCGCGCGCGCCACCTCCACCGCGAGCATCGTCTTTCCGGTGCCGGGCTCGCCCTTGACGAGCAGCGGCCGCTCGAGCGTGATCGCCGCGTTGACGGCGAGGGTCAGGTCATCGGTCGAGACGTAGGACGGCGATCCCTTGAAGCGCATGCGGCCGATTCTAGCAAGGCGCCGCGCCTCAGCATTTTGCCTGCGAGCAGGAGAAGAGCTGGACGGTCTGCGCCGTCGCCGACCCCGCTGTCGCGTTGATCGACACGCCAAGATGGTCGCCCACGGGTCCCATGAAGGCGCCCTTCAAGCTCGCTGCCGCCGCCGTCGAGGTGGCGCAGGTGCCGCCGGTGCACGTTCCCGGGGTGGACGTGTCGATGAACGCGCCGCCGCCCGGCTTGGTTTGGATCGGGGCCGAGAACCCGTTGTTGAACGTCCAGGTCTGGTTGGGGAAGTTCAGGTTGAAGCTGCCCCCTAATACCGTCTGCGTGGTGAAGTTCACGGCCCATTGGCTGGCCGTGAACTGCCCGAGGGTGCCGTCGCTGCTCGTCGGCGTTGTACCCATGCCCTGGATGTGGACGAGCGGGAACGACCCCGATTTCGAAGCGATGACGTCGGGGGGCGTGAGCGGACCGACGAGGTAGTGGAACTTGTTGACGCTGGAAAGCAGCGTGCTGCCGCTCGCATCGGACACGCTGCCGCCGTACCAGATTCCCCAATACGCGCCGACTGGGTTCGGCTGCGTCTGGTCCACAACGCTGTCGACCTCGCTCGTGCCCGAGAAATTACCGCTGGCGGGATTGAAGGTCGCGGCGGCCGGCACGCTGAAGGCGTCGAGCGTCTGCGAGCTCCTGGCGCCGGAAGTCGTCAGCATGCCGGGGTCGACGAACGCGCCCTGCGCCCCGGGACCGCCGGTGCCGTTCGTGAACGCAGCGAGGAAGGCGAGCGTTGCCGTTCCGCTCCCGCCGAGCACCACGAGATCGCCCGACTCGGTGCGGGTCTCGGTGACGACGAACGCGGGCGGCTTGGGCGGGGTCGGGGGATCGCTCGGGCGGCCCTCGGCGTTGAGGCCGGACTGCTGCATGTTCGCCGTCGTCTCGGGCGCGCCGCGGCCGCGGAAGCGCTCCTGCCCGCCGAGGCGGTCGAACAGGAACGAGGGCGGGGCGATCAGGCCCTGCGGGCTCGAGTCCATGCTCGCGACGTAGAAGTACTCCAGCTTGCCGAACTCGACCGGCGGGCGGTTGTTGAACACGATCACGCGGCCGTCGCTCACCGCGGCATAGCTGCCGTTCGGCGCCAGCTCGCCGACGCCCGGCGAGCCGGCGTCGCTCTGCGCGAGCAGGCTCGCGACCGCGGTGCGCCGCGGCTCGTAGCAGTCGTTGTCGCAGTGGACGATCGTGTAGTGGGTGCCCCGGACGCCGATCGTGGCGGTAGGGACGCGCACGGCGTGGCGCGTCGGCGTGAGCGCGCCCGCGACCGCGCGCAGGGGAGCGAGGAACGACTCGACGACCTTGCTTTCGGGCGCGGGTTTCTTCTCGGCGGCGGCCGGCTGCGGGCCGGCCGGCGCCTCGGGCCGGGCGCTCGCTTGCAGGAACTCGGCCGCCTGCTGCCGCACGATCGCTCCGCCCACGGTGCGCATCCCGCCCTTTACCAGGCTGAAGAAGCTGCGGCTCGCCTCGTCGTTCGGGCCGGCGTAGGCGTACTCGTCGATGCGGAACACGCTGTCGGAGCGCAGCGCGATGATCGACTCGTCGCTCATGCGCAGCTGGGCGTTGCTGCGCGGGCCGACGCGGATCGTGTCGCCGCTCTGCACGGCGCTGCCGGCCACGGCGCGGATTTCCTGCGCGCCGCGCACGATGGTGACCTCGCCGGCGGCGAGGAGCAGGCGCCCGGCCTGGGCGCAGGCGAAGCCCGGGACAAGAAGCAGGAGCAGCAGAGCGGTACGCATAGCGGGTTCCCTCACATCTCGTAGCGCACGCGCAGCGTGACGACGTCGCGCGTGTATTCGTAAAGCGCAATGTTCGAGCGGTTGTCGGAGTACAGGTAGTCGGCGCGCAGCGAAAGCTCGCGCGTCACCCGGTAGGACGCGCCGAGCTCGACCGCGTAGTAGTCGTCCTCGCGGGTCACGAGGAACAGCGGATCGGCCTCGTCGAAGCTGCTTCTCGTGTAGGCGAGGGCGATCGAGGCACCCCAGCGGGGCGCGGGGGTCAGGCTCAGGCCGCCGCGCAGCGTATAGAGCTCGCGCGAGAGGTCGTCGCGCACCGGCTCGGCGTCGTTTCTTTCCTGGCCGTACAGGGCCTGCACCTGGAACACCGGCTGGTAGCGCACCACGACGGCGCGGCGCCAGCCGACGCCGAGGCCGTAGAAGTCGGAGTCGCGCACCGGGCTCGCAGGGTATTGGAGGCGGGCGTACTGGCCGAACACCGAGCCGCTGTTGAACTCGTCGAACTGGCGGTGCCACTCGGCGCCGACAGTGGCGGCGTCGCGGAACCGGTCGTAGTCGACGTACAGGCTGGAGAGCGAGACCGTCGCCCGCGCGAGGTTCCGGTCCCTGAGATACGACGCGCCGGCGTACAGCGCCGCGCCGACCTGGTCGAACTGCTGGTCGAACGTATTGCTGTGCAGCTTGCCTTCGGCTCCCACGCCGCCGATCAGCGCGAAGCCGGGCGCGACCGGGTGCGAGAACTGCGCGCCGGCGCCGAGGTGCGCGAAGTAGTCGGCGCTGCGCGCGCCGATCTGCGCGAGCGTCACCACGCCGAGGGTGGGCACCGAGATGACCGGGTTGCCGACGCCGCTGTTGACGTTCGAGTCGTAGCCGCCGCCGAGCTCGACGTAGAACGAGGCGCTCGTGCGGTAGCGCGTCTCCTGCGAGCGGATCGAGTCGATGAACCGGTCGATGGTCGCTTCGACTTCGGGCGGGGGCTTGCGGCGCAGGACCGTCTCGAACTCCTCGCGCGCGCGCGCGAGCTCGCCAAGGACGAAGTAGGCGCGGGCGAGCTCGAGGCGGGCGCGGTCGTTGTCGGGGAACTGGACGATGTAGCGCTCCAGCGCGAGCACGCCGGCGCCGGCGTGGCCGCTGTCGACCGCGGCGATGCCGTAGTAGAAATCGAACTCGGGCTTGCCGAGCTCCTCCGGGTGGCGGCTCGCGAGCTCGTAGGCTTCCCTGGAGCGCCCCTGCTCGAGCAGCGCACGCACCTCGTCCGCGGGCGCAGCGCGGGCAGCCTGGGCGCCGGCTGCAATGAGCACAGCGAGCACCGTCGCAGCGAGACTTCGCACTGGTTCCTCCCTCGATCGCCGGGCGTAGCTTACGCGCAAAGCGGCGCTACCGGGCTGCCGGCGCCCGTTCTAGCAAGTCCGCTTCAGCAGCTCGGCGCGCACGAGAACAGCTTGAGGGTCTGCGGGCCGGCGGCGCCGGGCCCGCGCCCGTTGCGTGCCACGCTCGGGTGATCGTCCGCCGGGCCCATGAAGATTCCATTGCGGTCCAGCTTGGCCGGCTTCCCGGTGACGACGAAGCTCGGCGCGCCGGGCGGAACCGGGAGATCGCGCGGGCGGCTCTCGGCGTTGAGGCCCGCCTGCCGCATGTTCGCCGTCGTTTCGGGCGCGCCGCGGCCGCGCTGGCGCTCCTGTCCGGCGAGGCGGTCGAAAAGGAAGGCGGGCGGGGAGATCAGGCTCTGCGGGCCGGAATCCATGCTCGCGACGTAGAAGACCTCGTGCGCGCCGTACTCGACCGGCGGCCGGTGGGTGAACACGATCACGCGGCCGTCGCTGACCGCGGCATAGCTGCCGTTCGGCGCCAGCTCGCCGACGCCCGGCGAGCCGGCGTCGCTGTGCGCGACCAGGCTCGCGACGGTGGTGCGCCGCGGCTCGTAGCAGTCGTTGTCGCAGTGGACCAGCGTGTAGTGGGTGCCGCGGACACCGATCGTAGCGGTGGGAACGCGCACGGCGTGGCGCGTCGGCGTGAGCGCGCCGGCGACCGCGCGCAGCGGCACGCGCACCGCGTCCAGCACTTTGCTTTCGGGGCCCGGTTCCCTCTCGGCGGCGCTGGGCCGCGGGCCGGTCGGCGCCTCGGGCCGGGCGCTCGCGCGCAGGAACTCGGCGGCCTGCTGGCGCGCGATCGCCCCGCCCATGGTGCGCATGCCGCCCTTCACAAGGCTGAAGACGCTGCGGTTCGCCGCGTGGCCGGTGTCGGTATAGGCATACTCGTCGATGCGGAACACCGTGTTCGCGCGCAGCGCGATGATCGACGCGTCGCTCATGCGCAGCTGGAGGTTGCTGCGCGGGCCGACGCGGAGGGTGTCGCCGCTCCGGACAGCGGTGCCGGTCGTGGCGCGCATTTCCTCGGCGCCGCGCACGATGGTGATATCGCCGACGGCGAGGAGCAGGCGGCCCGCCTGGGCGCAGGCGAGGGCGGGAGCAAGAAGGACCAGGAGCAGCGCGGCGCGCATGTCGGGCTTCCTCATGTTTTGCGGCAGCCCGAGGCAGGTTAGGCGGTTTTTTGACTTACAATTCGCACCGCGCAAAATCTCACAAAAAGCCCGCCATGCTCCGCTGCGTCCTGAAAGCCCTGTGTGTGAACTTGTTCACGGCTGCCCTCGCTTGCGGTGCGCAGGCGCAGGACAAGCAGGCGGCCGCCCCGGCCAAGGCCGGCCAGGGGCTCGACAACGCCCTCGCCATGTGCACCGGCTGCCACGGCATTCCCGGCTACAAGACCGCCTTCCCGAGCGTCTACCACGTGCCCAGGATCGCCGGCCAGCAGCCGGGCTACATCGTCAACGCGCTGAAGGCATACAAGTCGGGCGAGCGCTCTCATCCCTCGATGCGCGGCATCGCCGCCGGCCTGAGCGAGGACGTCATGAAGCAGCTCGCCGAGTATTACGGAGGCGCGAAATGAGAGCCGTTCTTGCAATCCTGGTGGCTTTCGGCGTTTCCGCTTCCGTGCACGCCCGAGGCAATGCCGAGACCGGCAAGGCGAAGGCGGCGCAGGTCTGCGCCGCGTGCCACGGCCCCGACGGCAACAAGCCTTCCGACCCGACCCAGCCGATCCTCGCCGGTCAGTACTACGACTACCTGGTGCGGGCTCTGACCGACTACAAGCTCGGCCGGCGCAACAACCCGATCATGAAGGGTTTCGCCGGGCAGCTTTCGAAGCAGGACATCGAGGACCTGGCGGCGTGGTTCTCGAGCCAGAAGTCGAAGCTGCACGACCAGCGCTGAAAAAGGGGTCAGGACCCTTTTCTTGAAAAAGGGGTCAGGACCCTTTTT
>DATIGR010000266.1:0-3398 GCA_035454645.1 Burkholderiales bacterium
GGCATCGGGAGCTTGCCGAGGAGGCTCGGGGGTTGCCTGCGCAGCCCGCGGATCCGAACGCGCACTTCCTCCCGGAAAGACGCAGGCGCCATCTCCGAAATCTGCCCGTAAAGCTGCGCGAGCGCCGGCTGCTCGCGCGCCATGCGCTCGCCGGAGGCGGGATGGATGCCGCGCGACTTGAGCTCCGCCAGCGCGCCGGGGGAACGCCGGGACCACTCCCGGATTTCTTCATTCTGTATTTGATTGAAATCCAATACACCGGAGGTCGATGCCATGACCAGCGCGCGTACTCTCCCGGGCTCGCGCAGCGCGTAGTCGAGGCAGGTCCAGCCGCCCATCGATTGCGCGACCAGCGCGATGTCCTTGATACCCAATTCGTGAATCAGGGCAGCAAGATCTTCGGCGTAGGCGTCGGGTGCGCTCGATCCGGGCACGGGGCTCGACGGCGGGAAGCCGCGGTGCGCGAAGACGACGCACTTGCGCGTCGGCGCGAAGTGCGCGACCTGCTGCCACCAGGAAAGATGGTTGCCTCCCAGGCCGTGCGCGAACACGACCGCCGGACCCTCGCCGAACACTTCGTAGTGGATTTCGGCGCCGTTTCGACGCAGCTTCATCTCTTGATCAGGCTCTTGCGCGTCCAGTGCCCGGGGTTGACCGCCCCCTTCGGCGCCTGGCCGCGGACGATCTCGGCCGCCTGCGCCACGGTCTCCAGGGACTGGTGCTCGATTGCCGGAACGGTGAGGCCCGCGGTGTGCGGGGTGGCGATCACGTCGGGCCGCGCCGCGAGCCGCGGGGTCGGCATCTGATCGGGCGAACGGCCCACGTCCATCGCGCAGCCGGCGAGCTTTCCGGAATCGAGCGCCGCCTCGAGCGCCGCTTCATCCACCAGGTTGCCGCGCGAGACGTTGACCAGGTACGCGCCGCTCTTCATGTTTTCGAACGCTCGCGGGCCGATGAGGTTCTCGGTTTCCGCGCTCGCCACGGCGAGCGGCACGACATAATCCGACTGCCGCAACAGTTCATCGAGCGAAACCTGCTCGATGCCCTTCACGTAGGGATCGTTGACGAGCACGCGCATGCCGAGCGCCTTGCCCAGCCGCACCACCTCCCTGCCGATCGCGCCATAGCCGATGACGCCGAGGGTACTGCCCTTCAATTCCTTTCCGGTACGGGCGCGCGGAACCCGTCCGGCCCGGTATTCCAGGGTCGAGCAGGTGATGCCGCGCGAGAGATCCACCAGGAAGCCGAGCACCATCTCGCTCACCGAGGTGACGAAGCCCGCGCTCGCCTGGGTCACGAGGACGCCGGCTTTGCTCGCGGCGGCGACGTCCACGTTGCGGATGTCGATCGCGCAGCGCAGGAAGGCGACCAGCTTCGGCAGGCGCTCGAACAGCGCCGCCGGGCCCGGCGACTGCCGGTACGAGACGATCAGGCCGCAATCCCCGGCTGCGTCGATGAGCGCCTCTCCCTCCAGAGGAGAAGAATTTTCATTCAACCTGACTTCTCCGACCGCCCGCAGGCCGGCCAGCGCGCGCTCGCCGTAATACAGCGCCATCGCCTCCGGCGAATGCGTCAACAGTATTTTCAAGCCGCTTTCTTCTGCTCAGCCGCGAGCTTGCGGTAGCGCTCGAGCGAGCGCGTGAGGTGGCGGCGCATGGCGTCGCGCGCGCCGCGGGCGTCGCGGCTTTCGATCGCCTGGTAGATCCTGCGGTGCTCCTCCTGGATGAGCGCGAGGTAGGCGCGCTCGCCGCCCATGCGCTCGGGCAGCCCGCTCACGGTGCGCCGCGGGATCAGGTGGCGGCCGATGAACTGCAGGAAGCGCGGAAATTCCGGGTTGCCGGTGGCTTCCGCGATCGCGCGGTGGAAGGCGAGGTCCTCGTCCACCGCCGAGCGGCCCGCGTTGCTCGCCTCCTCGATCGCATTCAGGGCGTTCAGGATCGTGCGCACCTGGGGGTTCGAGGCGCGCTCGGCGGCGAGGCCGGCGGACTCGATCTCCACCCCGAGGCGCAGCTCCATCACCGCGAGGATGTCGTCGAGCGACTGCATGCGCTCGGGCTCGATGCGGAACGGCGCGCGCTGCGGCTCCGCCGAGACGAACGCGCCCACGCCCTGGCGCGTCACCACCAGGCCCTCGGCGCGCAGCGCCGCGACCGCCTCGCGCACCACGGTGCGGCTCACCCGCGCGGCGCGGGTGAGCGCGTGCTCGGTCGGGAGCCGCGCGCCGGGCGCGAGGCGGCCGCTGCGGATCTCGCCCGCGAGCTGCTCGAACAGCCGGCGTGAAAGCTTGCGCTCCGCGGCGAGAGGCCGAATGCGCATCTTGACGAAGGCCCGCGCAATGGTTGTATGATGACTGACGAATCTTATCAGAGGAGGATTCATGTTCCAGCGTCATTTCGTGGGCGCGGCCGCAGTCGCCGCGTGCCTGACCGGTTTCCCGGTCCAGGCGCAGCAGGTCATCAAGGCAACCGACGTGCATCCGCTCGGCTACCCGACGGTCGAGGCGATCGTGCGCATGGGCAACAAGCTCGAGCAAGCGACGAAAGGCAAGTACAAGCTGCAGATGTTCCCGTCGATGCAGCTCGGCGGCGAGAAGGAGATGATCGAGCAGGCGCAGGTCGGCGCGCTGCAGATCGCGCGCATCTCGGTCGGCCCGATGGGGCCGATCGTGGACGAGCTCAACGTGTTCAACATGCCGTTCGTGTTCCGCGACGAGAGCCACATGCGCAAGGTCATCGACGGGCCGATCGGCCGGGAGATGCTCGACAAGCTCAGCAACGATCCGCGCTCGCGCCTGGTCGCGCTCGGCTGGATGGACGCCGGCACGCGTAACGTCTATTCCGACAAGCCGGTGACCAAGCCCGCGGATCTCAAGGGCATGAAGATCCGCATGATGGGCAACCCGATCTTCGTCGAGACCATGAACGCCATGGGCGGCAACGGCATCGCGATGGGATTCAACGAGCTGCACCAGGCGCTGCAGACCGGCGTGGTGGACGGCGCCGAGAACAACGAGCCGACGCTGTTCGCGCAGAACCACTACCAGACGCCCAAGGGCAAGGTCTACAGCCTCACCGGCCACCTCATCATCCCCGAGATCTTCGTCTACTCGAAGGTGAGCTGGGACAAGCTGCCGAAGGCCGACCAGGACCTGATCCGCAAGTACTCGCGCGAGGCGCAGCTCGAGCAGCGCAAGCTGTGGGACGCCTACGTCGCGGAGGCCACGGGCAAGCTCAAAGGCGCCGGCATCCAGTTCGTCAAGGCCGACAAGGAAGCGTTCTTCAAGGCGACGCAGCCGGTGCGCGACAAGTACGGCGCGAAGTACACCAGCCTGATCCAGCGCATCCGGAACACGAAGTAGCCGCCGCCCGAAAACGGGCCGCCAAGGTGAAAACTGCGGC
>DATIGR010000267.1:0-7543 GCA_035454645.1 Burkholderiales bacterium
CGTCAGCCTCCGAGCGCCTCGAGGCGCATGCGCACGCTCTCGCGGAACCCGCCCTGCTCCCTGCCCGCCTTCTCGAGCGCGAGCTGGTAGGCGGCGCGCGCCTCGGCGCGCTGGCTCTTGGCGAGCAGCGCGTCCCCGCGCAGCGCGGCGTACTGCGCCTCGTAGGCGGCGCCATGCCGGGCGTCGAGCAGCTTCAGCGCCTCGTCGGGCGCCTTCTCGTCGAGCGCGATCGCGGCGAGGCGCAGGCGCGCGATGTCGCGCAAGTCCTCCGACGGCGCGCGCTCGATCACCCACTCGAGCTGCGCCTTGGCGGCCTTGAGGTCGTTGCGGTCGAAGTGGAAGCGCGCCGCCACCAGCGCGCCCATCGAGGCGTAGAGCGTGCGCGGATAGCTCTCGATCAGCGTTCCGGCCGAGTCGCGCAGCGCCTTGGCGTCGCCCGCCTGCGCCGCCTTGGCGAGCGCGTCGAACACCGCGGCCGCCTGCGCCGCCTGGCTCGCGCTGTACCAGCGCCAGCCCTGCCAGCCGGCGAACGCAGCCGACGCGGCGAGCACCACGGAGACGATCAGGTTGCCGTGCTGGCGCCACCACGCCTTGAGCTCGGCGACCTGTTCCTGCTCTTCGAGATCGAGCGCCATCAGCGAAGCTCCTGTTGGGCGGCAGATACGACGTCGCTCATTGGAACGTCGCGGGGTGTCTGGGTCGAGAGGTTCTTGAGCTGGACCACGTCTCTTTCGAATTCGTTCTCGCCGGCGATGAGCGCGACGCGAAATCCTTTCCGGTCGGCATAGCTCAGCTGGGCGCCGAGCTTCGCCGGCTCGAGGTACACCTCGGTGTTGATGCCGGCAGCGCGCAGCATAGCCGCGATCTTCAGGTAGCGCTCGAGATATCTTGCGTCCATGACGGTGACCAGGACTTCCGCCGGGGTCCTCGCCAGCGGCCGCAGCAGTCCGGCCTCCTTCAGCTTCGAGAACAGGCGCGTCAGGCCGATCGAGATTCCCACGCCCGGCAGCCGCGTATCGGTGAAGTAGCTCGCCAGGTCGTCGTAGCGCCCCCCGGAGCAGATGCTGCCGAGCTCGGGATACGCCGAGAGCGTCGTCTCGTAGATCGTTCCGGTGTAGTAGTCGAGGCCGCGCACCACCCCGAGGTCGACCGCGAAGGCGCAATCGGGCACGCCGAACTGGCGGATCGCCTCGACGATCCGGCGCAGCTCCTCCAGGCCGTGCGCGCAGTGCTTCAGTCCGTTCAGCAGGGAAAGCGTGTCGTCGGTGCCGCGGCGCTCCGAGATCAGGCCGAGAAGCCCGGCGCAGGCTTCGCGCGGCACGCCTTCGCGCTCCAGGTCGGCGCGGATCTTCGCCGCGTCCTCTTTCTCGGTCTTGTCGAGGATCCGCAGCACGGCGGCGGACCTCTCATCCCTGACGCCGAATTCGTGCAGCAACCCCTTCAGCACCTTGCGGTTGTTGATGCGGATGCGGAATTCGCCGATCGCCATCTCCTTGAACACGCTGTAGATCACGCTCGGGATCTCGGCCTCGGCGAGGTACGAGAGCTTCTCGCGGTTGATGACGTCGATGTCGCACTGGTAGAACTCGCGAAAGCGGCCCTTGCGCGCCTGCGGCGTCTCGCCGCGCCAGACCCGCTGGATCTGGTAGCGGCGGAACGGGAACGCGAGCTCGCGCTCGCGCATCGCGACGTAGCGCGCGAGCGGCACGGTGAGGTCGAAGCGCAGCGCGCCCTTGGTCGCGGCCTCGTCGTCGCCGGCCTCGGCGAGGCGCGTGAGCGCGTAGATCTCCTTCTCGACCCCGCCCTTGGAGGTGAGCACCTCGCGCCGCTCGGCCGACGGCGTCTCGATCGGCAGGAAGCCGTAGAGCTCGAAGTTGCGCCGGATGATCTCGACCATGCGGTTGAACTGGAGCTGGTCCTGCGGCAGGTATTCCTGGTCGAATCCCCGCAGCAGGGAGGGTTTCACCTTCTGCACGTCAGGGCGCCCGGTATTTTTCTTTGACGTAGCCCTCGACGATCGCCTGGAACTCCTCGGCGATGCGCTCGCCTTTCAGCGTCACGGTCTTCTTGCCGTCGACGTACACCGGCGCCACCGGCACCTCGCCGGTGCCGGGCAGGCTGATGCCGACGTCGGCGTGCTTGGACTCGCCCGGGCCGTTCACCACGCATCCCATCACCGCGACGCGCATCTCCTCTACGCCCGGATAGGCGTCCTTCCATTGCGGCATCTGCGCGCGCAGATAGCGCTCGATCTTTTCGGCCAATTCCTGAAAAACCGTGCTGGTGGTCCGTCCGCAGCCGGGGCATGCGCTCACCATGGGCGCGAAGGAGCGCAGGCCCATCGTCTGCAGGATCTCCTGCGCCACCTGCACTTCGCGCGTGCGGCTGCCGCCGGGCTCGGGGGTGAGCGAGACGCGCAGGGTGTCGCCGATGCCTTCCTGCAGCAGCACGGCGAGCGCGGCGCTCGAGGCGACGATGCCTTTCGAGCCCATGCCCGCCTCGGTAAGGCCGAGGTGCAGCGCGTGGTCGCAGCGCGCGGCAAGCGCGCGGTAGACCGCGATCAGGTCCTGCACCTGGCTCATCTTGCACGAGATCACGATTCGGTCCGCCGGCAGGCCCCAGTCCTCGGCCTGCCTCGCCGAGTCGAGCGCGGATCGAATCACTGCTTCTCTGGTCACGTCGCCGGCGTCCAGTGGATCGTTTCTCTTCGCATTGTCATCCATCAGCTGCGCGAGCAGCTCCTGATCCAGGCTGCCCCAGTTGACGCCGATGCGCACCGGCTTGCCGTAGCGGATCGCGCACTCGATGAGCGTCGCGAATTGCTCGTCGCGCTTGGCGCCCTTGCCGACGTTGCCGGGGTTGATGCGGTACTTGGCGAGCGCGCGCGCGCAGTCCGGATACTGCGTAAGGAGCTTGTGGCCGTTGTAGTGGAAGTCCCCGATCAGCGGCACCGCGCAGCCGGCCGCGTCGAGGCGCTGCCGGATCTCGGCCACGCGCGCCGCCGCCTGCGGCGTGTTCACGGTGATGCGCACCAGCTCGGAGCCGGCGCGGGCGAGCGCCTCGACCTGGCGCGCGGTCGCCGCGGCATCCTCGGTGTCGGTGTTGGTCATCGACTGCACCACGATCGGCGCGCCGCCGCCGATGCGCACGCCGCCGACGGCCACCTGGCGCGAGATTCGTCTTTCCATGCGCCTCAGGGGATCGTGAAGCGCGCCACGTCCTGCCGGGTATGGGGCGCGAGATCGATCGGCTTGTCGTTGTAGGTGACGCTGACCTGGGAGGCGTTGCCGATGACCAGGCTGTACGGCGGCCGGCCGCGCACCACGCGCTCGCTTCCCGGCGGGTTGAGCGAGGACACGAGCATGCGGTCGAGGGAGTCCTTGATCTCGATCCAGGCCTCGCCCTCGGTGCGCACGACCAGGCGAGGGCCGCCGGCGGGGCGCGGCGCCGGCGCGGCCGCCACGGCCGGTTTGGGCTCGGTCATCACCTTCTCCTGCGCCACCGGTTGAACCGGCGGCACCGGCGCGGCCACCAGGGCCGGCCTCGCTTCACGCGGCGCCGGCTTCACCTTCGCCACCACGGTCGGCTTCTTCGCCGCCGCGGTGCGTTCCTGGTGCCACTGGTAGGCGACGGCGCCCACCAGGACCAGCACGCCGAGCGACACGGCGAGATAGACGAAGGTCGAGCGTCGCGCGCTGTCGGAGAACGGCACCGGCTGGTGGTAGCGCTCGGCGAGGCGGCTGGAATCGGGAACCTCGCAAAGCCCGGCGATGCGCTGCACGAGCGGCTCGGGATCGAGCTTGAGAAGCCGTGCGTAGCTGCGCACCATGCCGCGCGCGAAAGTGGCCCCGGGCAGCGCGTCGAACTGCTCCTGCTCCAGGGCCTCGAGCTGGCGCGGCGAGAACTTGAGCTGCTGCGCGACGTCGGCCAGGGCGAGCCCGCGCGACTCGCGCGCCGCGGCGAGCTCCTGGCCGACTCCGGTCGCTTCAGTCATAGCGCCCCTGCAGCAGCGCCTGGTACTCCGGCGAGGTGGGGTAGCGCCGGCGCAGCTGGTTGGCGTAGGCCTGCTCCTGGAGCCGCTCGCCCAGGCGGCGCTCGATGCGCACCGCGAGCCACAGCGATTCGGCGCTCGGCGTGACGAGCTTGTTGTGGCGCGTCACCAGCTTGCGCGCCTCGCCGATGTTGCCCTGCCGGTAGCGGATCTGGCCGAGTTGCAGGAGCGACGAGGGCTCGTCGGGCTCCAGCTTGAGCGCCTGCTCGAAGTAGCCCTCGGCCTGCTTCACCTGGTTCGCCTTCAGGGCGCACACACCCGCCGCGGCGTACGAGCGCTGCGGCGTCGGGTAGAGCGGATTGCGCACGGCGTTCTCGAAGTGCTTGATCGACGCCTGCTCGCGTCCCGTCTGGCACAGGAACCAGCCGTAGTTGTGGTTGACGTCGGGGTCGTTCGGGGCGAGGCGCAGCGAACGCTCGAAGCTCTCTTCCGCCCGCACGGTCTCGTTGAGCCGCATGTACAGCACCCCGAACATGCCGTACGCCGGGCCGTAATTCGGGTCGGCCGCCGTGGCGGCGCGCAGCTCGTCCAGCGCCACCGTCATGTTGCCGTTGTTGAAATAAAGCGAGGCGAGCTCGGTATGCAGCCGCGCGCGATTGCGCTTGTCGCCGAGCTCGCCGTCCATCGTCGCGCTGCCGAGAAGGGGATCGGGGCTCTGGTTCTGTGCCGCGCAGCCGGCGAGCATCGCGGCGAGGATCGCGCTGCGGATCTTCATGCCCGGGCTTCCCGCAGGGCGAGCGTGCGGCGCGTGCGGTCGGCGACGTCGCCGGCGAGCTGGCCGCAGGCCGCGGCGATGTCGTCGCCGCGCGTCTTGCGCGTAGTGACGGTCAGCCCGGCGCGCTGCAGCACTTCGGCGAAGCGCCGGATGCGCTCGGGCGCAGAGCGCTTGAAGCCCGAACGGGGAAACGGGTTGAACGGGATGAGGTTGAACTTGCTGCGCACGCTCGCGGCAAGCGCGACCAGCTCGCGCGCGTGGACGTCGGCGTCGTTCACGTCCGCGAGCATCACGTACTCGAAGGTGATGAAATCGCGCGGCGCCTTCTCCAGGTAGCGGTTGCACGCCGCGACCAGCTCGGCGAGCGGGTACTTGCGGTTGACCGGGACGAGGCGATCGCGCAGCTCGTCGTTCGGCGCGTGCAGCGACACCGCAAGCGCCACCGGGCACTCGTCGCGCAACCGGTCGATGCCGGGGATGAGGCCGGCGGTCGACACGGTGACGCGCCGCCGCGACAGCCCGTAGGCGTTGTCGTCGAGCATCAGGCGCAGCGCCGGAATGACGTTGTCCAGGTTGGCGAGCGGCTCGCCCATGCCCATCATCACGACATTGGAGATTCTAGTTTCAACCAGCTTGCTTGCGAGCCAGAGCTGACCGACGATCTCGGCGGTGGAGAGGTTGCGGTTGAATCCCTGCTTGCCGGTCGAGCAGAAAGCGCAGTCGAGCACGCAGCCCGCCTGGCTCGAGACGCAAAGCGTGCCGCGCCGCGCCTCGGGAATGAACACCGCCTCGACGGCGTTCGCGCCGTCGACCTTGAGCAGCCATTTGCGCGTGCCGTCCGCGGCGAGGGTGTCGCCGAGGATGCGCGGCGCCTCGATGCGCGCGCCCGCGGCGAGCTCCTCGCGCAGCTCGCGCGCGATATCCGTCATGCGGCTGAAATCGGCTTCGCCGCGCTGATGCACCCAGCGCAGCACCTGGCGCGCCCGGAACGCCTTCTCGTCCTGGAGCAGGCGCCCCAGGCCGGCCGCGTCCAGGCCGAGGAGATTCGGCTTCACCGGGAGTAGACCTCGCACAGCGGGAAGAAGTAGGCGATCTCCTTGCGCGCGGTTTCCGGCGCGTCCGAGCCGTGCACCGCGTTGGCGTCGATCGACTCGGCGAAGTCGGCGCGGATCGTGCCCCGGGCGGCCTTTTTCGGATCGGTCGCGCCCATCAGCTCGCGGTTGCGCGCGATCGCGCCGTCGCCTTCGAGCACCTGGATCAGCACCGGCCCCGAGGTCATGAACTCGACCAGCGCGCCGAAGAACGGCCGCCCGCGGTGCACCGCGTAGAAGCCCTCCGCCTCGGCGCGCGACAGATGCATCATGCGCGCCGCGACGATGCGCAGGCCCGCGGCCTCGAAGCGCGCGAGGACCTGCCCGATCACGTTTTTCTTCACCGCGTCCGGCTTGATGATCGAGAGCGTCTGCTCCACCGCCATGGACTGCATTCCCCTTGGTAATCAAGAAATTAACCCGCGATTCTACGCCATTCCGGCAGCACGCCGGAAGCATTTTCGGCCGCCCGGTAGCGCGCATCGACGCCGAGCCCCGGCACCCATACCACGTCCTCGCCGCAGACGAGCAGCGGCAGCCGGTCGCGCTCCCACGGCGGTACGCCCGCTTCCTGGAACAGATTCTTCAGCGTACGGCGCGGCCGTCGCGGATCGGGCTGCAGGCGCTCGCCGCCCGAGCGCAGCCGCACGCCGAGCGGCCTCGCGCTTGCCGCGATGCCCCGGCCGCGTGTGCGTCGAAAGCGCAGCTCGCCGCCGAGCTCCGGGATCGCGAGCCTGCGCTCGCCCTTCCATGCGATGGGAGTAAATGCGGGCGTAAACGCGCCGGCGCCGCGGTCCTCGACGATCTTGCCGCGGTAAACCCGCAGGCGGGCGCCGTCGTGCTCGATCAGCGTGCGGCGGCCGCCGGAGGTGAGCTGCTTCAGCATCTCGACCAGCTTCGCCTCGCTCGGCGCGCGCAGCCCCTTCGACCTCAGATAACTTCTGAGCAGATCGTGCGCCCGATCTTCCCCGCGCGAGAAATGCCGCGCCGCCCGGCCGAGGTTTTCGCGCCACTTGGGAAATTTCTGCTGCAGAAGCGGGCCCACCCGCCGCCGGATGAAATTGCGCGTGAGCGACTCGTCCGCATTGCTCTCGTCCTCGAGCCACTCCAGCCGGTGGCGGCGCGCGTAGGCTTCGATCTCGCTGCGCGGCGTGTCGAGCAACGGGCGCAACAGAGTCTTGTCGTGGAATTTCGATCTCGCAAGCATGCCGCGCGCGCCGCGCAGCCCCGTGCCGCGCAGCAGGTTCATCATGACCGTCTCGGCCTGGTCATCCCGGTTGTGCGCGAGCGCGACAACGTCGGCAGGAATTTTCCTGAAGACTTCATAGCGCGCCGCCCGGGCCGCAGCCTCGAGCCCGTCGCCGCGCTTCACGACCTTCGCTTTCCTGACGGTCAGCGGCACGCCGAGGCGCTTGCACAGCCGCCGGCAGAACGCGGCCCAGGCGTCGGCGTTCTTGCTGAGTCCGTGATGGACATGGATGGCCGAGATCCCCGGGGCTTCGCGCAGCTTGTGCAGCAGCACCACGGAATCGACGCCGCCCGACAGCCCGACGGCAATGCGCGCGCTACCGCTCCGTCGCTTCCTTGAACTTGCCATGGGCCATCAGGCGCTCGAGCCGGGTCTCGACCAGCTCTTTCGGCTTCTTGTCCTGCACCTGCTTGAGCGCCTCGGCGAGCGCCTTCTTC
>DATIGR010000268.1:0-4234 GCA_035454645.1 Burkholderiales bacterium
AGCGCAAGCTCGCCGCCGCGGTGAAGCGCCATCACAAGCGTCTGCGCAGCCAGATGCTTCCGGCAAAGCTCTACTAGCATTTCCCTAAGGCAGCAGATCACCGATGACATGAAGGCGGCGATGCGCGCCAAGGATGCGGCGCGCTTGTCGACCGTGCGTCTCGCCCTCGCCGCCATCAAGCAGCGCGAGGTCGACACCCGCACCGAGCTCGGCGACGCCGAGGTCCTGGCGGTGCTCGAGAAGATGATCAAGCAGCGCCGCGAGTCGATCGCCCAGTACGAACAGGCGGCGCGCAAGGACCTGGCGGACGCCGAGAAATTCGAGCTCGACGTCCTGACCGGCTACCTGCCTCGGCAAATGAGCGATGCGGAGCTCGGCCAGGCCGTAGATGCCGCGATTTCCGAAGCAAAGCCTGCGGGTGTCAAGGACATGGGCAAGGTCATGGGCCTGCTCAAGGTGCGTCTTGCCGGCAAGGCCGACATGGGCAAGGTCTCCGCCCTAGTCAAGAGCAAGCTTTCCGGATGACAATCGGGGCGTGATCCCCGACTCGTTTAAGCAGGACCTGCTCAATCGGGTCGACATCGTGGACGTGGTGCAACGCTACGTCCAGCTGCGCAAGGCGGGCGCGAACTACGTCGGCCTGTGCCCGTTCCACAACGAGAAGACGCCTTCCTTCAGCGTCAGCCCCACGAAGCAGTTCTACCACTGCTTCGGCTGCGCCGCGCACGGCAACGCGATCGGCTTCCTGATGGCGTACGCCTCCATGGGCTACGTCGACGCCGTGAAGGAGCTCGCCGCGCAGCTCGGCATGCAGGTTCCCGAGTCGCGGCCGCGCACGCCCGAAGAGGCGGCGCGCAAGGAGCGCGAGCCCGACCTCTACGCGGTGATGGAAAAGGCGATGAACTTCTATCGCGGCGAGCTGAAGAGCTCGGCGCGCGCGATCGAGTACCTCAAAGGGCGCGGCCTGACCGGGGAAATCGCCGCCCGCTACCGCATCGGCTACGCCCCGGACGACTGGCAGAACCTGAAAGCGGTTCTCGAGTATTCACATGCTTCTCTGGTCGAGTGCGGTCTTGTGATCGAAAACGAGGGCAAGCGCTACGACCGCTTCCGCGATCGCGTCATGTTCCCGATCCTCAACGCGCGCGGCGCGGTGATCGGCTTCGGCGGCCGCATCCTCGACCAGGGAGAGCCGAAGTACCTGAACTCGCCCGAGACGCCGCTGTTCGAGAAGGGGCGCGAGCTCTACGGGCTGCCGCAGGCGCGCGATGCGATCCGGGCGGCGAGCCGGGTGCTGGTGGTCGAGGGTTACATGGACGTCGTCGCGCTCTCGCAGTTCGGCGTCGGCTATGCCGTGGCGACGCTCGGCACGGCGACCACGCCGGTGCACGTGTCGAAGCTGCTGCGCCTCGCCGACGAGCTCGTGTTCTGCTTCGACGGCGACGCCGCGGGGCGCAAGGCCGCCTGGCGCGCCCTGGAAGTGAGCCTGCCGCTCGCGCCCGACCCCAAGCCGATCCGGTTTCTGTTCCTCCCCGAGGGCGAAGACCCGGACAGCTACGTGCGCAAGCGCGGCAAGGAGGCGTTCGAGGCGCGCGTGCGCGAGGCGGAGACGCTTTCGCAGTTCCTGCTGTCGCAGCTCCGCTCCGAGGTCGATCTCGACACCCCGGAGGGCCGCGCGCGGCTGATCTCGGTCGCGAAGTCGCACATTCAGCGAATCACGGCGCCGGCGCTGCGCCTGCAGCTCACGAACGAGATCGCGCAGCTCGCCCGGGTCGCGGAAACCGATATCGGCGCGCTGCTCGAGCTTCCCCGCCGCCCCGCCTTCACGCGGGCTTCGCCGCGTCCCCCGCGCTACGATGCCCCCACTTCCCTGGAGTGGAGCCTGCTCACGGCGCTGCTCAGCGACCTGACGCTCGTGGAGCACATCGACCCGGCGCGGCTCGCCCCCGAGCGCGCCGAAACCCAGGCGCTGCTCGCGATCCGCCGGCAATGCGAGGCCTCGGAGGAGGAGCTCAGCTTCCCCGTGCTGATGGACGCGCTCAGCGGGAATTCCTGCCTTGAAACGGTGCTCAGAGCCCAGAGATACGGAGAGGAACTCGCGTTCGACGCGGACGCGGCGCGCGGCGAGTTCCAGCACGCGCTGACGCAGATCGACCTGCGGCACCGCAAGATGGAGCTCGACGACCTGCGCAGGCGCCTGAGCTCCCGGGAAGACCTGGTGGTATTCAACGAGAAGAACCTGGCCTACAAGCGGCTCCAGGGGGCACTTCCAAGCGCGTGACCGGTCACATATAATGCGCGGTTCGATTTGTTTCGGGTATTCAGGCAGTTATACGGCGGGGGACGGATGGTCCAGAAGCGGAAGAAGCTGAAGAAGGTCAAGGCGGCGAAGAAAAAGGCCAAGGTCCTCAAGCGCGTAAAGGCCAAGGTCCGCGCGGCCCGCAAGCCGGCGGCGGCGAAGAAGCCCGTCCTCAAGGCCCGCAAGGCCGCGGCGCCGAAAGCTGCACCGGGCCACAAGGCCGCGAGGGTCGACGACAAGGCCGCAAAGGCCGCCAAGTCCCCGATCAAGAGCGCCAAGCAGGCGCTCGAGCTCCTCGAAGCGAAGGTGAACGAGGTGAAGGGCCGCGGCAAGGGCCGCGGGCGGGGCCGCCGCGGCGGCAAGGACGCCTGGCTGATCCCGGCCGAGATGCCGAAGGAAGACGCCGAGACCCGCCGCACGCGCCTCAAGAACCTGATCAAGCTCGGCAAGGAGCGCGGCTTCCTCACGTATTCCGAGATCAACGACCACCTGCCCGACGACCTGGTCGACGCCGAGCAGATCGAAGCCATCATCTCGACGTTCGGCGACATGGGCATCCAGGTCTACGACCAGGCGCCGGACCAGGAAACGCTGCTCATCGCCTCCGACACCCAGCAGGTGGCGCAGCCCGACGAGGATGTCGAGGAGCAGGCCGAGGCCGCGTTGTCGACGGTCGACTCCGAGTTCGGCCGCACCACCGACCCGGTGCGCATGTACATGCGCGAGATGGGCTCGGTCGAGCTGCTCACGCGCGAGGGCGAGATCGAGATCGCCAAGCGCATCGAGGACGGCCTGCGCCACATGATCCTCGCGATCAGCGCCTGCCCGACCACGGTGCGCGAGATTCTCGACCTCGCCGACAAGGTGGAGAAGGACGAGCTGCGCATCGACGAGGTGGTCGACGGGCTGATCGACCCGAACGCCAAGGACGACTTCGACCCGAAGAGGGCCGCGCCGACCCAGGAGGACGAGGAAGCGCAGATCGAGGAGGAAGAGGGCGAGGAGGACGAAGAAGCCGCGGAAGCGGCGCAGTCGGCGAGCCTGCTCAAGCTCAAGGGCGAGGCGCTCGAGAAGTTCGCGCGCATCCGGCGCCTGTTCGAGAGGCAGCTGAAGGCGCTCGAGAACAAGGGCTCGAAGGACAAGGACTACCTGCGCGCGCGCGACCAGATCTCGACCGAGCTGATGACCCTCCGCTTCACCGCGCGCACGGTGGAGCGGTTGTCCGACAGCGTGCGCAGCCTGGTGGACGAGATCCGCCGCCACGAGCGTGAGATCCACGACATCTCGGTCGAGAAGGCCCAGATGCCGCGCCAGCACTTCATCAAGGTGTTCGCCGGCACCGAAGGCTCGCGCCGCTGGCTTTCGAGCGAGATCAACGCCCAGCAGCCCTGGAGCGATTCGCTGCGCCGCGTCGAGCCCTCGGTGCTGGAGCTGCTTTCCAAGATCCAGGCGGTGCAGCAGAAGATCGGCATCCCGGTGAGGGACCTGAAGGAGATCAACAAGCAGATGTCCACCGGCGAGGCCAAGGCGCGCCGCGCGAAGCGCGAGATGACCGAAGCCAACCTGCGCCTGGTGATCTCGATCGCGAAGAAGTACACCAACCGGGGGCTGCAGTTCCTCGACCTGATCCAGGAGGGGAACATCGGCCTGATGAAGGCGGTGGACAAGTTCGAATACCGCCGCGGCTACAAGTTCTCGACCTACGCCACGTGGTGGATCCGGCAGGCGATCACGCGCTCGATCGCCGACCAGGCGCGCACCATCCGCATCCCGGTGCACATGATCGAGACCATCAACAAGATGAACCGCATCTCGCGACAGATCCTGCAGGAGACAGGCCAGGAGCCCGATCCGGCAACGCTGGCGCAGCGGATGGAGATGCCCGAGGAGAAGATCCGCAAGATCCTCAAGATCTCCAAGGAGCCGATCTCGATG
>DATIGR010000269.1:0-7455 GCA_035454645.1 Burkholderiales bacterium
GGCAGGCGGTGCAGCGCTCGAGCGCGAAGACGAGCGCCTGCCCGTTCTGGTTGGCGAGCCTGCGCGTGCCGCGCCGGTGCAGCACCTCCCACAGCTCGAGCTTCTCGATCTCCCGCCTGGCGCTGCGCCAGGCCCCAAGCAGTCGCCGGACCATGGGAGCAGGTTAGGGCCCCCGCCCCTGCCCCGCTTGATGTGGATCAAGCCGCGGCGGCGCGCTTTTCTTCTTTTGCAATTGCCGCGTTGACGCGCGGCATTACTTCCTCCGCCATGAGCTGCATGGAGCGTCTCGCGAGCTTCGGGTCGACCCAGTCCATGCCGGCGTAGACCAGCTCGCCGAAATCGCCCACCTGCTCGCGCAGCCGCAGGATCTGGTCGACCACCTTGTTCACCGTGCCGTAGATGCACAGGCGATCGAGCACGAACTCGTAGGTGATCTCGTGGTCGGGCTGGTCGAGGCGCTCCTTGAATACCGCGTGGCGCCCGGCCTTGGTGAGCTTGGTCTGGAGCTGCCGGTAGTAGAAGCGGTACGGGCTGTTCGCGTCGTGGCGGCCGTAGGCGGCCGCGACCTTGTCGTCGTCGGCGACGAACACGGTGCGCGCGACGCGCCACTCGGCCGGGTCGGGCTCGACGCCCGCCTTGGTCTTGCCCTCGGCGTAGTTCGCCCAGTGCGTCTTCAGCCAGTGCGGCAGCAGAAAGTTGGCCGACAGCGGATGGAAGTCGCGCTCGCCCATGAGCACCACGCCCTTGGAGAACGGCGCGACCACGGTGCCGACGATCTCGGGCCGCGGCTGCTGGAAGGGCTTGGGCATGATGCCGACGCCGGTCTCGAGGTGCATGGTCTTCTTCGTCGTCACCTTGAAGCGGTTGCCCGGCAGGTCGATCTCGTAGGGCGGCTCGCGCGACCAGATCTCGAGGATCACGTCGATCGCCTCGGAGAACATCTTGTTGCGGTCCTCGTCCATGATGCCGAGCGCCTCGGCGTCGGACACGAGCGCCCCCGGGCTCACGCCGAGGATGAAGCGGCCCTCCGCGAGGTGGTCGAACATCGCCGCGTTGGCGGCCACCACGGTCGGGTGGATCTGCGACAGGTTGCAGGTGCCGCTCGCGAGCTTGATCTTCCTGGTCGAGTGGATCAGCGTGGCGAGGAACAGCAGCGAGTTGGTGATGTTCTCGGCCTTGTCGGTGAGGTGCTCGCCGATGAACGCGTCGTGGAAGCCGAGCTGGTCGGCGAGGATGACGGTGTCGCGGTCCTCCTTCAGCGTTTCGGTGTGGTTCCGGTGCAGGGGATGCACCGGCATCATGAAAATCCCCAGCCTCATCGACGGCCTCCCGCGTGAAGCCGTCAATGATACTTCAGCGCGTCAGATGCTCCACCAGCGCGGCGTTGGGGCAGAAGCTCCGATAGGCCGTGGGCGAGCCGGATTCGAGCCACTCGCGGCAGGCGCCGGTCGCGGCGCAGGCGGGGCAGCTGCGTTCGGCAAGCGCGATCAAGTGCCTCGCTCCGGGCCGCGCCAGGCGCTCGGGATCGGCGCCGACGCGGTGCAGCGTGCGCACGAGCGGCGAAGGCAGCTGCTGCTCCCATGCGCGCAGCCACGTCTCGAGGACGTAGTACGCGGCGACGAGAAACACCAGGCCGCCGAGCGCGACCGTGACGACCGATTCGAGCGTGAGGCTCACCGGCGCTCGAGCGTCTTGAAGTACGAAGCGTTCGGGCAGAAGTTCTCGAGCCCCGCGCGCGAGCTCGAGGCGAGCCATTCCTGGCAGGCATCCACCCCCGGGCACAGCGTGCAGCGCCGCAGCGCGAGCGCCATGCCGCGCGCCTCTTCGCCCTCGACTTCTCCCGGGCTGAGGCCGAGGCGATGCATCACGCGCCAGATCTCCAGGTGCGCGGGCCGGGCGGCCACGCGCTTGCCGAGCAGGTACAGCCCGGGCGCCACCGCCGCGAGCAGGAGGGTCAGTAAGGTGAGAAAGATGAAGGTTTCCATGCCGGGACGCTATACCCGCCGCCCGGCGCCACTTTGATGTGCATCAAACCCTATACTGGATTGCAATGCAGCAACCGCTCGAGCCGGCGCAGCTCGCGTTCCACGACGGAACGCCCTACTCCGCGGCCTACGGCGACGTCTATCACAGCGCCGCGGGCGGCCCGGCGCAGGCGCGCCACGTGTTCCTCGGCGGCAATTCGCTCCCCGGCCGCTGGGCCGGGCGCGGCCGCTTCGTCATCCTCGAGACCGGGTTCGGCTTCGGGCTCAATTTCCTCGCCACCTGGCAGGCGTGGCGGCGCGACCCGCGGCGCTGCGCGCGCCTGCATTACGTGGCGATCGAGAAGCACCCGTTCACGCTGCCGGACCTGCAGCTCGCGCATGCCCGGTATGAATTTCAAGCCGAGGCCGCCGAGCTGCACGCGCGCTGGCCGGTGCTCGTACCCGGAGCGCACCGTCTGGAGCTCGACGGCGGCCGGGTGGTGCTCACGCTGTTCTTCTCCGACGTGGCGATCGCGCGCGACCTGCGCCTCGCCGCCGACGCCTTCTATCTCGACGGCTTCGCCCCGGCGAAGAACCCCGACATGTGGTCGCCGCAGCTGATGCGCGCGCTGTCGCGCCTCGCCGCGCCCGGCGCCACCGCGGCCACCTGGAGCGTCGCCTCGGCGGTGCGCCGTGCCCTCGAAGCCACCGGCTTCGCGGTCGAGAAGCACCCGGGCTTCGGCGACAAGAGAGAAATGCTGGTCGCGACGAATCTCCGAAAGAGCGAGTCTCCCCCGGCCCCGACAAGAAGAGCCGCCGTCGTCGGCGCGGGCGTCGCGGGCGCGGCGGTCTGCGAGCGCCTGTGCGCGCGCGGCTGGGAGGTCGAGCTCTACGAGCGCCACTCGGCGCCGGCGCAGGAGGCGTCGGGCAATCATGCGGGCGCGTTCCATCCCATCGCCACTCCCGACGACAGCATGCTCGCGCGGCTGACACGAGCAGGTTTTCTCTTTTCCCTCGCCTATTGGAGGAATTTCCCTGAAATTCGCTGGGATCCGTGCGGGGTGCTGCAGCTCGCGCGCGACGCGAAGGAGGAAGCCTCGCAGCGCGCGTCGATCGCCGCGCTCGCGGCTCCGCCCGAGTACGCGCAGTACGTGACGCGCGAGGAGGCCGCGGCGCACGCCGGCGTGCCGCTCGCCGCGCCGGGGCTGTGGTTTCCGCAGGCGGGATGGATCCGCCCGCCGTCGCTGGTCAACGCGCTGCTCGAAGCCTGCGGGCCCGGGCTGAGAAGGACTTTCGCGACCGCGGTATCGGAGCTCCCGCGCGCGCCGGTGGTGATTCTCGCGAACTCCTCCGGGGCGCCGAAGCTGCGCGCGGTGCCGCACCTGCATCTGCGCAAGGTGCGCGGCCAGGTCACGCTCGTGCCGGCCGGCGACATCGAGGCGCCGCGGGTGGTGGTGCTGCGCGGCGGCATGGTGCTGCCGCCGGTCGACGGCGTGTGCGTGGTGGGCGCGAGCTACGACATCGACGACGAGGATGCCGCGCCGCGCGCCGACAGCGATGCCGGCAACCTGGAGAGGCTCGGGAAAATTCTCGCGACCAAGACGAATCTTTCCGAAAAGCTGCAAAGCCGCGTCGCCTTCCGCTCGGTCGCGCCGGACCGGCTGCCGGTCGCGGGAAGAATCGACGAGGGAATCTACGGCGCGTTCGCGTACGGCTCGCGCGGGCTCCTCTGGGCCGCGCTCGCCGCGGAGCTGATCGCCTCCGAGCTCGAGGGCGAGCCGCTGCCGCTCGAAGGCAAGCTCGCCGACGCGATCCACCCGGCACGCTACGCGCGCCGCGCTGCTAGAATCGCCCGCGCAAGAGGGGGAAAGCAATGAAGCTGCGGAAGCGCCGCCGCGTCTTGCAGGCCGTTGCCGCTGCAGCGGGCTCATCGCTCCTCGGTCTCCCGGCCTGGAGCCAGACGCCGGGCCGGCTGCTGCGCGCGCCGCGCCGCGCGCTCGTCATCGGCAACAGCAAGTACGGCATCGGCGCGCTGCGCAATCCGGCGAACGACGCGGGCGCGCTCGCCGAGCAGCTGCGGACCCAGCGCTTCGAGGTCGTGCTGGGCGTGGACCTCAAGCGCGACGAGATGGCGCAGCTCATCGGCGCCTACGGCGACGCGCTGGCCCGCGAGAAGCCGGTCGCGGTCTTCTACTTCGCCGGGCACGCGGTGCAGCTCGCCTGGCGCAACTACCTCGTGCCGGTGGACGCCAACGTCAAGAGCCCCGCCGATGTCCAGGCCCAATGCATCGATCTGAACTCACTCATCGACCGCCTGCGCAAGGCGGCAAACCCGATGAACGTGATCATCCTGGATGCCTGCCGCGACAACCCGTTCGACTCGCCCGTCGAGCAGAAGGGCCTTTCGCAGCTCGACGCCCCGGCCGGGACGCTCATTGCGTACGCCACGTCGCCCGGGAACGTCGCCATAGACGGCGACGGCGCGAACGCCCTCTATACCGAGCACCTGCTGCGCGAGATGAAGGTGCCGGACACGAAAATCGAGGACGTCTTCAAGCGGGTGCGCCTGGGCGTACGGCGACGCTCCAACGGGCGGCAGATTCCGTGGGAGAGCACTTCGCTCGAGGAGGACTTCTGGTTTACCCCGCCCCGCGAGCTGAAGCAGCTCGCGGAGGACGAAGCCGAGCGCACGTTCCTGGAGGAAGCGGCGGCGTGGGAAAAGGCCGACGGGTCGGCATCGCCTTCTCCGCTCGAGGAGTACCTCAGGCGCTATCCGAGCGGGCGCTTCGCCGAGCTTGCCCAGCTGCAGCTCGACGCGGTCCTCGCGAGGCAGGGCGAGAAGCCGATCCGGATTGCCTCATCCGCTGGCAATCCGTTCACGCAGGGCCATGCCCGCGCCGATCCCGGCTACAAGGTCGGCGACAGCTATACGTACGTGCGGCTCGACCGGGACAGCAGGCAGGTGCTCGGACGCGCCCGGCAGAGCGTGACCGAGCTCACCGAGCGCGAAGTCATCTTCGACCATGGCCGGCTGGTGCTCGACCGGCTCGGCAACGCCGTCAAGCTCCCGGACGGCAGGCGCTTCACGCCGCGCCAGGATCAGCCGCTCGAATACGCGCTCGGCAAGAAGTGGAGCACGCGCTTCCGCACCACCGGCGCGCAGGGCCCCGGGGCGGAGTCCGAGTTCGACTTCAGGATCACGCGCCGCGAGACGATCAGCGTGCCGGCGGGCAGCTTCGATTGCTTCGTGATCGAAGGCCAGGGCTACTCGTACACGGACCGAGGGCTGAAGATCCAGCTCGGGTTGACGCGCTGGATCGCGCCCGACAAGGTACGCCGCCCGATCGTCAGCGAGCAGTTCCGAAAGGTCGAAGGCACGGTCGGCGGCTGGGGGCGCGCCCGCAAAGCGGGCCAGTTCCTCAACAACGAAAGGCTCGAGCTCGTCGCTTTCAGCCAGTCCTGAGAAGCGCGGGGCTCGCGTCCTTCACGTTCCTGATGCCGCACAGCGCCATGCTGACGTCGAGCTCGGCGCGGATGATCTCGAGCGCGCGCGTCACTCCGTTCTCGCCCATGGCGCCCAGGCCGTAGGCGAAGGCGCGGCCGATCATGGTCGCGTCGGCGCCCAGCGCGAGCGCCTTGAGCACGTCCTGGCCGCTGCGGATGCCGCCGTCGAACCAGATTTCGGTCTTGCCCTTCACCGCCGCCACGACCTCGGGCAGAGCCCGGATCGAGGAAACCGTGCTGTCGAGCTGGCGGCCGCCGTGGTTGGAGACCACGATCGCATCGACGCCCGCCGAGGCGGCGATTCTCGCGTCCTCGACATCGAGGATGCCCTTGAGCACGAGCTTGCCGCCCCAGAGCTTCCTCACCCACTCGACGTCCTTCCACGAGAGCGTCGGGTCGAACTGGCCGGCGATCCAATGCGCGAGCGTGGTCAGGCTCTTCGCGTCCGGGATGCGGCCTTCGAGGTTGCCGAACGACTTGCGCCGGCCGCGCAGCACGTTGAGCGTCCAGCCCGGCTTGCCCAGCACATCGAGCAAAGTGCCCCAGGTCAGGCGCGGCGGAACCGTCAGGCCGTTCTTCAGGTCGCGGTGGCGCTGGCCCTGGACCTGGAGGTCGAGCGTGAGCTGCAGCGCCGAGCACTTCGCGGCGCGCGCGCGCTCGATCAGCGAGGCGGCGAAGCCGCGGTCGCGCATCACGTAGAGCTGGAACCAGAAGGGCTTTTCGACTGCGCCGGCGACGTCCTCGATCGAGCAGATCGACATGGTCGAGAGCGTGAACGGCACGCCGAAGCGCTCGGCGGCGCGCGCGGCGAGGATCTCGCCGTCGGCCCAGTTGAGCCCGGTGAGGCCGACCGGCGCGAGCGCCACCGGCATCGCCACTTCCGCGCCGAGCATCGTCGCGCGGGTCGAGCGCCGGTCGACGTCGATGCCGACGCGCTGGCGGAACAGCAGCGCCTCGAGGTCGGCGCGGTTCACCCGCAGCGTGGACTGGGCGTAGGAGCCGCAGTCGACGTACTCGAAGACGGCGCGCGCGACGCGCTTTTTCGCCAGCTCGCGCAAATCCTCGATGCACGTCACCACCGGCATGGCGAGCGATTCTACACGCTGTAGAATCCCTCGCAGATGCCGGCCAACGACGAGCACAAGAGCCCGATCCAGGTCATCGACCGCATGATGCGGCTGCTCGACGTGCTCGCGCAGCATCCCGAGCCGCTCGGGCTCAAGCAGATCGCGCAGTACACCGGCCTGCATCCGTCGACCGCGCACCGCATCCTGTCGTCGATGGCGGCCGACCGGCTGGTCGACCGCGTCGAGCCCGGAGCCTACCGCCTCGGCATGCGGCTGCTCGAGCTCGGCAACCTCGTCAAGTCGCGCATCAGCGTGCGCGAGCTCGCGCTGCCGACGATGCGCGAGCTGCACGCGCAGACCGGCGAGACCGCCAACCTCTCGGTGCGCCACGGCGACGAGATCGTGTACGTCGAGCGCACCTCCTCGGGCCGCTCGGCGATGCGCGTGGTGCACGTGATCGGCGCGCGCGCGCCGCTGCACGTCACCGCGGCGGGGAAGCTGTTCCTGCTCGAGGACGGATTCGCGCGGCTGCGCGACTACGCCAAGCGCACCGGACTGGCCGCGCACACCAAGAACACGCTCTCGAGCCTGCCGCTGCTCGAGCGCGACCTCGAGCGCATCCAGCGCCAGGGCTGGGCCATCGACAACGAGGAAGCCGAGCTCGGCGTGCGCTGCGTCGCCGCGGGCATCCGCGACGACGCGGGGACCCTGGTCGCCGCGCTCTCGCTCTCCACGCCCGCCGACCGCATGAAAGTGCAGTGGGGGCCGCTCGTCAAGGAAACCGCCGAGCGCATCTCGCGCACCATCGGCCACCGGCCCGCCGCAGCGCGCATCGGCGCGCACTGAATTCGGGGTCAGGGTCGAGACTCGCTGACGCAATTCGGGGTCAGGGTCGCAATTCAGTTTTCACGTACGTAAAA
>DATIGR010000270.1:0-12124 GCA_035454645.1 Burkholderiales bacterium
GCTGTACCTGGTGCCGATCCCGCTGTGGATCGCGGCCTGGGCCTCGGGCGCGTATGTGGGCCTGTTTACCCTCGTCGGCATGCGCCTGCGCCGCATTCCGCCGAACACCGTGGTCACGGCGCGCATCAGCGCGGTGAAGGCAGGGCTCGAGCTCTCGGTCAACGACCTGGAGGCGCATTTCCTCGCCGGCGGCAACGTGGTGCGTGTGGTGAACGCCATGATCTCGGCCGACAAGGCGAACATCCCGCTGCCCTTCAAGCGCGCCGCGGCCATCGATCTTGCCGGGCGCAACGTGCTCGAAGCGGTGCAGATGTCGGTGCTGCCCAAGGTGATCGAGACGCCGAAGATCGCCGCGGTGGCGAAGGACGGCATCCAGCTCATCGTGGTGTCGCGCGTCACGGTGCGCACCAACATCGACCGCCTGGTGGGCGGCGCGGGCGAGGAGACCATCATCGCGCGCGTCGGCGAGGGCATGGTGAGCACCATCGGCTCGGCGGTGAACCACAAGAGCGTGCTCGAGAACCCCGACCATATCTCCAAGCACATCCTCTCGAAGGGCCTGGATGCGGGCACCGCCTACGAGATCCTGTCGATCGACATCGCCGACGTGGACGTCGGCGAGAACATCGGCGCCAAGTTGCAGATCGACCAGGCCAACGCCGACAAGCAGATCGCCCAGGCGAAAGCCGAGGAGCGCCGCGCCATGGCGGTTGCGCTCGAGCAGGAGATGCGCGCGCGCGTCGTCGAAGCCGAGGCCGAGGTGCCGCGCGCCATGGCCGAGGCCTTCCGCAGCGGCAACATGGGAATCATGGACTACTACCGCATGAAGAACGTGCAGGCCGACACCGACATGCGCGGCGCCATCGCGAGCGGCGAAGAGCCCTCCGGCCCGCGCAGGCCGTAGCCATGGAGCGCTTCCCGGTCGAGCTGCTCTACGTCCTGGGCTTCATCGCCATCGTGCTCTTCAACTTCATCGCGCAGCGCGCCGCGCGCCGGCGTGAGCAGGAAGAGCAGGCGGCCGAGGCGGCTGCGAAGCCCGCGCCGCCCGCAGAAGAGCAGCCGCTCGAGGACATCTGGGGGCGCACGCCCGCTGCGGCCCGCCCGCCCGCTGCGGCCAGCACGCCCGCTGCGGCCAGCACGCCGGCGCCGGCTGCGCGCGTCGCGCCGCTTCCCGCCCCCGCCGAGCCGTCGCGGCGCCGCTTTCCGGTGCGCGCGCTCCTCGACGACAGGCGCGGCCTGCGCCGCGCCGTCATCCTCATGACGGTGCTGGGGCCTTGCCGCGCTCAGGAATTCTCGAGCGCGATGCCCTCGATGACGTTGGCCGCGTCCTCGCAGCGGTCGGTGATCGACTCGAGCAGGTCGTAGATCACGCGCAGCTTGATCACCTGCTTCAGGTCCGCCTCCTCGCGGAACAGCTTCGACAGCGCCGAGCGCAGCACGCGGTCGGCGTCGGACTCCAGGCGGTCGATCTCCTCGCAGCATTTGAGGATCGCCTCGGGCTGCTTCACGTGGCTGAGCAGCCCGACCGCCGCCTGCACGCGCTCGCACGACATGCGGCACAGCTCGGCGAGCTGCGTCGTCTCGGGCGTGATGCGCTTCAGGTCGTAGAGCGCGACCGATTCGGCGACGTCCTGCGTGAGGTCCAGGATGTCGTCCAGCGTGTTGATGAGGTCGAGGATCTGGTCGCGGTCGAAGGGGGTGACGAAGCCCCGGTGCAGCAGCCGCACCACCTCGCGCGTCACCTTGTCGGCGGCGCGCTCGGCGGTGTCGATGCGCTGCGCGTGCGCCTCGAGCTCGGTGAACGTGCCGAGCATCGCCGCAAGCTCGCGGCTGCCCTCGACGATGCGCGCGGCGTGCTGGTTGAAAAGCTCGAGGAACTGCGCTTGCCGGCCGAGGAGCCGCCTCAGCATCCCAGCCCCCGCGCGGCGAGCCGCTCGATCTCGGCGGCGCCGAAGCCCCAGTCGGCGAGCGCCTGCCGGCCGCCCTCGCCGCGCTCCGGCGGCGCGCGCCGCACCGTCCCGGGCGTGCGCGAGAAGCGCGGCGCGGGCGCGGGCTGCTCCACGCCTGCGGCTTCGATGAAGTTCTTCCTGAACACCATGTGCGGGTCGCGCCGCGCTTCGGACCACGACAGCACCGGCGCGAAGCACGCGTCCGAGCCCGCGAAGACCTTGCACCATTCCTCGCGGGTCTTGCTTCTAAAAGCCCTGGAGAACAAGGAATGCATTTCCGGCCAGCGGCCGCGGTCGTGCTGGGGCGGCACGTCCTTCAGCTCCAGCCGCGAGATCAATTCGTCAAAAAATCGGCCCTCGATCGAGCCGATGGAGACGTACTTGGCGTCTTTCGTTTCGTAGACGTCGTACCAGGGCGCTCCGGTGTCGAGGATGTTCGCGCCGCGCTCCTCCGACCAGGTTCCGGCGGCGAGGAAGCCCGAGAACATGGCGGCGAGGAGCGATGCGCCCTCCACCATCGCGGCGTCGATCACCTGGCCGCGGCCCGAGCGCGCGGCCTCGATCAGGCCGCAGGCGACGCCGAAGGCGAGCAGCATCCCGCCGCCGCCGAAGTCGCCGATCAGGTTGAGCGGCGGCACCGGCGCTTCGCCCCTGCGGCCGAAGGCGTGCAGCACGCCGGCGAGCGCGATGTAGTTGATGTCGTGCCCCGCGCGCGCTGCGAGCGGCCCGTCCTGGCCCCAGCCGGTCATGCGGCCGTAGACGATCTTCGGGTTCTTGCGCAGCATCTCGTCGGGGCCGAGGCCGAGGCGCTCCATGACCCCGGGCCGCATCCCTTCGATCAACGCATCGGCGCGGGCCAATAGGCTCAGACAGATGTCTTTGCTTTCTTTCTTCTTCAAGTCGAGCGTGACGGAGCGCTTGCCGCGCAGCATGACGTCCTGGCGGCGCTCGCGCTTCAGGCCGAGGTCGGTGTCGGCGGGGCGGTCGACGACGAGCACGTCCGCGCCCATGTCGGCGAGCAGCATGCCGGCGAACGGCGCCGGCCCGATCGACTCGAACTCGAGGACGCGGATCCCCTGCAACGGCCCCATGATTCGATAATACAGAATGCCGGCGCGCTACCCCGAACGCATCGTCTGCCTGACCGAGGAGAGCACCGAGACGCTCTACCTCCTCGGCGAGGAGCGGCGCATCGTCGGCATCTCCGGCTACACGGTGCGCCCGCCGCGCGCCCGGCGCGAGAAGCCGCGCGTTTCGGCCTTTCTCTCGGCGAAGACCGACAGGATCCTGGAGCTCAAGCCCGATCTGGTGATCGGCTTTTCCGACCTGCAGGCCGACATCGCCCGCGAGTTGGCGAAAGCGGGGCTCAACGTCGTGCTTTTCAACCAGCGCTCGGTGCAGGAGATTCTCGACGTGATCGGCATGCTCGCCGCGATGGTCGGGGTGCCGGACAAGGGGCGCGCACTGGTCGCTTCGCTCGAAAACAACCTTGCGCAGATCCGGGAACGCGCGCGGGCGTTTCCCAGGCGGCCCAGGGTCTATTTCGAGGAGTGGGACGAGCCGATGATCAGCGCCATCCGCTGGGTAAGCGAGCTCGTCGAGATCGCCGGCGGACAGGACGTGTTCTCCGAGAAGTCGCGCTCGCAGGCGGCGACAGGACGAATAGTAAGAAGCTACGACGACGTCGTCGCGCGTCAACCCGAGGTGATCATCGGATCGTGGTGCGGCAAGAAGTTCAGGCCCGAGCGCGTCGCCGCGCGCCCGGGCTGGGAGCGCATCTCAGCCGTGAGGGAGAATCAGCTGTTCGAGGTGAAGTCGTCCGAGATCCTGCAGCCGGGTCCCGCGGCGCTCACCGACGGCGTGCGCCGCATTCACGCGCTCCTCGCGGCGTTCGTGAGGAGGTGAAACGCCGGCGCGCTGCCGTCCTTGCGCATCCCGGGGTAGACGGTGAGATGCGGGAACGGGATCTCGATGTCGCGCTCGTCGAACGCCAGCTTCAGGCGCTTCAGGTACTCGCGCTTCACGTTCCACTGCTGGATCGGCGGCACGACCCGGATGCGCGCGCGCAGGATCACCGCGGAGTCGCCCCACTTGTCGACGCCCAGCACCTCGAGCTCGTCGGCGACGCGCTCGCGCCAGTCCGGGTCGGCGCGCATCGCGGCCGCCACCTCGCGCATCACGGCGAGGGCCTCGTCCGGATTCTCGCGGTAGGCGATGCCGATCTCGACCAGCGTGGTCGCGTATTCGCGCGTGCGGTTGGTCACCACCTTGATCTCGCCGTTCGGCACGAAGTGCACGTGGCCGTCGAGGTCGCGCAGGCGCACGTAGCGCAGCGTGACCTCCTCGACCAGCCCGCCCTTGTCGGCGACCTCGACCACGTCGCCCTGCCGGATCTGGTCGTCGAGCAGCAGGAAGAAGCCGTTGAAGTAGTCCTTGATCAGGCTTTGCGCGCCGAAGTCGACGGCGATGCCCGCCACCCCGGCGGTGGCGAGGATCGGCGCCACCGAGACGCCGAGCTCGCCCAGGACGAGCGTGCCGGCGAGGACCACGATGACGATCGTCGCGGCGTTGCGGAACACGCGCGCCAGCGTCTGCACGCGGCCGACCTCGTCGGCGCTGGTGCGCCGCGCCATGTACGTGCGGAACACGCGGATCAGCCGCGTCGCCACCGCCTGCAGCGCCCAGGCGAGGAGCAGGATCGCGGCGATGCGCAGCGCCTGGACCAGGACCGCCCGGGCCTCCGGGTCGATCTCGCGGAAGTAGGAAAGGAGTTCTTGCATCGGCGTTTCCTCCGAGTCTGGGAAACGCCGATGCTACCTCGCCGTCAATGAAGCCCCAATGAAGCCTCGATGTTTCTCACCATCGCGACCAGCCGCGGCCCCAGGTCGTCCTCGAGCTGCCCCTTCTTCATCATGAAGCCGGGCACGATGCAGTTGAAGGACACGATCTCGCCGTCCACCGTGCGGCGCATCGGCGCGCCCACCGCGTAGACCTCGCGGCGCAGCTCGCCGGTGCTCGCGCAGAAGCCGCGCGTGCGGATGTCCTCGAGCGCCTTGTCGATCGAGGGCCGGAACTTGCGGTGCGCCTCGGGCTCCTTGACCTTCATCTGGTTGAGCACCGACTCGCGCTCGGGCGGAGTGCAGGCGGAAAGGAAGGCGCGCCCGATCACGGATTGGGAAATGGGCACCGACGTGCCGATATCAGGAAGCGTGGTGATGCCGTTGCCGCTGCGGCAGGACTCGACGTACACCATGTTCAGGCGGTCGCGCACGCCCATCGACACCGAGCCGTTGCAGTAGTCGGCGAGCTCCTTCATCAGCGGGCGCGCCACCTGGCGCACGTTCATCGAGGCGAGCAGCGGGTAGCCGATCGACAGCACCGCCGAGCCGAGCTGGTACTTGCCCAGGCGCATGTTGTGGCGCAGGTAGCCGAGCTTGGTGAGCGTGTAGGTGAGGCGCGAGACCGTGGGCTTGGGCAGCCCGGTGCGCACCGAGATCTCCTTGTTGCCGAGCAGCGGCTCGAGCGGCGTGAAGCAGCGCAGGACTTCCAGGCCGCGCGCCAGCGTGGTCGCGAACTGGCGGTCCCCCTCATGCTCGTAGCTGAACGCGGCCGGGGGTTGCGGAACCGGCGCCAGCGGCGCCGCGGGTTCGGGTGCTCCCATGGTGAAAAAGCCTCCTCGTTGTCCTTCGTTATTTCCAGGGTTGGGGAAGACAGGCGCAATGTTTCGCGTTTCGCTATTCTGTCGGCCCGGCGCGGCATGTCAACTTAGTCATATCGGATTTCACATAGCGGAATAAACACAAACGCGTAACCATGCAGGCCCTATTCGACTTGAGCGGGAAAGTCGCCCTGGTCACCGGCGCGACTCGCGGCATCGGCAAATCGATCGCCGAGGAGCTCGCGCGCGCGGGCGCCAGGGTGGCGATCTGCAGCAGGAAGGCCGAGGCTTGCCAGCAGGTGAAAGAAGAGCTCGAGAAAAGCGGATTCGAAGTGCTCGCCAGGCCCTGCAACGTGTCGCGCAAGGAGGAGCTCCAGGCGCTGGTCGATGCCGCGGCCGCGAAATGGGGCGGGATCGACATCGTGGTCGCCAACGCCGCGGCGAACCCGTACTACGGGCCGCTCACCGGCATCGGCGACGACGCCTTCGACAAGATCCTCGCCAGCAACCTGAAGAGCGTGCTCTGGCTCGCGGGGATGACGCTCCCGGGAATGGCGGCGCGAGGCGGAGGGAGCTTCATCTTCGTCGGCTCGATCGGGGGGATCCTCGCCAACGCGGTCATCGGCGCCTACGGCATTTCCAAGGCGGCGGGCCACCACCTGGTGCGCAACCTCGCCGCCGAGTGGGGGCCGAAGAACGTGCGGGTGAACGCCATCGCGCCGGGGCTGGTCAGGACCGAATTCGCCCGCGCCCTGTGGGAGGACGAGAAACGGCGCGCCGAGCGCATCGCGGCGACGCCGCTGCGGCGCCTGGGAGAGCCGCGCGACATCGGCGGCATCGCGGTGTTCCTGGCGTCGCCGGCCGCCGCATTTGTCACCGGTCAATGCATCGTCGCCGACGGCGGCGTTACTATTCTCTAGCCATGGATCTCAATTACTCGCCCGAGGAGCTCGCCTTCCGCGACGAAGTGCGCGCCTGGCTTGCCGTCAACCTGCCGCAGGAGCTGAAGGACCGCGGCCACCTCTCCAAGGAAGCGCTGATGCGCTGGCATCGCATCCTCGCAACCCAGGGCTGGGTCGCGCCGGCCTGGCCGAAGGAATGGGGCGGCACCGGCTGGAACGTGGTGCAGCGCTACATCTTCGAGGAGGAGCTCGGCTACGCCGGCGCGCCGCCGATCATCCCGTTCGGCATCAACATGTGCGCGCCGGTGCTGCTCGCCTTCGGCACCGAGGCGCAGAAGAAGCGCTTCCTGCCGCGCATCTACCACGGCGACGATTTCTGGTGCCAGGGCTATTCCGAGCCCGGATCGGGCAGCGATCTCGCTTCGCTCAAGGCCAAGGCCGAGAGAAAAGAGGGCCATTACGCCGTCAACGGCCAGAAGACCTGGACCTCCTACGCGCACTACGCCGACTGGATCTTCTGCCTGGTGCGCACCGACCCGACGGTCGAGAAGCGCCAGGAAGGCATCTCGTTCCTCCTCATCGACATGAAATCGCCCGGGATCAGCGTGCGGCCGCTCATCCTGATGGACGGCGCCCACGCGGTGAACGAGGTGTTCTTCGACGACGTGAAAGTCCCGCTCGAGAACCTCGTGCACAAGGAGAACCAGGGCTGGACGGTGGCGAAGTACCTGCTCGGCCACGAGCGCATGAACACCGGGCGCATTGGGGAATCGAAGAGAGAACTCCGAAAGCTGAAGGAAAGTTTTCCCACAAAACTCAGTGACGTTCGCTTTCGCGACCGGCTCACCCGCGTCGAAGTGGAGCTGATGGCGCTCGAGATCACCAACCTGCGCTTCCTCGACCGCATGCGCCGCACCGGCCAGCCGCCGGGCGCCGATGTCTCGATGCTGAAGATCAAGGGCACCGAGATCCAGCAGGCGCTCACCGAGCTTGCGCTGCAGGCCGCCGACCCGAACGCGCGCGAGACCCAGGCGCTCGAGCGGCGCTACCTGGACATGAGAAAGACGACCATCTACGCGGGTTCTAACGAGATACAGCGGAACATCATCGCCAAAGTGACGCTGGGCCTATGAATTTCGACTACAACGAAGAGCAGCAGCTGCTCGCGGATTCGGTGCGCCGCTACCTGCAGAAGGACTACGACTTCGAGGCGAGGAAGAAGATCCTCGCGACCCCCGAGGGCTGGAGCGAGCGCGCGTGGGCGACCTTCGCCGAGATGGGGCTCACCGGTCTGCCGCTGTCCCCCGACTACGGCGGCTTCGGCGGCGGCGCGGTCGACCTGATGAGCGTGATGGAGGCGTTCGGCGAGGCGCTGGTGGTCGAGCCCTATCTTCCGACCGTCCTCGGGGCGCTGGCGATCGCCAAGGGCGGCGACGCCCGGCAGAAGCAGGAGATCCTGCCGCTCGTGGTGCAGGGCAGGATGCGGCTTGCGCTCGCGACCGGGCCGCGCGGCGTGGTCGGCGCGCCGATGGCCGACCGGATCGTGTTCGGCTCGGAAGGGAAGCTGCGCATCGTGGCGCGCGATGCGATCGAGGTGCGGGCGTACCGCACCGTCGACGACCTCGCGGCGGGCGACGTGCGCTTCGACGGCAGGGGCGAGGCGCTCGCGGGCGGCGTGCTCGACGAGGTGCTCGATTTCGGCGCCGCGCTGTCGTGCGCGGAGGCGGTCGGCGCGATGAAGTTCGCTGCCGACACCACGCTCGAGTACCTGAAGACGCGCCGCCAGTTCGGCGTGCCGATCGGCGCTTTCCAGGCGCTGCAGCACCGCATGGTGGACATGTTCATTTCCTACGAGCAGGCGAAGTCGATGGCCTGCCTCGCCTGCAGCAAGGCGGACGGCGCCCTGGATGCGAAGGATCGTGCAAAAGCCATTTCCGCCGCGAGAATCAAGATCGCCGACGCGGCGCGCCACATCAGCCAGGAGTCGGTGCAGCTGCACGGCGGCATGGGCATGAGCGAGGAGCTCAAGGTGAGCCACACGTTCCGCCGCCTCACCGCGCTCGGCCGCCGCTTCGGCGACGCCGACCATCACCTCGCGCGCTTTGCCTCGCTCTAGCCGCTGGATCGCGGCGGCGCTTCTCGCCGCCGCCTGCGCGCAGGAGCCCGCTCCGAGACAGGCTCCCGAGCCGCCGCCGCAGGCTCTGCCGCCGCTGCCGACGACCTTCGTGGACGAGCCCGACTGCCCCGGCTGCCTCGCGGTCACGCTGACGCTGCGCCCCGACGGGGCGTATCTGCTGCGCGACCGGCTCGGCGCTTCCGAGTTCTACGACTTCGGGCGCTGGCGCTACGCCGAGGGCACGCTCGAGCTCGCGGGCGATCGCGATACGCGCCGCTACCCGCTCAAGGGGCTCAAGAAGCTTCCGCGCGTCGAGCGGCTGCAGGGCCCGTTTCGCATGGTCGGGGTCTACGACGGCGCGGCCTTCAAGGAGTGCCGCACCGGGCTCGCCTGGAGGCTCTCCGACACCCGCGCCGTCCAGGCGCTGAAAGGCGAGATCGTGAAGGCGCAGGGAAGGCCGGTCCTGGTCGCGCTCGACGCGCAGTTCGAAGGCTCGCCCGAGAGGCTGCGCGTGCTGCGGCCGGCCGCGGTGCTCGATGCGCGCGGCTGTCCGGGCTAGACTCCGCCGCATGGAAAACCAGCGCATCGTCCTCGCCAGCCGTCCGAAGGGATGGGTCACGCCCGAGAATTTTCGAATGGAGAAGACACAGGTTCCGGCGCCCGCGGACGGAGAGGTCCTGGTCAGGAACCTGTGGCTCTCGCTCGATCCGTACATGCGCGGCCGCATCAGCGAGCAGAAGAGCTACGTGAAGGGCGTCGACATCGGCGAGGTGATGGTCGGGCAAACCGTAGGGCAGGTCGTTGATTCGAGGAATCCCGGCCTGAAGGCGGGAGATCATGTGCTCACGCAACTCGGCTGGCAGTTGTACGGAGTCACGAAAGAAGCCACCAGGGTCGATGGTTCCCGCGCGCCGCTCAGCTACTACCTCGGCATGCTCGGCATGCCGGGGATGACGGCGTACTTCGGGCTGAAGGACATCGGCCAGCCCAAGCCCGGCGAGACGGTCGTGGTATCGGCCGCTTCCGGCGCGGTCGGGAGCGTGGTCGGGCAGCTCGCGAAGCTGTGGGGCTGCCGCGCGATCGGCATCGCCGGCGGGCGCGAGAAGTGCGACTACGTGACGCGCGAGCTCGGCTTCGACGCCTGCATCGACTACAAGTCGGCCAACCTGCGCGACGAGCTGAAGGAGGTCGGCGTCGACGTCTACTTCGACAACGTGGGCGGCGAGATGCTCGACATCCTGCTCACGCGCATGAAGCTCTTCGGCCGCATCGTGGTGTGCGGGATGATCGCCGACTACAACGCGACCGAGCCCTACCGCCTGAAGAACCTGCGCGCGGTGCTGGTGAACCGGCTCAAGCTCCAGGGCATGATCGTGTTCGACTGGAAGGAGCGCTACGGCGAGGCGCTGAAGGCGCTCGGCGGCTACCACGCCGCGGGCCGGCTCAAGACCCGCGAATCGGTGCTCGAGGGCCTGGCGAACGCGCCGCAGGGCCTGGTCGCGCTCCTCAAGGGCGGAAATTTTGGCAAGCAGCTGGTCAAGCTCGCCTGACTACGCGGGCTTCTGGCCGCGCGCCGCGGCCGCGCTCATCGATGCGCTGATCGTCGTGGTGATTCTCGGGCCGCTGGTGGCGCTGCTGGGCCCGCGCACCTGGGATCTCGCCGGATTCCTCGCCGTCGCGGCCGCGGTCATCGGGTTCTGGCGCACCTGCGGCGCGACGCCCGGGAAGATTGCGCTCGGGGTGAAGATCGTCGATGCGGCCACCGGCGGCCCGCCCACGCTCGGGCGCCTCGTGCTGCGCTTCCTCGCCTATTTCGTTTCCGCGCTCCCGCTTTACCTCGGCTTCCTGTGGGCGGCGTTCGACCGGCGCAAGCAGAGCTGGCACGATAAGATCGCCCGCACCGTCGTGATCAACTCGGAGGACTGACTTGATAGATCTTTATACCTGGCCCACACCGAACGGGCACAAGATCCACATCATGCTGGAGGAGACCGCCACGCCGTACCGGGTGATCCCGGTGGACATCGGCGCGGGCGACCAGTTCAAGCCCGAGTTCCTCAAGATCTCGCCCAACAACAAGATGCCGGCGATGGTCGATCCCGACGGCCCGGAAGGCAAGGGCAGGCCGTTCGCGCTCGCCGAGTCGGGCGCGATGCTTTTCTACCTCGCCTCCAAGACCGGCAAGTTCCTGCCGCAGGGACCGCGCGAGCGCTGGCAGGTGATGCAGTGGGTGATGTTCCAGATGGGACACATCGGCCCGATGCTCGGCCAGGCGCACCACTTCCTCGGCTACGCGCCGGAGAAGATCGAGTACGCGATGAATCGCTACAAGAACGAGGCCAATCGGCTCTACGGCGTCGTTGACAGAAGATTGCGTGAAAGCAAGTACCTGGCGTGCGACGAATACACCATCGCCGACATGGCGACGGTGCCGTGGTTGCGTGCGCCGGAACGGCAGGGCGTGAATATCGAAGAGTACCCGGCGCTCAAGCGCTGGCGCGACGCGATCCTCGAGCGCTCCGCGGTCAAGCGCGCGCTGCAGGTGCTCGCCGACCGGCGGCGCACGGAGATGACTGCACAACAACGCGAGAACCTCTTTGGCGCAGCCCAATACGCTAAAAGATAAGGTGGCGTGGATCACCGGCGGCGGCTCGGGCATCGGGCTCGCCGGCGGCATCGAGCTGGCGCGCGCCGGCGCGCATGTCGTGATCTCCGGAAGAAGCCGGGAGACGCTGCTTTCGAGCGAAAAGCAGATCAAAGCCGCCGGCAGCGGCGAGGCGATCTCGCTCGACGTCTCCGACCAGAAGGAAGTCGCGCGCGCGGCGCAGGCGATCCTCAAGCGCCACGGCCGCGTCGACATCCTGGTGAACAGCGCCGGCATCAACCTGCCGAAGCGCCACTTCAGGAACGTCTCGGTCGAGGGCTGGGACCAGATCGTCGCGATCAACCTCTCGGGCATGTTCTATTGCTGCCACGCCGTGCTGCCCGCGATGCGCGAGCGCAAGGACGGCCTGGTCATCAACGTCTCGTCGTGGTTCGGCCGCTACGCCAACCCGCTCGCCGGCCCGGGCTACAGCGCGACCAAGCACGCGGTCAACGCGCTCACCGAGCAGCTGAACATCGAGGAATGCGCGCACGGCATCCGCGCCACCGCGATCCTGCCGGGCGAGGTGGCGACCCCGATCCTCGAGAAGCGTCCCGTGCCGCCGCCGCCGGAGGAGCGCGCGCGCATGCTGCAGGCCGAGGACCTCGGGCGCGCCATCCTCTTCATCGCCACGCTGCCTCCGCGCGCGTGCGTGAACGAGCTCATCATCAGCCCGACCTGGAACCGCTTCTACCTCGGCGGGCTCGAGACCCCGAAGAACTAGTGGAAAAGGGGTCAGGACCCTTTTATTGGAAAAGGGGTCAGGAACCTCTTCCTGCGCGCTACGCGAAGCAGCGCAAGAGGTTCCTGACCCCTTGTATGTTGGATGAGGGGTATTGTCCGGCGTGCAGCACC
>DATIGR010000271.1:0-7899 GCA_035454645.1 Burkholderiales bacterium
CGAAGGTGAACATGACCTACAAGGTGCTGTTCAACGACGCGGTCGCCATGACCGGCGGCCAGCGCCACGACGGGCCGCTCGACCCGGCGATCATCTCGCGCCAGCTCGCCGCCGAGGGCGTGAAGCCGATCATCGTCGTCACCGACGAGCCGGAAAAGTATCCGCACGGCACCGCGTGGGCGGGCGGGGTCACCGTGCGCCATCGCGATGAACTCGATGCCGTTCAAAGGGAATTACGCGAACTCCAGGGCGTGTCGGCGATCATCTACGACCAGACCTGCGCCTCCGAGAAGCGCCGCCGCCGCAAGCGCAACGAGTTCCCCGATCCGGCGAAGCGCGTCGTCATCAACGAGATGGTGTGCGAGGGCTGCGGCGACTGCAGCGTGAAGTCGAACTGCCTCTCGGTCGAGCCGCTCGAGACCGAGTTCGGGCGCAAGCGCACGATCAACCAGTCCTCGTGCAACAAGGACTACTCGTGCCTGAGGGGCTTCTGCCCGAGCTTCGTCACGGTGGAAGGCGGCCGCCTGCGGAAAGGAAGATCCGCCTCGAAGCCGCTCGACGACGAGTTCGCCCCTCTCCCTGAACCCGCCCTGCCGGGCCTCTCCGCTTCCTACGGGATCCTTGTCACCGGCATCGGCGGCACCGGGGTCATCACCATCGGCCAGATCGTCGGCGTCGCGGCGCACCTCGAAGGCAGGGGCGTCACCGTGCTCGACATGTCGGGCCTGGCGCAGAAGTACGGCGCGGTGATGTCGCACGTGCAGGTCGCCGCCGGCCCGGAGCAGATGCACGCGACGCGCATCCCCACCGGCGGCGCCGACCTGCTCCTCGGCTGCGACCTCGTCGTGAGCGCGAGCACCGAGGCGCTGGAGAAGGCGGCGCCGGCGCGCACGCGCGCGCTGGTCAACGCCTCGGTCACCCCGACCGCGGAGTTCGTGCGCAACCCGAACTGGCAGCTCCCCGGCAGCGACCTGCAGAAGGACATCGCCGATTCGAGCAGCCAGGCCGAGTTCGTGCCGGCGGCCGAGATCGCCACCGGCCTCATGGGCGACGCGATCGCGACCAACATGTTCATGCTGGGCTACGCCTACCAGAAGGGCTGGATCCCGATCTCGGCGGCCTCGCTCGAGCGCGCGATCGAGCTGAACGGCGTCGCGGTGGACTTCAACCGCAAGAGCTTCGTCTGGGGGCGGCGCGCGGCGGTGGACCTCGAGAAAGTGAGGCGCATTGCGATTCCCGCCGAGGTGATCCCGATCGACGAGCACTTCTCGCGCAACCTCGAGGAGCTCGTCGAGCGGCGCACGAAATTCCTCTCCGAGTACCAGAACGCCGCTTACGCGGCGCGGTACCAGGCCTTGGTTCAAAAAACAGCCAAAGCGGAGAAAGACCGGGCCAACTCCACCAAACTCACCGAGGCAGTCGCGCGCTACTACGCCAAGCTCCTCGCCTACAAGGACGAGTACGAGGTGGCGCGGCTGCACGCCGAGGCGGGGTTCCGCGCGAAGATCGAAGGCATGTTCGAGGGCGGCTACCGCGTCGTCTACCACCTCGCGCCGCCGCTGCTCGCGCGCAAGGACCCGACGAGCGGCGAGCCGCGCAAGATGCGCTTCGGCTCCTGGGTTTATCCATTATTCAAAATACTTGCGGGGATGCGCCGCCTGCGCGGTACCCCCTTCGATATCTTCGGCTACACCGAAGAGCGGCGCACCGAGCGCGCGCTGATCCGCGAGTACGAGGAGACCGTCGAGCGGCTGCTCGCCCGCCTCAACCCCCAGAACCACGCGCTCGCAGTGCAGATCGCCTCCATCCCCGAGGAGATCCGCGGCTTCGGCTACATCAAGGCGCGCAGCATTGCGCCCGCGCGCAAGAAGCGCGACGAGCTCCTGGCTCGCTTCGAGTCGGGCCGCGGCGCCGAGCGCGCCGCCGCGTAGGGGTCTGACCCTAAACTTAAGGCTGGGGTCAGACCCCGATGTTCAGGTGCCCCGGGCGGGCAGGCCGTGGGCGTCGGCGGCGGCCGCCATGCCGGCGGCGAGCGCGGCGAGGAGCCGGCGCTGGCGCTTGAGGAACGCTTCGAGCACTTCCTGGGTGATGGCGCCCATCTCGAGCAGCGCGTCGCCGAGCTTGACCCGGGCGCCGCGCTGGCGGCGGATCGCCGCCTCGAGCGTCGTCGGGTCGACGATCTTCGCCTCGACCAGCATGCGGCCGAGCCGGAAGCGCTCGCGCAAAGGACTGCTGAGGGTGCGCTGGAACCCCAGCGCCCCCTCGCGCACGGCGAGGCTGATCACCCCCTGGCGGAGCAGGATCTCGCCGAGCGGCTCGCCGCTGCGTTCCTGCTGCAGCAGCGCGCGGAGAAGCTGGTGGTCGGTGATGGCGGCGGCGCCGAGCAGGATGTCGCCCAGGCGCGCGCGCAGGAAGAGGATGACGTCTTCGGACTCGGCCTGGTGCAGGCTGGTCTGCAGGGCGAGGACCGCGTAGAGCTCGGCCTCGTCGATCAGGCCCAGCTCCACGAGCAGGGCGCCGAGCTTGCCGTTGTGCTTGACCTGGCGCGCGAGCGCGGCGTCGAGGCGCGCCCGGGGGAGGAGGCCCGCCCGGGTAAGCAGCTCTCCAAGGCGGAAATCGGCGGTCGGTCTGGTCCTTTTTGGCAAGCGCCGCGATGATCCCCCGCCCCCCCGCCCGGGGCCGAGGAACTGTGCCGCACTCGGCTAGTGAACTAGTGAAATTATGTCTTGAGGCTGAAGGGGGTGAAGTTGGTGCGGCGGTCGTAGTAGTCCTCGTGCTCGGCCCGCTTCAGCGCCGCCACGATCTTGTAGGTGATGGGGGTGAAGATCACCTCGACCGCTACCTTGAGCCCGAACTGCGCCAGCATGATCGCCGGGAGCTGCTCGTTCGGGATCAGGCCGGAGTTGTAGAAGGCGAGCGGGTAGAAGAGCGCGGAGTCGACCGCCTCGCCCACGAAGGTCGAGCCGATGGTGCGGGTCCAGAGCCACTTCCCGGCGGTCGCGATCTTCATTTTCGCCAGGACGAAGGAATTGGCGAACTCGC
Source organism: Burkholderiales bacterium (assembly GCA_035454645.1). Taxonomy (GTDB): domain Bacteria; phylum Pseudomonadota; class Gammaproteobacteria; order Burkholderiales; family SG8-39; genus SCGC-AG-212-J23. The sequence goes on from DATIGR010000271.1 coordinate 3,043, forward strand.
CGCAGAAGTAGGCGAACATCGACGCGAGCGCGATGCGCCAGGTGGTGCCGAAGGCGATCTCGTAGGCCTTCTGGTTCTCCCAGAACGGCGCGGGCGGCAGCGCCACCACGACCGAGGCCATGATCGACGCGAAGAGCAGCCCTCCGAAGCCGGCCCAGATCACGCGCCGCGCGCGCGCGTAGCCGTACACCTCGGTGAGGATGTCGCCGAAGATGTACGAGATCGGGAAGAACAGCACCCCCGCGCCGAAGGCGAACGGCAGCCAGTCGGGCTGCACGATCTTCGCCGGCCCGATCAGGTTCGAGCAGATGAGCACCGTGACGAACGCCGCCATCACGAACTCGTAGTAGCGGAAGCTTTTTTGCGTGGTCATGGCCCGCTAGGCAACCCGGGGAGAATGATTCCTGAGCTCGGGCTCGAGCTCCACGCCCATCGCGTCGAGCATGCGTCCGACCATGGCGTAGAACGCGGCGACGGCCGCGATCTCGACGTAGTCGTGGGAGTCGAAGTGGCGCATCGCTTCGGCATGAACCTCGTCGCCCACGCGCCCCTGCGTCACCGCCTCGGCGAGCGCGAGCGCGGCTTTCTCGCGCGCGTCGAACTCCGAAGACGTTCTCCACGCCGACAGGCTGCGGATCTGCGCCTCGCGCACGCCCGCCTTGCGCGCCATCGCGAGGTGCTGCGCCCATTCGTACTCCGAGCGCATGAGCTGCGCGCCGCGCAGGATCACGAGCTCGCGCAGCGGGCGCGGCGTGCGCGTGTCGTAGCGCAGCATCCTCGAGAACTCGGTCCACGCGGCAACCAGGCGCGGATGGTTGGCGAGCGCCTTGTAGAGATTGGGCGGCGTGCCCCAGAGCTCCTGCAGGCGCTTCGCGAGCTGCGGCTCGAAGTCCGCGAGGGGAACGCGTGGCATGGGCGCGATAATAACTGAATGGACATCCGCGGCTTCCGGCTCACCGAGGCGCCCGAGGACTTCCTCGACGACCCGTATCCGTACTACGCCGCGCTGCGCGAGAGCTCTCCGGTGCACGAGCTCGAAAGCGGCAGCTACTTCCTCTCGCGCTACGAAGACGTGGTCGCGGTCTACCGCCACGCCGGCGCGAGCTCGGACAAGAAAGTCGAGTTCAAGCCCAAGTTCGGCGACTCGCCGCTCTACGAGCACCACACCACGAGCCTGGTGTTCAACGATCCGCCGCTTCACACGCGCGTGCGCGGCCTCATCATGGGCGCGCTCAACCAGCGCGCGATCGCCCGCATGGAGGCTGGGGTGGCGACCTTGGTCGAGAGGCTGCTCGAGGGGTTTTCACGAGAAGTTGATTTCATAAGTGAATTCGCGGCACGCATTCCCGTTGAAGTCATCGGCAACCTGCTCGACATCCCGAGGCAGGAGCGCGCGCCGCTGCGCGCCTGGTCGATCGCGATCCTGTCGGGCCTGGAGCCGCGGCCGACGCCCGAGATGCTCGCGCGCGGCAATCGCGCGGTGGAGGAGTTCAAGGACTATCTGTCGCGCCTGGTCGAGGAACGGCGCAGGCACCCGGGCGACTACGAGAGCGACGTCCTCACGCGCCTCATCCAGGGCGAGAAGGACGGCGCGCGGCTCTCGACGCTCGAGCTCTACCACAATTGCATCTTCCTGCTGAACGCCGGCCACGAGACCACCACCAACCTCATCGGCAACGGCGTCTGGCTGCTGTTGAACAATGAAGAGCAGTTCTCCCGGCTGAAAAGAGAGCCCGCGCTCATTCCCCTCGCGATCGAAGAAATGCTGCGCTACGAAGGGCCGATCCAGCTCAACAACCGCAGGCTAAGTTCAAGAATTGAATTCAATGGAAAGACCTTGCCGGAAGGTACTTTCATTACCCTGGGCATCGGGGCGGCGAACCGCGACCCGCGCCAGTTCCCCGACGCCGAGCGCTTCGAGGTCGCGCGCAAGCCCAACCGCCACGTCGCCTTCGGCCACGGCGACCACGCCTGCGCCGGGATGAACGTCGCGCGCATGGAGGCGCGCATCGCGTTCTCGCGCCTGCTCGCGCGGTTTCCGAATCTGGAACTGGCTGGAACGCCCGAGCGCGACCGGCGCATCCGCTTCCGCGGCTTCAGACGCTTGCCGGTAACAACCGGGGTCTGACCCCAAACTTAAGATCGGGGTCAGACCCCGATTTATCTTACAGCCCGATGCGCGCGATGTGCGCCTTGAGGGCGTCCTTGTAGAACTGCGGGTTCCACTTCCAGTCGGGCTTGCGGATCGCGGCGAGCGAGTCGCGGATGCCGAGGCCCGTCGTGCCGACCGCCTTGTGCTCGCCCTGGATCTTCGACCAGGTATCGCGCTCCCGCGCGCTCGGCTGGTAGCTCGCCTCGTACGGCACCTTCTGCCCGACCAGCATGGCGAGGTAGCCCTCGATGCCGAACGCGCTCTCGGTCTGCGCGCGCGGCAGCAGGTTCGCGCCGCGCGTGCTCGGCCCGTTCTCGCGGAAGAACTCGATGAACTCGAGCGAGGTGGAGAGCTGCACGTCGCTGCGGCAGGCGCGCCAGAACGGCGTGTCGAGCCGCGTGTTGAACTTGTAGTGGATGCCGAGGAACTCGCGGATCTCGTCCCACACCAGGCCGCCCAGCCGGTTGTAGAGCGCGCGCAGCGTCGGCGTCGGCTGCGCGTCGCAGCTCGCCAGCGTCTCGGCCAGCAGCCGGCTCTCGTTGCAGATGACCGCGAGCGAAGTCGCCTCCAGCGGCTCGACGAAGCCCGAGGCGTTGCCGATGGCGCAGGCGTTCTCCACCCACGCGTTGCGGTAGCGCCCGGAGGGAAACTTGATCACGCGCGTGGCGCCGATGCGCGGGTTCTTCGCGCGCAGCTCCTTCTCGGCCCTGTCCTCGGAGATGAAGTCCGACGAGTGCACGTAGCCGCGGATCACGCGGCTCTCGTGCTCGATCTGCCAGCACCAGCCTGCGTCCATGGTCTCGACGGTGGTGTAGGGCTTGACCGGGCCCTCGGGCCGGTCCCAGCCGCCGACCACCGCGCGGTCGCAGAAAAGCGTCGGCTGGTAGCTGAGGTAGGGCTCCTTGAACGCCTGGCCGATCAGCATCGAGCGGAAGCCCGAGCAGTCGACGTAGAAGTCCGCCGCGAGCTTGGCGCCCGACTTGAGCCGCAGCTCCGAGATCGCGCCGCGCTTCGCGCGCATCACCTCGGCCACCGTGTCGTCCGCCACCTCGATCCCCGAGCGCGCGGCGAACGACTCGAGGAAGCCGACGAACTTCTCGTTCTCGATGTGAAAGCCCCACTGCGAGCCGATGTACGGGTCGCCGTTCTGCTGGCGCACGAACACGTGGTCGTGCGTCATGAGCGCCGACACCGGATCGGCGTACTCGAAGTCATCAGTGCAGTAGAAGCCGTTCGGGCGCGACAGCCGCTCCCACTTCCAGTCGCACTGCGGCGTGAACGTGTAGTTGAAGTAGGGGCGCGGCCCCCACAGGAACCTGAGGCCGAGCTTCCACGTCGGCTGCGCGACGCGGTAGAACTCGGCGATGTCCACGCCGAGGTAGCCGAAGAGGTGCAGCGGCACGCCGGGCGTCGTGCCCTCGCCCACCCCGATGATCCCGATGTCGGGCGAGCGCAGCACCGTGAGCCTGAGCCGCGGCAGCTCGCGCTTGAGCGTCAGCGCCGCGATGAACCCCGCGCTCCCGCCGCCCAGCACCACCACGCTCTCGATCCGCACCGCCTGATCTTAAACCGGGGTCAGACCCCAACAGGCGAATCGGGGTCAGACCCCGCGTCAACGGCTTGGCCAGTGTGGCGTTTCCCGGTCATGCCTCGACCGTTGCGGCATATCGTTCCCGACGTCGCCGTGCATCTCCGGCAGCGCGGAAACAACCGCGCGGACTGCTTCCGGCGCGAGAGCGATCGCCTCCTTTATCTGCTTCACCTGCGCGAACTGTGCGCGCGTTTGCACTGCGCGGTGCATGCCTACTGTCTGATGACTAATCATGTGCATCTTCTCGTTACGCCGCCTTCGGCCGAAGCGCTCATGAGCCTCATGAAACAGCTCGCCCAGCGCTACTCCCAGCACTTCAATCGCGCCTACGGCAGAACCGGGCCGCTTTGGGACGGCCGCTACCGCTCTTCTGTCGCTCCGACCGCGCGCTACGTCATCGCCTGTTACCGGTACATCGAGCTCAACCCGGTAGACGCCAAGATGGTGAAGCATCCCGGCCAGTACACCTGGTCGAGCTACCGTGCCAATGCTCTCGGGAAGGACGACGGGCTTGTCACCTCTCATTCCGCATACCTCGCGCTTGGGCTCGACGCGTTTGCGCAGCGCAGCGCGTATGCGGAGCTAGTCGACCAGCGCATGGATCCGTCGCTGGTCGAAGACATCCGAGCCGCGACGAGAGGCGGCTACCCCATGGGGTCTGACCCCAAACTTAAGAAAAGGGTCTGACCCCGATCTAGAATCGGGGGATGGCGTGGGATAACCCGATCCAGACCGACGGCTTCGAGTTCGTCGAGTACGCGGCGCCGGACCCGGCGGCGCTCGGGGCGCTGTTCGAGCGCATGGGCTTCAGCGCGGTGGCGCGCCACCGCCACAAGAACGTGCTGCTCTACAAGCAGGGCGACGTCAATTTCGTCGTGAACGCGGAGCCGCGCTCTTTCGCGCAGAACTTCGCCCGGCGCCACGGCCCGAGCGTGTGCGCGATCGCGCTGCGGGTGCGCGACGCGGCGAGCGCGTACGAAAGACTGCTCGAGCGCGGCGCCTGGGGCGTCGAAGCGCGCCCCGGCCCGGGCGAGCTCAACATCCCGGCGATCAAGGGAATCGGCGACTCGCTCATCTACCTCGTCGAGCGCTATCCCGAGAACGATTACGGCAA
>DATIGR010000272.1:0-24408 GCA_035454645.1 Burkholderiales bacterium
TGGCCGGGATAGGTGTTCTCGGGCAGCGTGAGTCGCACCAGCCCGGGCTGCTCGGCGATGACCCGGGCCGCGGCCGCCGCCGAAAGCGGCAGCAGCCGGATCGGGGACTCGGTGGCGAGCCGCTGCAGCGCGCGCGCCGGCGCGCCCACGGTGGTGAAGAAGGCGTCGATGCGCCCGGCGCGCAGCTGCGCGATCGCGGCTCGCGTGCCCTCACCGCGCGCCTCGGCAAGCTCCTTCGGGGCGACGCGGTGCGCCTGGAGGATGCTGAGCGCGTTGAGCCGGGTGCCCGACTGCGGCGTACCGAGGTCGACGCGCTTGCCGCGCAGGTCCTCGACGCTGCGGATCGACGACTTCGCCGAGACCACGATGTGCACCGGCTCCGGGTACAGGCTGCCGAGCGCCGAGATCCGGGCGAGCGGGCCGTCCACCGCGAACGGTCCCGCGCCCGAGGCCGCGAGCCACGCGACGTCGCTCTGCAGGATGCCGTAATCGGCCTGGCCGCGGCCGATGAGCAGCGCGTTCTCGATGCTGCCCTCGGTCTCGACGGCGATCACGTGGACCTTGCGCGCGCGCCGGGCGACGGTGCCGAGAATCGCGTCCACCACGCGGGCGTACTCGCCGTCCGCCGGGCCGCTCACGAAGGTGAGCAGGTCCTGCGCGCGCGCGCGCCGGCGGTTGATCGCGCGCAGCGCGTGCTCGAGCTCTTCCGAGATGATCCGGTCGGACTGCGGGTCGATGCCGGGCGGCCCGATGTCGACCTGAGCCGCCAGGCGATCGAGATGGCGCTTCGATTCGCTCGCCGGCGCGGCGCTGCCCGGCTCGGCGGGCGCAGGCGATTCGCGCGCCGCCGCGGCGACCGCGACCCACTTGTCCGCCGAGCGCTCGTAGGTGCCGCTGCCGTAGACGCGCAGCAGGTCGCCGGGCTGGTTCTCCTTCGCCTTGACGCCGAGCACGCCTCTCTCGCGGCCGCCGAGCACCTGGGCGAGCGTCGCCGGGCTCAAGCCCTCCCAGTCCTTGAAGTCGTAGCCCTCTTTCAGCCGCAGCGTGGCGTTGAAGTAGACCAGCACGCGCTCGGCGCCGCTTTCCGCCCTGGGCAGCGGGCTCGAGCCCTGCCGCTTCAGGCCGGCGAGCTCGAGCAGCCCGGGCTTGAAGCTCTTGTCGATGCGGCCCTGCACGTCGCTCTTGAGCGCGGCTTCGTCCGGGCCGCGCGAGCACGCCGCCAGGAGAACGAGCAGAACGATCCAAAGCCGGCTCATGGCGCGAACCCGAACAAGGGCAGGGCGAGCGAGCCCTGGATCGCGAGCGCGTTCAGGATGTCGATGAAGAACGCGCCCACCATCGGCACGATGAGGAAGGCGAGCGGCGAGGCGCCGTGCTGCAGCGTCACCGCCTTCATGATGGCGAGCGCGCAGGCGGTGGAGGACAGGGCGAAGCCGACCTGGCCGCCGCTCATCACCGCCGCGTCGTAGTTGCGGCCCATCACGTTGTACGTGACGAGCACCGCGAACGCGATCATCACCACCGCCTGCGCCGCGAGGATCACGAGCAGCGGGCCGGCGAGGTTGGCGAGGTCGAGGAGCTTCATCGTCATCAGCGCCATGACCAGGAACAGCGACAGCGAGATGTCGCCCACCACCTCGATGCTGCGGCCGCTCAGGCGAAGCGCCGGGATGAACGTGGTGGCGTTGCGGAGCACGACGCCGAGCAGCAGGGAGAACACGAAGTCGGGCAGGATGAATCCCGTGCCCTCGGCGAGCTGCACCAGCAGCTTGCCGCCGGCGAGGCAGGCGAGCACGACGAACAGCGAGTTGATCAGGGTGCGGGCGCTGACCTCGTCGTGCTCTTCCTTATCGGCGGCCGCTTCCTCGGCCGGGCCGGCGGCGGGGCCGGAGAGCTTGTGGCGCTTGATCAGGTACTCGGTGATCGGCCCGCCCAGGATCGCGCCGATCACCAGGCCCGCGGTCGCGGCGGCCATGGCGAGCTCCATCACGCCCTGCAGGCTCATGGTCTCGCCCAGGCGCCCGGCGTAGGCCGCGCCGGTGCCGTGCCCGCCGACCAGCGTGATCGAGCCGGCGAACATGCCGATCACCGGGTGCAGGTCGAGCGCGAGCGCGGCGCCGATGCCGACCGCGTTCTGGATCAGGATGAACACCGCGCTGATCGCGAGGAACACGACCAGCTTCGTGCCGCCCTTCTTCAGCATGCGCGCGTCGGCGGCGAGGCCGATCGTGGTGAAGAACATGAGCAGCAGCGAGTCCTTCAGCGCCATGTTGAAGGAGATCCTGAGGCCCGCCAGGCCGTCGGCGAACGCGAGCAGGATCGCGATGATGCCGCCGCCCACGACCGGCGCCGGGATGCTGAAGCGCTGCAGCACGCCGACCTTCGCGACCAGCCAGCGGCCGCCGAACAGCACCACCATCGACAGCAGGATGGTATGGATCAGGTCAAGCTCGAGCTTCCCCATCTACGGCTTGGATTCTTGTTCGCGCTTGCGCGCGCGCCATTCCTGGTACTCGCGGTAGTCCTCGGCGTTGAGCACGAACTCGCCCTGCGGGCCGGTGACCAGCCCCGGCCCGCGCGGGATCTCGTTGCCGGAGTGGTAGGGGACGGGCTCGGCCGCACATCCCGCCAGAAAGAAAAGGGGAACAAGGAGAGCGGTGCGCATATCAGAACTTGACGCGCGAGCCGACCATGAAGACCGTGATGTCCTCCAGGCTCACGCCCGGGCGGTCGAGGCTGTGCACCTTGTACAGCGCGAAGATCTCGGCCCAGGCGATCGGCACGAAGACGTAGCCGACGCCGTAGACCTTGGCTTCGTCGCCCGCGGCCGCCTGGTCGTCGCCCATGCCGTAGTCGACCGAGAACGCATGCTTCCCGGTCTTGTAGCCGCCCTTCACGTAGTTGAACTCGCCGTCGCGCCCTGGCAGGTCGCGCACGGTATGTGCGAAAGTGAGATTGAACCCGCTCGGGTGCAGCCAGGAGATCGAGCCGCCGATGACCTTGTCGTCGGTGCCGCCCGGCGCCGCGTCCTCCCTGGAATAGCCGAGCGCGCCGGCGAGCGTGCCGTTCGCGCCGATCTTGCCGCTGTAGCGCAGCGCGAGCTCGACGATGTCGGTGTCCTTGTGCCCCCAGCTGCCCTCCACCATGAAGCCGCTGAACAGGGGCGACTGGTAGAGCAGCCGGTCGTAGCGGCTCTCGAAATCCTGGCTCGAGATCGAGGCGCCGATGCTGGTGCCGGAGAGCACGCCCCCGGTCCGGTACTGGAACGCGCCGCCGATGTCCGGCGACGTCGCGTAGTGCGCGACCGTAGTGCCGGAAAGGTCCACTTCGGAGGCGCCGTTCGCCGCGCCGTCGCCCTGGCCGAGGCGCAGCGTGCCGTACGGGCTCGCGACGAACACGTCCATGTGCCGCTCCGTGAGCTCCGCAGAGACCGAGCGGGTGGCGAAAGTCACCGTGTCGCTCGGGTTCGACTGGAAATCGGCCTCGAACAGGATGCCGCCCTTCCAGCCCGGCGCCGCCTGGCCCTCGGCGCTGAAGCGGAAGCGCGTCGAGCTGTTCTCGTTGTCGACGTTGAACCAGTCTGTTTGCGTGCCGTCGTCCACGTGCATGAGCGCGCGGTTCACCTGGCCCGAGAGCCTGACCTCGATGCCCTGCGCTTGCGCCGTGGTTCCGAATCCCAGGAACGCGAGCGCGACGGCGGCGGCGAATGGAGTCCGTCTCATTTCCATTCCCCTATTTTGAAAGCACCATGGCGACATAGCCGAACACGGTGAGCAGCACCCCGGACACCGCGTAGCCGACCGGGAAGCCGATCCAGGGCACCGAGCTGCCGATCTCCTTGGCCGCCTCGCGCGCCGGGCCGGAGTGCGAGCGCGCGCCCGCGACCCCGCCCATCAGCACCGCCGGGTTGATCTTCATCCAGTGGTAGCCGATTGCCCAGACCAGGATCGGCGGGATCGTGGTGACGATGAAGCCCGCGATGAAGATGAGGAGCGCAACCTTTCCGGTGAGCTGGGTGATGAGGCCTGCGCCGGCGTTCACGCCGACGATCGCGATGAACACCACCAGCCCCAGGTCCTCGAGGATGTTGCGCGCGGCGTTCGGCGTGCTGCCGAAGAACCGCAGCCGCGACACGATCGAGGACACGATGATGCCCGACACCAGCAGGCCGCCGGCGTTGCCCAGGCCGACTTTCGAGCCGGCGAGCGGGAAGGTGATGGCGCCGATCAGGAAGCCGAGGATCATGCCGAGCGACAGCGTGAGGAGGTCGGTGGAGGTGCTCGGGCGCGCGATCTTGCCCAGCATTTCCGCCGCCTTGTCGATCGAGGCCTTGACCCCGCCGACGAACAGCACGTCGAAGCGCTCGAGCCTGGTGTTGAGGCCCATCGGGATGGTCTGGCCGGCGCGCTCGATGTGGTGCAGCGCGACCTGCCCGGCGATGGGCGTGTTGCGCAGCTCCTTCAGCTCCTTGCCGACCATCTCCTTGCTGGTGACCAGGATCTCGGCCTGGTCGATCGGGATGTTGAGCACCTTGGCATCCGGCACCTCGGGCCCGATCAGCCCCATCTTCTCGGTCATCGCCTCGAGCCGGCCGCCGAGGGCGATCACGTCGCCTTTTTGCAGCACAAGGTCATCTGCCGCGCCGAGGCGCTCGTCGCCGCGGCCGACGTTGACGATCTTGTACTCCGGGTGCGCTCGCAGGAACTGGCGCACGGTCTGGCCTGCGACCTTGTCGTTGGTGAGCTTGTAAGCGCGCAGCGCGAGCGGACGGTAGCCGGTGAGGCCGACGTCGTCCACGTTGGGCACGCCCTTCTCCTCCTCGTACTTCTTCGCCGCCGCCCTGGCGTCGATGCCCCACCAGCGCGGCAGGTACTTGCAGATGAGGATGATGCCCACCGTGCCCCAGATGTAGGTGAGGCCGTAGGAGAGCGCGATCATGCCGCTCACCTGCTCGGCGGTCTGGCCCTCGGCGAGCTTGAACACGCCCTGCTTGATCGCCTCCTCGGCCGAGCCGATCGCCGCCGACATGGTCATCGCGCCGGCGAGGATGCCGCCCGCCGCGCCGTCGGGCAGGCTGAACATCTTGGCGAACCCCACGGCGCCGATCAGGCCCAGCACCGAGCAAAGGACCGCGAGGAAGGTGAACTTGAGGCCGTCGCCTTTCAGGCTGTTGATGAACGAGGGGCCGACGCGCAGGCCCACGCCGTACATGAAGAGGTAGTAGAAGAGCGACTTGGCGAAGTTGTCCAGGCTCATCTTGACGCCGTAGGTCGAAGCCCACGCCGAGAGGCCGGCGCCCACCACGATGGCGGCCGCCACCATGCCCAGGCCGTAGCCCTTGATCGTGAACTTGCCCACCAGGACCGCGCCGCCCACCACGAAGAACAGCAGGATGTACGGGTTCGCCGCGAACCAGTCGAGGAGCGCTTTCATTTCTTGAGTCCTTTCAGAGCCGAGGGCTTGAGCAGCTCAAGGCCGAGCGCGGCGTTGTAGCCGTGGATCTCCTTGACATCCAGCTTGCGCATGAAGGTGATCGTCTCCTGCGTGATCACCTGGCCGGGAACCATGATCGGGAAACCCGGCGGGTAGGGGATGACGAACTTGGCCGAAACCATCTCGGGGCCGTTCTTCAGCCGCTCGTCGACGTCCTTGCTGGCGAGCTTCACGTACTCGCGCGCCGTGGCGTCGTAGGCGAGGTAGTAAGCCGCACGCATGTCGCCCTCGGCGGTCTTGCCCTTGGGGTTCTCGCGAAACGCGTCGTGGAAGCGGCTGAAGTTGGGCAGATCGGGCACGTCCTCGACCAGCGACTTGACGCGCGCCTTGAACGCCGCCTGCTCGGCCTCGCCGCCCTCGGCGAGGCGCTTGTCGATCGCGCGCGCCATGTCGGCGAGCGCCTTCACCAGGAACGCGAGGTCGCCGCGCGTGTTGTTGATGTTGATCTGCACCAGCACGCTGTTGCGCGAGGTCTTGTTGATCTGGATGTCGTACTCGTTGGCGAGCAGCGCCTTGAACTGGGTGCCGTCGTAGCCGGCGTTGCCGCAGAGCAGCGTGATCCGCGTCGGGTCGAGGAAGAACTCGTCGGTGTCGAGCGCGTGGATCGTCTTCGCGAGATTCCAGCCCGGCATGCCGTAGTCGGTGAACCCGGACTTGCGGTACTCGGCCGGGATCATCTCGGCCGGCGTCGCCGCCTTGAAATACTTCGAGATCAGGGGATGCTGGTTGATCTCGCGCCGCATCTCGATCGCGAGCTGCAGCGCGCGGCTCACGAGCTCGTAGCCCTCGAGCTCCATCTGGCGCCGCGCCACGTCGAGCGACGCGATGATCTGCAGGTTGGGCGAGGTCGAGGTATGGGTGAAGAACGCCTCCTTGAACGCGGCTTCGACCGTGTGGAAGTCCTGGTCGGCGACCACGATGATCGAGCCCTGGCGCAGGCACGACATCGACTTGTGCACCGAGTCGGACTCGTAGACGCGCACGCGGGCCTTGTCGGGGTCGGGAAGCGTGCCCTTGGATTCCTGGAATTTCTTCTTGTACTGCGGATCCCTGAACATCGCGCGCAGCTTGGCCGCCGCGCCCATCGCGGTGCGTCGGCGCAGGAACGGCGTGAAGCGCGCGAACCCGAACCAGGCCTCGTCCCACAGGAAGATGAGGTCGGGCTTGATCGCCAGGCACTCGAGCATGGTGCGCTCGACGTTGGCGACGTGGCCATCGAAGGTGCAGTTGGTGAGCACGAGCATCCGTACGCGATCGAGGCGCCCTTCCGCCTTCAGCGCGAGCAGCGCGTCCTTGATCGGCTTGATCGCGAGCGAGCCGTACATCGAGTACTGCGTGAGCGGGAAGGCGTCGATGTAGTAGGGCTGCGCGCCCGCGAGCACCAGGCCGTAGTGGTGCGACTTGTGGCAGTCGCGGTCGATGAGCACGATGTCGCCCGGGCGGCAGACCGCCTGGTGGATGATCTTGTTCGAGGTCGAGGTGCCGTTGGTGACGAAGAAGCTGCGGTCGCCGCCGAACGCACGCGCCGCCTTGTCCTGCGCCACCTTGATGTTGCCGGTCGGCTCGAGCAGGCTGTCCAGGCCGCCGGTGGTGGCCGAGGACTCGGCGAGGAACAGATTGGCGCCGTAGAACTCGCCCATGTCGCGGATCCAGTTCGACTTGAAGATCGACTTGCCGCGCGCCACCGGCAGCGCGTGGAAGGTGCCGATCGGGCGCTGGGCGTACTTCTTCAGGTTGTCGAAGTAGGGCGTGCCGTAGCGGTCGGCGATGCCGTCGAGGATCGAGAGGTGCAGCTCGAGCATCTCCTCCAGGCCGTAGAACACGCGCCGCACCGGCGCGGCTTCCTCCGAGCCGGCGAGCGCGCCGACGTCGCGGTCGGTGGCGAGGTAGACGTCGAGCTCCGGGCGCACCTGGCGCGCCGCGCGCGCGAGCAGCGTCGCGAGCTCGCCGCCGCGCGTCGCGTCGCCCTCCGGCAGGTGCGGGGCGATCACCTCGCGCAGGTCGGGTAGCGAATACTGCGAGGCGAAGCCGAAGCCGTCGAACAGCGCCACCGCCTGCAGGTTGCAGTTCACGATCACCGCGAGCAGCGCGTCCTCGAAGCTGCCGACCACGACCGGCTCGTAGACAAACTCGTCGGTCTCGCGCCGCAGCTTGCGCAGGCCCTCGCGCAGCGCCGGCCAGGTGGCGCGCTCCGACGGCGACACGACCAGAACCTCGAAGTAGGGCTTGCGCGCCTGGCCGCGGCCGATCGACGGCGGCAGCACTTCGGGCACGTGCGCTTCCTCTTCCTCGGCTTTCCAGGCCTCGGGGTCGTCGCGGTAGCTGTTGGAAAGGAGCGAGACGCTGATGCGCTGCACCAGGCGGGCGAACCCGGTCCAGTCGCTCGTCTGCAGCCGTTCGTTCACGAGCGTCATCAGGCGCGGGCCGGGGTAGCCGCACAGCTCTTCGAGCGGCGCGAGGCGGGCGAGCTGCGCGGTCGCTTCCGAGCGCAGCTTTTCGGTCTGGGAGGTTCCGGACGCCAGCGCCTTTGCGCTGTGATGCAGCTCGCGCCAGCGCTCGACGCGCTCTTCGGCCGAGTTGAAAAAGGTTCGCGTGCCGGTCACTTCGGGCGTCGGCTTGGTCATGCTGGTCTCCTGGGGTGCCTGGCCTAAGACGATAGGCCGCGGAGGAGAGCCGCGAAATCGGACCAAGGTACTACTGCGGTTCCGCTAGTCCCATGAATATCGGTAAAAAAGGCCGACGCCGCTCGTGGTGCCGGTCTGGCCGCGCAGCGAGATGCGCTGTGTCAGGGCGTAATCCAGCTTCACCAGGTACTCGGTCGTGGTGCTGATCGCCTGCTCGAAGCTGATGTAGATGTCCTCGGAATAGCGCTTGCCGAGCGCGACCACGTTGCCCGTGAGCTCGCTCGAGCCGCGCACCGTGAGCTCGTCGAAGCCGAGGCTCGCGGCGAAGCGGCGATGCAGCGGCTGCTCGCCGCCGCGGTAGAACACCGCGCCGCCCGCCGCCTGGAGCAGCGCGAGGTCCGCGCCGGCCACGTCCGCCGGCGCGCGCCCGAGCACCAGCCACGACAGCTTCTCGTTTTCGCTCACCGCCGGATTGGAGACGAGCTGCACGCGCGGCGCCTGCACCGTGCCCGTCAGGCGCAGGCCCGCTTCCACCTGCTGGCGCCGGCGCCAGGCGGTGATCTCGAGCGCAGGGTTGCCGATCGGGCCGTCGAAGAGGAGCGCGCCGGGGTCGACCTCGAGCTCCTGGCCGTAGGCGTAGAAGGTGGCCTTGACCGCCTCGACGCGGCCCTGCGCGAGAAGCTCGCCGGCCGCCCCGGTGTACACGCGCACCTGGCCCGAGACGCCGCCGTTGAAGCCGTGGGCGCGCAGCGTGAGGCGGCTGCCGAGGTCGAGCCTGAGGTCGAGGTCGAGCGGCAGCGGGCCCTGCTTGCGGGCCGCCAGGCGCACCTCGCCCGGGGGCGCGCCGAGCACCTCGACGTCGTCGTCGAGCTGGGGGAGCGAATCGGCGGCGATCTCGAAGTGCCCGTGGTCGGCGCGCAGCTCGCCCTTAAGGCCGAAGCGCCGGCCATCGAAGCTCGCAACGCCTTTTCCCGAGGCCACCAGGCGGCGGTCGGGCCTGCCCAGGGCGCGGAACTGTTTCGCTTCCCAGCTGAGCGTGGTTGCCGCCTCGCCCCCGAGCGCGAGCGTGCCGCTCGCCGTGAGCTCGCCGTCTCCCGCGGCGATGCGCGCCTCGGTCACCACCAGGCGGTTGGCGTCGAGATCGGCGCGCACGCGGCCGTCGTGGTATGCCACGCCCCACGGCGGCATCTCCACGCCGAGCGCGTCGCCGCGCAGCGCGCCGGAGAGCTCGGGCGCAGCCACGGTCCCCGCGACCTTCAGGGAAGCGGTGACGCGGCCCGACACGCGCGCCTGCGTGAGCAGAGGCTCGGTGAGGCTGCGCAGCTCCGCCGCCTCGACCTCGGCCGTGAGCCGCAGCGCGGAGGCGCGCGTAAGACCTGCAACCGTCCCTTCCGCCTTCGCGCTCCCCAGCCGGCTGGCAACTCCCGCCTTGACCTCGACCGAATCGTCCTTGAACCGTGCCTGTAATTGCGCTTGTGAAAGCCCCAAAGCCGTATCGCCGAACGCGAGGTCGCCGCTTGCGCGGCGCACCGTGACCTGGCCGTTGAGCCTCGGAGTCGCCGCGAGGTCCCATTCGGCGTCGAGCGCGAGGTCGCCCGCCACCTTGTCGACATCCAGGAGCGCCGCGATCCATTGCGCGGCGAGGCCGGCGATGCGGCCGCTCGAAGTGAGCCGGCGGCTTTCCCAGCGCACCGATTCGACCGAAGCGCGCGCCCCCGCAAGCTCGGCCTGGAACTTGCCGAGCGCCACGCGCTTCGGTCCCGCCTCGAGCGCCGCCGGGGTCTTGAGCGCGAACGGATAGGCGCCCGCGTTCTCGAGCGAGACGATCTCGCCGCGCCACGCGTCGTTGCGCCAGCCGCCGCGCAGCTTCGCCCCGAGGTCGAGGTCCGCGTTGCGCGCCGTGATCTCGCCCTCGTGGCGCCCGAGGGTTCCGGAAGCGTTCACGGCCGCGCGGTCGAACGTCAAAGCCTGCGTCAGACGCAATCGGAAAGCCTCGGCGCGCACGCTCGCCATCGGCTCCTTCCAGCTTCCGCGCGCGCTGCCGCGGGCGCGGATCTCGCCGGCGAAGCCCTCGGCGAGCCGCGCGAGCTCCGGGATGTGCGCCGTCCACGCGAGCTCGTCGCGCGGTCCGCCGAACGAGCCCTTCGCCGTAGCGCGGTTCGCGCCGAGCGTGGCCCACGCGTCGGCGCGCGCGATCCTTTCCCCGACGAGCTCGGCGGAGCCGGCGCTCGCGAACGCCTCGCCGAAAAGGCGGCTGCCGGCGATCTGCCAGCTCGCCGCGCCGCGGCCGCCGAGGTCGCCGCTCGCTTTGAGCGTGCCGTTCAAGCTGCCCTGCGGATAGTCGCCGAAGCGCGCCGGATCGAAGCGCGCGAGCTTCAGGTCCGCAGCGAAGCGCAGCGGCTCGCCGAGGTGCACGCGGCCGCTGCCGCTCGCCTCGCTCTCGCCCGCGCGCGCGTGCAGCGCGCGAATCTCGACGTCGTCGCCGCGGCGCTCGGCATCCGCGGCGAGGCTCATGTCCTCCTGCGCGAGCGTGCCTTTCACGCGCTGGCGCCCGGCCGCGAGCTCCAGATCCAGGTTTCCCGAGAGGCGCGTCGCGCGCAGGCTCGAGTAGACCGAGCGCAGGTCGAGGTCCGCGATGCGGAGCTCGAGCGTCGCGCGTTCCAGGCTCGCGCTGCCTTTCCCGGCGATGGATCCCGCCGGGTGCAGCGTCGCTCTCATCGAATCAAAAGCAATGCTTTTCAGGTTGGTCGAGAACGAGGCGTCCACGCGCGCGAACGGCAGCCGCTCGCGGTCGATCGGCCCGGGCTGCGGATTCGAGGCCGACAGCTTGCCGGCGAACGCTTTCGCGTCGCCTTTTCCCTGAAAGACGATATCCAGCGCAGTCTGCGGCGCCGCCGGGTCGATGACCGCCAGATTCAGCCCTTGTATTTGGCCTTCAAGAGAAATCGCGCCCCCCAAAACCCCCTTCAGGCGAGCGCGTGCACCGGCTCCCGAAAACGCCGCCTGCAGCTCGTGGCCGGAAGCGCTGCCCGAATACTCCGCGCTGAGGTCGTGGATCTCGTAGCCCTCGAACACCACCGACTTGACCTGAGCGTCGGCGACGCGGATGCGGAACGGGAAGGGGGCCGAGGCTTCCGACGTGGTCATCGAGGGTTTCTTGAGGGTCAGGCTCTCAACGCGCAGGAACTCGACCGAGATCGTGTCGGCAAGCAGCGCGAGAAGATTGAGGTCGAAAGAAACCTTGCGCGCCTCGCTGCCCTGGAAGGCGACGCGCTCGAAGGAGATCGTGCCGATCAGCGTGCCGCGCGGGGTTTCGAGCTCGAGATCGGCGGGCGCGAAGCCGAGCGCCCAGCGCAGCCCGCTTTCGGTGCCGAGCAGCCAGACCGCGCCGCCGGCCGCAAGCAGCACGATGAAAACCAATCCCCGCAAAAACCAGCGAAGCATGTCCAATCAGAACACGAAACCCACCGAGAAGTGCAGCCGCCAGCTCTTCTCGGCCTCGCCGTACGCGACGTCGGCGCGCACCGGCCCGATCGGGGTGCGGAAGCGCACGCCGCCGCCCACGCCGAACACCGGCTCGTAGGGGCCGGTGTCCCAGGCGTCGCCGCCGTCGACGAACGCGGCGAGCCCCCAGTCGGGCGCGAACCAGTGCGTGTACTCGACGCTGCCGATCGCGAGGTAGCGCCCGCCGAGGACCGCGTCGCCCTGGCGCACGCCGAGGCTCTCGAAGGCGTAGCCGCGCACCGTCTGGTCGCCGCCGGTGCGGAACAGGAAGCTGGACGGAATGCCCTCGCGGGTGTTCGCGACCACGATGCCGCCTTCGCCGCGCACGTGCAGATCGTCGTTGCGCCCGAGCGCCACGAGCACGGTGGCGCGCGCGGTGCCGCGCACGAAGTGCTCCGTGGAGAGGTTCTCGGGCGCCATGCCCGCGGTCACCTGGCCGAAGTAGCCGCGCCGCGGCAGCACGATGGCGTCGGTCTCGCGGAAGCCGGCGCGCAGGCCGAAGAACACCGCCTGGCGGTTGTCGACGACCACCGCGCTGACCTTCTGCTCCTCGAGGTGGCCCGAGACGAGGAGGGAGAAGGGCGAGCCCTTGCCCGCCCAGTTGTGCGCGATGCCGGCCGAGAGCTCGAGGGTTTCGTCGTGCTGGATGAGCGAGTTCTTCACCGCGGCGAAGCCGTTCCACCAGCGCGCGCCGGGAAGCGGCGGCGCATCCAGGTCGTAGCGCGCCTCCTGGGTGAGATCGTCCCAGCGCACCTGGCCGCGCCCGCGCCACGCCGAGTCGAGCAGATCCACGTTGCGATGCGCGGCCTCCAGGCGCAGCCGGCTGTCGGTGTTGAACGACACCCCGCCCTCGATGCTCTGCGAGCTTCCCTCGATCACCGAGGCGCGCACCGGCGCGCGGCCTTCGGCGAGCGATTCTCGCGCGAGGTCGACGCGCGCGCCGGCGAAGTAGCCGGTCTCGAGCAGGCGCCGGGTGTAGAGCTCGAGCACCTCGCGGTCGTAGGGGGCGCCGGGCTCGACCGGGCTCAGGTTCGCCACGATGGCTTCGGGGTAGCGCCCGCCGCCGTGCACTTCCACGCCGCCGAAGACGAACGGCGGTCCGCTGTCGAGCGCGATCTCGAGCGCGGCGTTGTTCGCTTGCGCGTCGACGCGCGCCCGGCTCGACTCGATGCGCGCCCCGGCGTAGCGCCACGAGGCGAGCTTGCGCACCGCCGCGCGCTTCGCCTCGTCCCACGCCTCCTGGGTGAAGGGCATGCCCGGACGCAGCAGCCATTCGCCGCGCACCTCCTTCAGGTGCTTCACCGCGTCCGGATCGTCGTTCGCCGGCCCGCTGAAGGCGATCTCGACGCTGCTCACCGTGGTGCGCGCTCCGGGCTCGACCTTGATCACGACCGACCACGGCGTGACGTCGCGGTCGATCGAATAGGCGACGAGCGCCGAAAAGTAGCCGTGCGCGGCGAGCGCCTGTCTCGCTTCCACGACGGCCTCGTCGGCGAGCCGGCGCAGGAGCTCGGGGGTCATCTCGGCGTCGTCCTGCCAGCGCGCGAGCTGCAGCCCGCGGCCGAGCAGCTCGCGCAGCTCCTGGGTCGGCGCTTCGACGCTCAGGCGGTACTTCGGCTCGGGCGCTTGCGCGAGGGCGGCGCCGCACGCGAGGAACGCCGCGCACAACCACGCCCTAATGCTAGAACCTCGCCCCGAAATCCGCGCGCACCTGCACGTAGCCGACCGGGCTCGAGGCGTTCGAGAAGTCGATCCACTCGCCGCCGACGAGCAGGCGGAGGAATCCCCAGTTGCGGGGCAGATCCATCCGCACGCCGGCGCCCGCGGTGTAGCCGAGCCGCGTGAGCGTGTTCTCGGGCGGGGCTGCGCCGCACACCTGGCCGTACCACGGGTAGACCCAGCACGCGCTCGCCGTCGCCGGCCGGTCGAACTCCGGATCGAGGAAACTCACCCCGAGGCCGGCGGTGAGGAAGGGCGTCGTCGGCCCGGAGAGCAGGTACCACGTGGCGTGCAGCCGGAACGCGACCATCTCGGCGTCGCCGTCGGATTCGAAGCCTGCGGCCGCGTTGCCCGCCCCGGGAACCACGTCGGCGCGAAAGTTGAACGCCGACCAGGCGGCCTCCGCGCCGATCGCGAAATGGTTGTTCAGGTTGCGCGCGATCGACAGGCTCACACCCGCGCCGCCGTCGTTGCGTGCGGTCGCGCCGCCCTCGAAGGCGTAGCTCTTCGAGCCGACGACCTGCAGGTTCACGCTGAACTCGTCGCTGCGGCCGCGCGGCGCGGGCTCCTGGGCGAGCGCGGGCAGCGCCGCGAGGCCGAGGAGCCCGGCGAGGACGCGGCCCTTCACGGAGCTTTCATGAGCTCGAGCCCCTGGCGCACGGCGGCGGCCGTCGCCGCATCGGTGGTCGCGCCCGCGACCTGCACCGTGGGAAAGGCGAAGTGGATGTCGTTGGCGGCGAACGCCTGGTTGATCATGGCGAAAGCGCGGCGCCGGATGCCGAACTGCTCGTTCGGCAGGGTCTTCATCTTGATGCGGATCTGGATCGCGAAGTCGCCGAACTGCTCCACGCCCTGCATCTTGAGCGGCTCGAGGATCTTCGGCCCGAACTCGGGATCGGCGCTGAGCTTCTTGCCGATGTCCTTGATGATCTTCTTCACCTTCTCGAGGTCGGTGCCGTAGACCACGCCGATCATCATCTTGTCGATCACCCAGTCGCGGCTCGAGTTCTTGACCGCGCCGAGCTGGCCGTAGGGGATGGTGAACACCGGCCCGCGGTGGTGCCGCAGCCGGATCGAGCGCGCGCCGAGGTGCTCGACGGTGCCCTTGTAGCTGCCGCTCTCGACGTACTCTCCGACACGGAAGGCGTCGTCGAGAAGGTAGAAGAACTTGCTGAAGAGGTCGCGCACCAGCGTCTGCGCGCCGAAGCCCACCGCGACGCCGACCACGCCGGCGCCGGCGAGCAGCGGCCCGACCTCGATCCCGAGCGCCGACAGCGACATCAGCACCACCATGACGAGCAGCACCGCGGCGACCGTACCGCGCACGATCGGCAGCAGGGTGCGCAGGCGCGCCGCGCGGTTCGTGCTCTCCTTGGCGTCCTGGCCCTGCACCGAGGCGAGCTTCTGGTCGATGAGAGCCGCGCTCACCATCCACACGACGTCGGCGATGAGGATGATCGCGAGGGCGTGCACCGCGCCGCGCAGCAGGCGCATCCACATCGTGTCGCCCGCGGCGAGCGAATCCACGTTCAGGCCGAAAGCGGTCAGCAGCAGGAACGCGGCGCCGATGACCGCGAGCGCGCGCAGGCCGCGGCCGAGCGCGGCGGCAAGCACGCCGCGCGCAGCGGCGGCCTCGGCGCCCGCCGGCCGCAGGACGTGATCCACGCCGGCCTGGGCGAGGCGCATGACGATCGGCAGCGCCGCGACCACGACCGCGAGCCAAAGCAAGCCGAGCGCCCGTGCCGCCCAGAGCAGCCATAGCGCGACGAAATAGAGCGCGGCGAGACGCGAGGTGCGCCAGAACGCCTCGATCGCGATCGCAGCCAGCCCCAGGCCGAGCAGGTAGGCCACGATCTGCCGCGGCGCGAGCGGCATGCCGAGCACCGCGAGCCAGGAAAAGATCACCCAGCCGAACGCGAACCAGCCCGCGAACAGCGCGATGCGCCGGTGCCAGAACGCCGCCTCGGCGTCGGCCGCGGGAAGGATGCGCAGCCGCGCCTCGCCCGGCGCGAGCAGGGCGCGGCTCGCGACCACGACCAGGCGCCACGCGATGAACGCGGTGAGAAAGCCGACCACCGCCTCGCGCGTGCGTGCCGGCCAGTCGAAAGCGAGGAACAGCACCGCGCTGCCGACCGCGAACGCAGCGACCGCTCCCGCGTCGCGCCCGAAGCGCAGCCCGATCGAGCGCGCGCGCTCGCGCACGCTTGCATCCGCTACGCCGGGCAGGGCGAGCCAGCGGCGCCAGGCGGCCTCGACCGCAAGACCGAGGGCGAGAAAGCCGACGATCAGGCTGATGACGTAAAAAGGCGAGCGCGCCTGCCAGTCGCGCGCGAGCTGCTCGCCGACCCTTGCGAACTCCGCCGGCAGCGCCGGCACCGCGGCGGCGAGCGCCGCCATGTGCTCGCGCAGCGCGTCGATCCGGCCCGTCAGGTAACCCGCGGCGACTTCCTCGGCCATGCGTTGGTCTCCCCTGTTAGCGAAGCTACACCACCCGAACTCAGGGCGCCATCGTCTCCCGGTTGACCTCCCAGCCGGCGTCGACGCCGCCGGGAAGCATCTGGCCGCGGTCCTCGCCCACTTCGGCGTCGATCAGGCGATTGAGCTTTTCGTTCATCGCGGCCGCGAGCTCCCGATTCGCGGCGAGGTTTTTCATCTCGTGCGGGTCGGCGTGCACGTCGTAGAGCTCGACGTCGTTGAAGCGGAAAAGCTCTTCCAGCGTCGCCGGCCGGTTGTGCTGCTTGGGCGAGAAATAGCGAGCGAACACGTAGCGCCCGTCGTAGACCGAGCGCACCGCGCCGCGCTTCATGATGTCCGGGACGATGCCGGCGGCTTTGAGCTCTTTGGGATTGCCTCCCTTCTGCATGTGCGCGACCGCCTTGTGGAGGAAGTCGCCGTCGAGGTAGGCGAACATGTTGTAGTTGAAGAGCGCGCCGTCGCGCACGGCAGCGAGCCCGGCTTTTTCCGGGTCCGCGAGCAGGCCCGAGAAATCCTTCCCCGGCAGCCCTTTGACCGGCGCGGCGCCGCTCAGCCCGACGAGGGTCGGCGCGATGTCGAGGTGGGAAGTGACCGCGCGGCAGCGCCTGCCGCCCGGGTAAGCCGGGTGCGCGACGATCAGCGGCACATGGTTCTGCTCGCGGTACGCGACCGCGCCCTTCGCATGCAGCCGGTGGGCGCCGTCCATGTCGCCGTGGTCGGCGGTGAGGATCACGATCGTGCGGCTCGCGAGACCCGAGGCATCGAGCTCGGCGAGGAGCGCGGCGATGTTTCGATCGACGTCGCGCAGGCAGTTCAGGTAGTAATTGTGCCGGCGGCGCCAGCGCGGTTCCTCGTTCGGTATTTCGCCGACCAGCGCGTCGTGCGAGCGCAGGAAATCGCGGTGCGCCGCCGGCCGGCCGGCCGCGTCGAGCGCCTGCGCGTGGCTCGCCGGGAGCTTGAAGCTCCACTTCTTCGCATACAGCGGATCGACGGGATCGCGCGCCACGTGCGTCAGGCCGCGCTTCGACTGGACCGGTGTGCCGGGCGCGTCGGTGTCGTAGAACATCACGTCGTGCGGGTTCACCAGGTTGACGGCGAGGAACCACGGTTTTCCTTGCGCGGCGAGCTCGCGCCCTTTGCCGCGCATCCAGCTCCCGCCCATGGCGGCGATGACTCCATCGTGCAGGTATCCGCCCTGGGTGTGGGCGATGATGTCGCCGATGCCGAAGTAGTCGGAGAAGCCGTAATCCTCCATTTCCTTCGTGAAGATCTTCGTCGGGGCGGCGAGCTTGTTGACGGTCTCGAAGTCCTTGGTGAGGTGCCACTTGCCCTTGTAGGCGGTGTAGTAGCCCGCGTCGCGCAGCAGGTCGCCCACGGTACGGATCTCGGTGGACATGCTGCCGATCCACGGGAAGTTGGTGTTGTCGAACATGCGCGTGTGCTGAATGTGCTGGCCGGTGTACAGCACCGAGCGCGAGGAGGTGCACACGCAGGAATTGATGCGGTGATTGACGAACGTCGTGCCGCGCTTGGCGAGCCGCTCGTGCGCCGGCAGGCGGTAGCCTTCCGGCAGCTCGCCCGGGCGGAAAAACCGCTCCTGGTCGGTGAGAATGAAGAGGAAGTTGTACGGGCCCTTGACAGATGGTTTCGCGCTTTGGCCGAAGGCTTGTTCTCTTGTTCCCAGCCCCAGAGCCAGCGCGCCCAGGCCAGCGACCCGAAGAAAATCGCGCTTGCGCATGTTCAGTCCTTAAAACTCGCGCCCTTGATGGCGTAGCTCGGCAGCTTCTTCGGCGCCGGGTAGGCCTGCAGGTAGCGGATGTTCTCGAACGGGATCACGACGAGCGCGCCGTCGGCCTCGATCACGAGGTGGCGCGCTTCGAGCGCTTCCTTGAGGCGCGCGGCGAGGGTGGCGTCCGTATCGGCGACCTGCTGCGGAAATTCGAGCAGCTTCTTCGTGCCGTCGTTGAAATGGATGATCAGGCGGCGTTGCTCGGCCATGTGGTGTTCTCCCTGTCGTTCGCCCTGCTACATTGGTTCGAGCTCGCCGCCGCGCAAGGCGACCCGTTGCCCGATATGGAATCGATGCGCTTCGCGGATGCGCACGGTGCGGTTCTCGCCCGCGTCCATCGCTACAGTGACCTCGTAGCTCGTCTGGCCGAGGCGGGCCTGCATCTCGGGCGTGCCGGCGGCGCCGAAGGTCCAGCCCTCGGCGCGGCCGCGGTCGAAGCGGAACTGCGCCACGGTGCCGACGACCGGGCCGGTGTCGAGGTCCGAGGGGCTTCCCGGGGTGGTGCGCGTTTCCGCCTCGGATGCCCGGTCCTGAACCTCGCGGATCGAGCGCACTTCGCCGCACACGAGGCAGGTCTGGGCCCACGCGCCGAGCGCGACGAACCCAAGCAGAGCGGCGGCCAGGCGCACCGCTATTCCGAGATGGTCTGGATGAAGTAGGTGGCCGACAGCAGCATGCTCGGCGGGCCGAGCGGCCCGAGCCAGCGGGCGTAGATATCCTGGATCTGGCCGCTGCGGTAGACGCGGGCGAGCTGGCGGTTGACCGCCAGGCGCCAGTCGTGGTCGCCGCGCGGCAGCATCAGCGCGTACTGCTCGATCGAGAAGTCCTCGTCGAGCAGGCGGAAGTTGCCCGGCCCGCTGCGGCTCATCACCACCACGCCGATGAGCGTGGTGCGGTCGGCGGCGAACGCCTCGACCTGCGCCTCGCGCAAGAGCGCGAGCCCCTCGTCGCGCTTCTCCACCGTGACGACCTCGGCCTTGACGTCGTAGCGCCCGAGCGCGGCGCGCAGCGCCTTCTCCGTGGTGGTGCCGCGGATCACGGCGATGCGCTTGCCGCCGAGATCCTGCAGCCGGTTGGCGTCCGACTGCGCGCCGACGAGGAGGCCGCCGCCGTCCAGGAACGTGACCAGGCTGAAGTCGACGAGCTGCTGGCGCGACAGCGTCCAGGTCGTGGTGCTGCACTCGAGGTCGACCTGCTTCTTGCGCACCGCGTCGATGCGGTTCTGGATCGTGAGCTTTACCCAGCGTGTCTTCATGCCGGTGCGCTTGAGCTGAGCGGCGACGCCTTCGGCCACCGCGCGGCAGAGCTCCACCGAGTAGCCCTGCGGCTCGCCGTTGCCGTCGGTGAAGGAAAAGGGCGCCGCGCCGTCGATGTAGCCGAGCGTGATCACGCCGCTCTTGCGGATCTTGTCCAGGGTCTGCGCGGGCGCCGCCACGGGAACGAGCAACGCCAGCACGGCAAGAAGCCTCAGCATGTCAATGGATCTCCATTCGAGGTCCGGCTTCGTCGCCGGCGAGCAGCCACTCCATCGCATGCTCGTAGTCGGTGAACGCCTGGACGTTGAACCCCTTGTTCTCGGCGCACAGCGCGAAGAAGCGGCTGTGATCGAAGCGCTCCACGGGGCAGAGGATAGCGGTCTTGTTGCCGAAGGTGCGGCGGTAATGCGCGAGCTTGTCGGCGAGATGCCACAGCTCGACCGCCGTCAGCCGGCCGGTGACGCGCCGCGTGTCCACCAGCACGTGGAACCCTTCCAGGCCGGCGCCGGCGTCGGCGATGTCCTTCAGCAGCTTTTCCGCTTTCTCGACGTAGACCTGCCCCTCGGGCGTGGCGCGGA
Organism: Burkholderiales bacterium; assembly: GCA_035454645.1. Taxonomy (GTDB): domain Bacteria; phylum Pseudomonadota; class Gammaproteobacteria; order Burkholderiales; family SG8-39; genus SCGC-AG-212-J23. The sequence goes on from DATIGR010000272.1 coordinate 19,439, forward strand.
TGAAGTCGGTCGCCTGGATGACCTTGATGTTGGCGGGCACGGGATCTCGGCTTCAGCAGCCGCAGGCTGCAGATTCTACCGGCGGCCGTGCCCGGCCGGCTTGCTCAGGGCGGCGGAGATCGCGTTGAACAGCAGCCGCTCGTCGAGCGGCTTGCGCAGGTACGCCGCGGCGCCGGCGGCGAGGCACTCGTCGCGCGTTTCGGGCGTGTCGTGCCCGGTGATTACGACCACCGGGAGCCGCTCGCTCATCTCGCGGATCCGTTTGAGCAGCGCCTGCCCGCTCATCACCGGCATGTGGAGGTCGAGCACCACGCAGTCGGGCCGGCGCCGCGCGGCGAGGAACTCCTTGCCGCTCGCGTAGCCCTCGGCCTCGAGGCCGGCGGCGCGCAGCAGCCGCTTGAGCGCCTTGCGGACCGGCTCCTCGTCGTCGACCACGGCAATGAACGGCACGGTAGCGCCATTGGAGCAGGCCGCGCGCGGCCGGGAAACTGGACCTAGGTACTACTGCGCGGGCAGGGAGATGTGAAAGGTCGCGCCATGGCCCGGCGCGCCGACACCCCACAGCCGCCCGCCGTGCGCGGCGATGATCGAGCGCGAGATCGACAGTCCCAGCCCCAGCCCCTGCGGCTTGGTGGTGTAGAACGGCTCGAACAGCCGCTCGTGCAGCTCGGCGGCGAAGCCGGGGCCGCGGTCGGCGAAGTTCACCTGCACCTGCGCGCTCGCGCGCAGCGTGCGCACCGTGAGCCTGCGCTCGGCGTCCTCGCAGCCCGCCATGGCCTCGGCCGCGTTCATGATGAGATTCAGCATCACCTGCTGGAGCTGGATGCGGTCGCCCTGGATCGCGGGAAGCGCCGGGGCGAGCTCGGCCACGGTCTCGATGCCGCGCCGGGCGAGCTCGCCCTGGGCGAGGCTCAGCACCTCGCGCACCAGCTCGTTCGCGTCCAGCCGCTGCGTCTGCGTCTCGCCGCGCTTGAAGAGCGCGCGCAGGCGCCGGATCACCTCGACGGCGCGCTGGTCCGCGGCGACGATGTCGCGCAGGATGTCGAGCAGCTCGGCGCGCTCGATCGTCCTGTTGGCGATGAGCTGCTGCGCCGCCTGGGCGTTCGACAGGATGGCGGTGAGCGGCTGGTTCAGCTCGTGCGCGAGGCTTCCCGTCATCTCGCCGAGCAGCGCGACGCGCGAAAGGTGCGCGAGCTGCAGGCGCTGCTCGTGCGCCTCGCGCGCGCTGCGCGCGCGTTCGTCGAGCACCACGGCGAGCAGCAGCAGCGGCACGGAGACGGCGATGAGGAAGAGCTGCATTTCGCGCGCGATGTCCTGCGGCGCGCCGCCGGCGAAGGGGCCGAGGCCGTGCACCGCGCCCCAGATCGTCACCAGCACCATCAGGGCGAGCGAGGCCGCGGTGCCGGCGGGCCCGAGGCGCACCGCCGCCCACAGCAGGAACGGCAGCGGCACATAGAACAGCGCCGGCGCCATGCTGGCGCCGAACAGCGGCAGGTCGAACACCGCCAGGGTCGCGCCCAGCAGCCCGAGGAACAGGGCCGCCGCCTCCACGCGGCGCGCGAGCGGCTGGCGGCGCAGGCGCCGCCAGTCGAGCGCCGCCCAGGTGAGGAGCAGCGGAACGATCGTGAGCTCGGCGAGCACGTTGGAGAAGAAGCGCATGCGCACCAGGTCCCAGTAGGCGCCCTCGCCGAAGCCGACGAGCTTTACCAGCGCCGCGTCGAGGAACGAGGAGGCGAGCGGCGCGGCGAGCGCGCCGCACAGGAGGAACACGCCCGTGCTGCGGAACGAGTCGAGGCGCAGCCGCCCCGGCACGAACGCGCGCACCAGCGCCGCACCCATCAGCGCCTCGCTGCAGTTGCTCACGTACCAGCCGAGCACCATGGCGAGCGGCACGCCCCCCTGCAGCTCGGCCGCGAGGTGCGCCGGCAGCGCGGCGGCGAGCAGCACCCACCACGAGCGCGCCGGCACGAGCAGCAGCGCGGCCATCAGCAGCGCGTTCGGCGGCCAGAGCGTCGAGATCGGGTGCGGCTGGAGCGTGAGCGCGAGGCCGAGCCGTGCGGCGAGGTAGTAGCCGACCGCGACCAGCAAGGCCGGCACGGCGATGTCGGTATCGATCCGAAACGCCTTCAGCGCGAGCCTTGCGGCACTCAGGCGGGCCTCCTTGGAAGGGTTTTCAACTATATAGCACCAAGGTCTTATGGCGCGGGCGGGGCCGCTTGCTGAACAATCGGATGCAAGGAGAAACCGATGATCGCGAGAACGCTCGTTCTGATCGCCGCAATGCTCGCCGCGGCGCAAGCCGCCGCGCAGCCCTCCAGCCGCGCCGGCGCCTGGGAGATGTACATCGGCCCGGTATTCACCGACGGCAAAGACTACTCGTTCGAGGGCGGCACGACCGTGAAAACCGACACCGGCGTCGGCCTGAACATCGGGTTCGCCAAGAACCTCGACCGGCGCCTAGCGCTCGGGGTCGATTTCGCCTGGAGCGACCAGGACTACCGCGCTACCGTGCAGCCCGGCGCCGGAAACATCATCGGCGCCAGCCAGATTACGAGCACGATCGAGTCCTACACGGTGCGCTTTTTCGGCACGTTCCATTTCTCCGAGAAGGACTTCACCCCGTTCGTGACCGGCGGCCTGGGCTGGACCTACATCGACAGCAACATCCCCTCCGGCCTGTCGGAGGTCTACTGCTGGTACTACCCGTGGTACGGCCAATACTGCGGGGCCTACGTGCCGACGTACTCCACGACCAAGTTCAGCTACAACGCCGGCGCCGGCCTGCGCCTGGACGCCGGCAAAGGGGTCTTCCGGTTCCTCGTGAACTATCAGTGGGTGGACCTCGGCGGCTCGTACGGCTCGGCGGACACACTGCAGTACCGCCTCGACATCGGAACCAAGTTCTAGAGGGAGAAACAGATGAAGCAAGCGATTCTCGTAGCTCTGTTCGGTCTCGCTTTCGTCCCCGCGGCGCAAGCCCAGATGAAGGACGCCGCGGTCGTCGTCGACGAGACCGAGGCGGTAGTGACCGTGACCAAGGTCGACGCGAAAGCGCGCAAGGTAACGTTCCGCGGCCCGAAGGGCGGCGTCGCGACGCTGACCGTGCCCAAGGAAGCGCAGAACCTCGACAAGGTGAAGCCCGGACAGCAGTACAAGCTGAAGTACGTCGAGGCAGTCGCGGTCGCGATCCAAAAGGGCGGCAAGCCCGCCGCGGCTGCGGCCGAGGAGGTCAAGCTCAACCCCAAGGGCGGGAAGCCCGGCGGCACGGTAGTACGCACCGTGCACCTCGCCGGCGTCATCGACGCGGTGGATTACACCAACCGCTACGTCGCGGTGCGCGGGCCGAAGGGCAACACGGTGTCGCTGAAAGTCGCGGCCGACGTGCCGCTCGAGCAGCTTTCCGCCGGCGACCGCATCTCGGTGACCCACACCGAGGCGCTCGCGATCGAGATGGCGGCGCAGGCGCCGGCGAAGAAGACCAAGTAGCTACTGCTTCGGGGCCGGCACGACGAGCTTGCCCGGCAGCTTGAGCGTGCGCTCGAAGATGCCGAGGAGCTGGTCGGTGATCGCGCGCGGGCCGAGCGGCACGATGAGCGGGTTGCGGATGTCGCCGTTCACCCCGACCGGCAGCGCGACCATGGTGCCGCCGAACACGTCGCCGATGAGCGGGATCGCCCCGACGAAGCGTTCGACCGTGGTCAGGGGAGCGATCAGCACGCTGAGGTGAGAGTTCGCACCGAGCAAGTCGATGTTGCCGCTTGCGGCGAGGCGCGCGGCATTGCTGTCGAAGAATCCCTCTTCGAGCATGAACTGGCCGCCGGCGAAATGTCCTTTCGCCGTCATGCGGCGGTAGGGGAAGCCCTCTCCCTTCTCCATGTCCTCGAGCGAGGCGAGGCCGCGGAACGCCAGGATGTTGCCGATCAGGGCGAACTTGTTCACTCTGCCGTTGCGCGCCTCGGCCTGTAGGCTGCCCGTGAGGTTGCGTACCAGATCCGGCTGCCGGCCGGAGGTTTTCAGATCCGCGGTCAGGTCGATGTTGCCGGTGAGCGCGATCCGGTCCCCGGTCAGGCACTTGAGCGCGGCCTGGAGCGGCTCATTGCGCATGCTGAGCCGCGCCGCGAGCGACATGTCTTCCGGGGTTGCCTCGAGCTCAAGGGGGAACGACACGCCGCAGGTGCGCGCTTCCTTGACCTCGAGGCGCGCGCGCTGACGCTCGAGCGCCAGTACGCCGGCGAACGGCTCGATGCGATGGCGCTTGCTCTGGACGAAGCCGCTGCGCACCTCGACGCGGCCGGTGACCGGCAGCGGCCAGATCGCCGAGGGTTTGTTGTCCGCTTTCGGCGCCTTGTCCGGCGGCGGCCGCAGCCGCTCGAGGTCGATGCCCGGCGACTCGAGGCGCGCCTGGATCACCGGCCCCTGCGCGGTGCGCCGGCCCTCGCCGCGCAGCTCGAACTGCTGGTCTTCCACCGCGAAGCGGCCCTGGACGACGCGCAAGTCGTCGCCTTCGGCGCTCAGGCTCACGCTCTCGATCCGCAACTTCCGGCCGGCGAGCCAGGCGAGGTCGAGCGCTTCGATCTGCAGCCGTCCCTGGCCGATGCTCTCCTGCGGTTGCGCCCGGTCCACCGTGACGCGGAAATCGCCCTGGGCGACGCCCGAGTCCGAAGGGGTGCTTTTCAGCATCGCCGCGATGCTCGTGCCGGCAAGCGTGCCGGAGAACCCCGCCTCGATGCGCTGCCCGGCGAGCCTCGCCGAGAGCACCGCGTCGCTGCGCGCGTCCTTGATCGCCACGCGCTTCAGCTCGAGAAGTTTCTCGCGCGAAGCCAGATTAAACGCGAGCTCGGGACCGCTCGGGAACTGCACGCTGGCGTCGGCCTCGAGCGCGCCCTTGGGCGACCAGGCGATGCGCCGCGCCGCGAAGCGCAGCGGCGTCCTGGGCTCGAAGCGCGCCGCAACCGCGCCGCGCTCGAGCG
>DATIGR010000273.1:0-11085 GCA_035454645.1 Burkholderiales bacterium
TCCCCATGCTGCAAGTGGACGTGGGATGGAAAACCGTCTCGCCCATCTCCCGGCAGTACGCGAGCCAATCGGCGTCGGTTTGCACGCGGTCTCCGGGCGAGAACTCGCCCGCGACGTAGTCCTTCATCGGCGCCGTGGCGCAGAGCCGGCGGATGAACTTCAGCCCCTCGACCATGACGCGCCGGTCGTTCTCGGTGGCGAGGTAGTTGTAGCGGATCGACGGCGGCGCCGCGGGATCGGCGGAGCGGATGTGCACCGAGCCGCGCGACTCGACCTGCAGTTGCGACACCGCCGAGGTGAATCCCGAGTGCGGATGCAGCAGGCCGCCGCGCTTCAGGCTGGAGAAGTTGATGAAGTAGATCTGGGCATCGGGGCGCTTCAGCTCGCCCCGCGTGCGGATGAACGCCGCGGCGTGGCCCGCGGCGACAGTGAGTGGGCCCTTTCTAGAAAGCAGGTACTGCGCCCCGATTTTCATTTTCCGGAAAACGCTCGACATGTCGTCATTAAGCGTGATGTCCCTGGAGCAGCGCCAGAACGTGCGCACGTAGAAGTGGTCCTGGAGGGCTTCGCCGACCTGGGGCGAGTCGTGCACCACGGGGATGCCGTGCTGCTCGAGGAGTGCGCGAGCGCCGACGCCGGAGAGCTCGAGGAGCTGCGGCGAGTTGAACGCGCCGCCGCACAGCAGGATTTCGCGCGCATCGGCCTTCTTCGTCTGCCCGTTCTGTCGGTATTCCACCCCGTGAGCAGTTCTGTCCTTGAAAAGAATCCTGGTGACGAGCGCGTTCACCTCGACGCGCAGGTTCGAGCGCTTCCCGGCGGGGCGCAGGTACGCTGTGGCGGTGCTTTGCCGGCGCCCGCGGTAGGTGGTGGCGCGGTAGTAACCCGTGCCCTCCTGGCGCTCGCCGTTGAAGTCCGCGTTGCGCGGGATGCCGAGCGCCGCGGCGGCTTCGATGAAGGCGTCGCACAGCTGGTGGCGCTCGAGGTCGGAGACCTTGAGCTCGTTTTCAGCCTTGCGAAAGTACGGCGCGAGCGACTTGAAGTCCCAGCCGCGAATTCCCCAGCCGTCGAAGTCCTCGGGCTGGCCGCGGATGTAGACCAGGCCGTTGATCGACGAGGAGCCCCCGAGCACCTTGCCGCGCGGCGTGAAGATGCGCCGCCCGTCGAGCGCCGGCTCGGGCTCGGACTCGTAGGCCCAGTTCACGTCGGTGCGCGCGAAGAGCTTGCCGTAGCCGAGCGGCACGTGGATCCAGAGATTGGAATCGCGCGGGCCGGCTTCGAGGAGCAGAACAGTATTCCTTTCGGACAGCCTGTTCGCCAGGACGCAGCCGGCCGAGCCCGCGCCGACGATGATGGTGTCGTACTTCACCTCGGCGAGGCGATGTGCATGCCGCCGTCGACGTAGAGGATCTCGCCGGTGACGCGGCGCGCGCCTTCGACCAGCCAGGCGATCGCCTCGGCCACGTCCTGCGGCTCGGCGGCGGCCTTGAGCGGCGCGCGCTCGGCGAAGCGCCGCTCCTGCTCGGCCGCGCCCTCGGCGCCGTGCGCGGCGATCTGCCATCCCGTGCGCACGTACCCTGGCGCGACGATGTTCACGCGGATCTCGGGACCGAGCGCGCGCGCGAGCGAGAAGCTCATCGTGTCGAGCGCCGCCTTCGAGGCGGCGTAGGCGATCGACGAGCCGGTGCCGAGGATCGACGCCACCGAGGAGATGTTCACCACGCAGCCGCGGCTCGCCTTCAGCGCCGCGGCGCACGCGCGGATCATCTGGAACGGGCCGACCAGGTTGACGCGGAAGATGCCGAGGATGTCGTCGGCCGAGAGGCCCTCGAGGTCGGCGTGCGCGACGAACTTCGTGGTCCCGGCGGCGTTCACCAGCGCGTCGATCCGGCCCCACTTCTCGAGCACGGCTTTGGCCACGCGCCTGCAGTCGGCATCGTCGGAAACATCTCCTTCGAACTCCACGTTGCGGCGCGCCATCGCGGCCACCTGCCAGCCGCGCTTGCGCAATTCATGGACGGCGGCTTCGCCGATGCCCGAGGAGCCGCCGGTGACGATCGCGACTTTCATACGGTGGCGACCGGCGCGGGGGGCGAGCCGACCGCGCCCGGCAGGCGCAGCGGCGGCGCGGTAAGCAGGAAGCGGCTGCGCCCGTGGCTGCGCAGCCAGCTTGCGAGCTCGCTGAGGTACCACATCTCGCCCAGGTGGATGCCGTTCTTGAACAGGCAATGCTCGTGCAGCGGCATTGCCGCGTGCGGCTTGGGCCGGGTGAGGCTGGCGGGAATGAGCTCGACCGCATAGTTGTCGGCGATCAGGCAGGCGAGGCCCGAGTCGGTGATCCAGCCGAGCAGCTTGTCGTCGCGCCCGTCGAGCCCGCTGCAGGTGCCGTGCAGCAGCTTCGCATCCGGCTTCTTCTTGAGCTCGAGGATCACGTCGGCGAAGCCGGTGTAGAGGCACACCATGTCGCCGCGCTCCACGGCCACCCGGTCTTTCTCCAGAACCCGCATCAGATCGTCGTAGCCGACAGCCTTGCGCTCGCGGTTGAAGTGCGCGTGCAGGTCGATCATCACGCCGCGGCCTTGCGCGCCGTGCTCCGCGAGGTTCTGGATGCCGAGCGCGCGCGCCTCGGTGCCCTCGAACTTTGCCCACGGTTCGGCGGACGGGTTTTCCCTTGCCGGCCGGATGTGCTCTCCCGCCCGCCAGCCGTTGTAGAACACGATCTCGGCCTTGCCGTCCCCGTCGGCGTCGAAGCGGCTGCCGACGTGGGCGAGCGAATCCCACTGCGACGAGTACTGAAGCGTGAGGAGCACGACGTCGTCGCACACCACGTCCGTCAGATCGGCGTCGTCCTCCGAGAACGGATAGCAGAAGTTCTGGCCTCCCTTGTTCTTGCCGCTGTCGCGCACGGTCGACGCCAGGCGCGGCGGCGAGCGCCGCGGATTGAGGACGCTGCCGCCGGGATAGTCGAGCGGCAGCGAGAGGCAGAAGGTGATGCCCTCCTTCACTTCCGCGATGCCCTGCAGCACCTTCTCGCGCGTCACCAGGTTCATGCGCCCGCGCTGGTCGTCGGGGCCGAATTCGCCCCAGTTCGACCCGGCGGGCCTCTGCTTCCACCTCTGTGTCATTAGAACCCCTGAAAATCAGGGACAGACCACGTTTTTCACGCTCCGTCCTTGCCGCCGGTCCAAGAAAGAAACGTGGTCTGTCCCTGATTGGGTTGTTGTCAATAGTAGTGGCGGCCGAGCCATTCCGCGATCAGCACCGGCTTGTCCGAGCCTTCGCGCTCGACGACGGTGTTCCAGGTCACCTGGATGCCGCCGTCGGCGAGCCGCTCGAAGCCCTTCAGCGTGAAGCGCGCGCGCACCCGCGAGCCGCTCGGCACCGGCGCGGTGAAGCGCACGCGGTTCAGCCCGTAGTTCACGCCCATCTTGCGCTCGGCGAACGAGAAGGTGCGCTCCGAGAGGTGCGAGAGCAGCGAGAGCGTGAGAAAGCCGTGCGCGATGGTGCCGCCGAAGGGCGAGCGCTGCGCGCGCTCGCGGTCGACGTGGATCCACTGCGGGTCGTCGATCGCCCTGGCGAAGGTGTCGATGCGCTCCTGGGAGATCTCGACCCAGGGCGAGACCGCCACTTCCTCGCCGACGCGGTGCTCGAGCTGCGGGATCGAGATCACTCGGTCGCGCGCGGCGGCGAGGGCTGCGGCGCGAGGTCGCGGCGCACCGCCTCGATCACCGCGGCCTCCTGCGAGCGCCGGCGCGCCGTGCCGCCGGGGTCGAGCCGGTCGAGCTCCGCCGCGAGCGCCCGGTAGGCGTCGAGCTGGCGCTTGATGTTCGGCCCCGCGCTCTCGAAGTCGGTGGTCGGCGGCAGCGAGGCGAAGAACCTGACGAGCTCGAGCCAGCGCGCCTCGAGCGTCGCGATGGTGCGCGCCTCGGCGGCGGCGCCCTGCGGCTCGGGCGCGGGCTTGGGCTTCTCCACCGGGCCGCGGTAGCGGATCACCTCCACCGGAGGATTGCGGCGCTCCTTTTCCGGGTCGCCGTACCACGGCGGCGGCGTATTCGAGAACTTCACCGCGCCGGTCTCGCGGTCGACCCAGCGGTACATGTCCGCCTGCGCGAGCCCGGGGAGCACGAGAATGGCAAGGAACAGGCTCCTGATTGCCGTCATTTCCTAGAACCGCGAAAAGTCGGGCTTGCGCTTCTCCAGGAACGCGCTCAGCGCCTCTTTCGCCTCGGGAGACGCCAGCCGCTCGGTGAAGATTCGCGTCTCCTCGTCGATCGCCGCCGCGAGCGCCTCGGCGTAGCGCGCCTTCATCAGGCGCTTGGTCAGGCGGACCGACTCGGGCGGCAAGGATGCGAGCGCGGTGGCAACCTGAAAAGCATGCTCGAGCAATTTCTCCTGCGCCACGACCTGCGTGACAATGCCGGCCTCGTAAGCCTCCTGCGCGGTGAACGGCTGGCCGAGCAGCAGCAGCCTGGCCGCGCGCTGGTAGCCGGCGACGAGCGGCAGCAGCAGGGTCGAGCCGAACTCGGGCACGATGCCGAGCGGCACGAACGGCAGCTGGAAGCGCGCGTTGGGCGCCGCGTACACGAGGTCGCAGTGAAGCAGCAGCGTCGTGCCGATGCCGACCGCCGGGCCGCCGACCGCCGCGACCACGGGCTTGTTCATGCGTGGCAGCGCCTCGAACAGCGCGCCCGCGGGCGGAGATCCGGGCGCGCGCGGCGCGTTGAGGAAATCGGCGACGTCGTTGCCGGCGGTGAAGCACTCCGCGGTGCCGTGCAGCAGCACCGCGCGCGCCTGCGGGTCGGCGTCCGCGGCGGCGAGCGCGGCGCCGAGCTGCGCGTACATCTCGACCGTGATCGCGTTCTTCTTGTCGGCGCGGTCGAACCAGATGCGCGCTACGCGATCCCCGCCTTTCTTCCCCAGGTCACTTCTTATCAAGACGGTAATCCTTGAACTGCTGGCGCAGCGTGAGCTTCGACAGCTTGCCGGTCGCGGTGTGCGGCAGCTCGTTCACGAACACGACGTCGTCGGGCATCCACCACTTGGCGATCTTGCCCTCGTAGAACCCGAGGAGCTCGTCGCGCGACACCTCCTGGCCGGGCTTCTTGACTGCGACCACGATCGGGCGCTCGTCCCATTTCGGGTGGCGCACGCCGATCACCGCCGCTTCCGCGATCGCCGGGTGCGCGATCGCGATGTTCTCGAGGTCGATCGAGCTGATCCACTCGCCGCCCGACTTGATCACGTCCTTCGAGCGGTCGGTGATCTGGATGTAGCCGTCGGGATCGATGGTGCAGACGTCGCCGGTGGGAAACCAGCCGTCGTGCAGCGGGTCGCCGCCTTCGCCCTTGAAGTAGCTCTTGATCACCCAGGGGCCGCGCACCTGCAGGTCGCCGAAGGCTTTCCCGTCCCAGGGCAGCTCGCGGCCGTTCTCGTCCACGATGCGCAGATCCACGCCGAACATCGCGCGCCCCTGCTTGGACTGCACCGCTTCGCGCTCGGCCTTGGGAAGCTTCGCGTGCCTCGCCTTGAACGTGCACGCGGTGCCGAGCGGGCTCATCTCGGTCATGCCCCAGGCGTGCAGCACCTGCACGCCGTAGTCGTCCTGGAAGGCGCGGATCATCGCCGGCGGGCAGGCGGAGCCGCCGATCACCACGGTCTTCAGCGTGGAGAAGCGCAGCTTCTTCTCCTTCATGTAATTGAGCAGCCCGAGCCACACCGTGGGCACGCCCGCGCTCATCGTCACGCCTTCGGTCTCGAACAGCTCGTGCAGGCTCTTGCCGTCGAGGTGCGGCCCCGGGAACACCATCTTGGTGCCGCACATGGTGCAGGAGTACGGCAGGCTCCAGGCGTTGACATGGAACATCGGCACGACCGGCAGCACCACCTCGCGCGCCGAGAGGTTGAGCGTGTCGGGCAGCGCCGCCGCGTAGGCGTGGATCAGGGTCGAGCGGTGCGCATAGAGCGCCCCCTTCGGGTTTCCCGTCGTGCCCGAGGTGTAGCAAAGGCACGCCGCGGTCCGCTCGTCGAAGCTCGGCCAGTCGAACTCGTCGCTTTCGTTCATGCACAGCTGTTCATATTCGTCGGTCATGGCGACGAAGCGCTTCACGGTCTTCAGCTGGGGCCTGAGCTTCTCGACCAGCGGCGCGAAGGTCGAGTCGTAGAACAGGACCTTGTCCTCGGCGTGGTTCGCGATGTAGGCGATCTGGTCGGGGAACAGGCGCGGGTTGATGGTGTGGATCACCGCGCCCGAGCCCGTGACCGCGTAGTAGATCTCGAAGTGGCGGAAGCCGTTCCAGGCGAGCGTCGCCACCCGGTCGTGCATGCCGACGCCGAGGCGCTTGAGCGCGTTGGCGAGCCGGCGCGCGCGGGCGTGCGCCTGGCGGTAGGTATAGCGGTGGATGCCGCCCTCCACGGTCTTGGAGACGATCTCGGTCGAGCCGTGGTGGCGCTCGGCGTGGCGGATCAGGTCGCTGATGAGAAGCGGCTGATCCATCATCAGCCCGTGCATGATTCCCTCCTCGCGAAGTAGTTTATCCTAGCGCCATGAACGTCAAGGACGTGCTTGGCCTGTTCGGGCTGCCGTTCACCGAGCTCGTCTACCGCGCGGCGGGCGTGCACCGCGCCCACTTCGATCCGTCGGAAATCCAGCTCTCCACGCTCCTTTCGGTGAAGACCGGCGGCTGCCCCGAGGACTGCGCCTACTGCCCGCAGTCCCGCCGCTACGCCACCGGGGTGCAGGACGAGGAGATCCTGCCCCTGGAGGACGTGATCGCTTCGGCGAAGGCCGCAAAAGCGAGCGGCGCGACCCGCTTCTGCATGGGCGCGGCCTGGCGCGGGCCCAAGGATCGCGATCTGGAAAAGATCCTGCCGATGGTGGAAGGCGTGAAGTCTCTTGGCCTCGAAACGTGCGTGACGCTGGGCATGCTCAGGCCCGGCCAGGCCGAGCGGCTGCGCGAAGCCGGGCTCGACTACTACAACCACAACCTCGACACCTCGCCGCAGTTCTACGGCGAGATCATCAGCACGCGCACCTACCGCGACCGCCTCGAGACGCTCGAGCGCGTGCGCGCCGCCGGCATCCGCGTGTGCTGCGGCGGCATCGTCGGCATGGGCGAATCGCGCGCCGACCGCGCCGCGCTCATCGCGCAGCTCGCAAGCCTCGACCCGCATCCGGAGAGCGTCCCCATCAATTCGTTGATTCAGGTCAAAGGCACGCCGCTTCACGGGGTCGATCCTCTTGACCCGCTGGAATTCGTCCGCACCATCGCGGTCGCGCGCCTGTGCATGCCCAAGGCGCGGGTGCGCCTGTCCGCGGGGCGCGAAGCGATGCCCGAGGCGCTGCAGGCGCTGTGCTTCCTCGCCGGCGCGAACTCGGTGTTCTACGGCGACAAGCTCCTCACCACCCCAAACCCGGAAGCGCTCAGGGACCGGCTGCTCTTCGAGCGCCTGGGCCTGAGACCCACGGCTTAACCCCAGGAGCCTCTCTCGCATGAGCGACGTCGCTCACTACGCGGTCCGCGACGGGATCGCGGTCATCACCATGAACAACCCGCCGGTGAACGGGCTGGGCAACGCGCTGCGCGCGGCGCTGATGGCCAGCCTCAAGAAGGCGCAGGCCGACCCGGCGGTCAAGGGCGCGGTGATCATCGGCTCGGCGAAGGCGTTCTCCGGCGGCGCCGACATCCGCGAGTTCGGAAGACCGCGCGAGAAGCCCGACCTCTTCGAGGTGAACGACCAGCAGGACGCGATGTCGAAGCCGCTCGTCGCCGCGATCGGCGGCTTCGCGCTCGGCGGGGGCCTCGAGCTCGCGCTCGGCTGCCACTACCGCGTGGCAGCGCCGCGCTCGCAGCTCGGGCTGCCCGAGGTGAAGCTCGGCATCCTGCCCGGCTCGGGCGGCACCCAGCGCCTGCCGCGCGTCGTCCCGATGGCCGAGGCGGTGCGCATGATGACCACCGGGGCCACGATCCCGGCCGAGAAGGCGAAGGAGCTCGGCCTGGTGGACGAGATCGTGGCCGGGGACTTGCTTGAGCAGTCCATTTCGTACGCGAAAAAGCTGATTGCCGAAAAGAAACCCGTGCGGCGCGTCCGGGACATGAAAGCGAAGCTCGACGGCGATGCCAAGGGGTTCTTCGCCAGGGTGCGCGAGCAGGTGGCGAAGGAATCGCGCGGCTACCCGGCGCCGCTCGAGATCGTGGCCTGCGCCGAGGCCGCGGCGACGCTGCCCTTCGACGAGGGCCGCAAGGTGGAGCGCGAGCGCTTCGGCCATCTCGTCAGCAGCCCCGAGTCGAAGGCGCTGCGCCACATGTTCTTCGCCGAGCGCCAGACCACCAAGATCCCGGACGTTCCGGAAGACACGCCGGTGCGGCCGATCGAGAGAGCGGCGGTGATCGGCGCGGGCACCATGGGCGGCGGCATCGCGATGTGCTTCGCCAATGCCGGAATTCCGGTCACCGTGGTGGAGACGGCGCAGGAAGCCCTCGACCAAGGCCTCGGGAAAATCAAGGCGAACTACGCCGCCACGGTGGCGAAGGGCCGCATGGCCCAGTCCGAGATGGACAAGCGCATGGCGCTCATCCACGGCACGATCAACCTCGGCAAGGCCGCCGACGCCGACATCGTGATCGAGGCGGTGTTCGAGCGCATGGACGTGAAGCAGGAGCTCCTCAGGAAGCTCGACGCGATCGTCCAGCCGGGCGCGATCCTCGCCACCAACACCTCCACCCTCGACGTCGACAGGATCGCCGCCGCGACCACGCGCCCCCAGGACGTGATCGGCACGCATTTCTTCTCGCCGGCGAACGTGATGCGGCTGCTCGAGGTGGTGCGCGCGAAGAAGACCGCGAAGGACGTGCTCGCCACCACCCTGAAGCTCGGAAAGCACCTGAAGAAGCTGCCCGTAGTGTCCGGCGTGTGCGACGGCTTCATCGGCAACCGCATGCTCGAGAAGTACGTGCAGCAGAGCCTGTTCCTGCTGGAAGAGGGCGCGACCCCGGCGCAGGTGGACGGCGCGCTGCAGAGCTGGGGCATGGCGATGGGCCCGTTCACGATGTACGACATGGCGGGCAACGACATCGGCTGGGAGATCCGCAAGCGGCGCGCGCGGGAGCGGCCCGACATGGTGTACTCGAAGTTCGCCGACCGCATCTGCGAGCAGGGCTGGTTCGGGCAGAAAGCGGGCCGCGGCTGGTACCGCTACGAGAAGGGCAGCCGCAAGCCGCTCGTCGATCCTGAAGTGGAAAAACTCCTGGAGGACTACCGCAAAGAGATCGCAGTCAAACCCAGAGCGATCTCCGACCAAGAGATCGTGGAGCGCTGCATCTTCGCGCTCGCCAACGAGGGCGCGCGCATCCTGGAGGAAGGCATCGCGCTGCGCGCCTCCGACATCGACATGGTGTACCTCACCGGCTACGGCTTCCCGCCCTACCGCGGCGGGCCGATGTTCTACGCCGACGAGGTCGGGCTCGGCAAGGTCCTGTCCTCGATCCGGAAATTCCAGGCCGGTTACCAGGGCAGCGAGTGGCAGGTCGCGCCCCTGCTCGAGAAGCTCGCGCAGGAGGGCAAACGCTTCAACGCTTGAGATTCCTGTGGATCTTGGCGTTCCTGGCGTTCCAGGCGAACGCCCAGGGCCTCAAGGGCAGCGAGACCGTGACCCTGCGGGCCGATGCCGAGTCGATCCACGCGCACTTGTTCAAGCCCCGGCCGAAGGGCCGAGGCCCGGCGATCGTGCTGGTGCACGGCTTCGACGGCGTGAGCGAGTCGCGCGAAGGGTTCTGGGCGCGCGAGCTCGCGAAGCTCGGTGTGGCAACCCTGGTGATTGAAAGCTTCCGCAACCCGTCACGGACGAGCACCGCGCAGGGCGTGCGCGATGCCTACGCGGCGCTCGGCTACCTCGCGGCGCAGCCTTATATCGACCCGGCGCGCGTCGGCATCATGGGAATGTCGCGCGGCGGGTCGGTCGCCCTGCGCGCCGCGGACCAGCGCGAGCACGGCGGCGGCCCGGCGTTTGCGGCCGCGATCGCGCTCTACCCCGGCTGCGTGGCGCAATACCGCAACCCCCGGCCGGACGCGCCGATCCAGGTGCTGATGGGCGGCCGCGACGACTACAGCCCCGTGAAGCGCTGCGCCGAATACCTGGAGCGCATCCGCCGCGCCGGCGGCGCCGCGGAGCTCGACGTCTACCCCGAGGCGCGGCACGGCTTCGACGGCGACACGACGAACGAGCGCGTGTACTTCTTCGCGCACGCGCAGAACCTGAGCGACTGCGTGCTGTACATCGAGGACGACGGCAGCACCACGTACGCCAGGACCGGCGAGCCGCTCGAGACGCCGCGCGAGGCGCGGGAGGTCATGCGCCGCGACTGCATGAAGACCGGCGCTACCCTCGCCGCCGACGCCCGCGCCAAGGCGCAGGCGCTCGAGGACGTCAAGGCCTTCCTGAAGAAAACCCTCTTGAAACCGAGGAGCCCGACATGACAGACGCCGTCATCGTTTCCACCGCGCGCACGCCGCTCTGCAAGAGCTGGCGCGGCGCCCTCAACCTCACCCACGGCGCCAAGATGGGCGGCCATGTGGTGCACGCCGCGCTCGAGCGCGCCAAAGTCGACCCCGGCGAAGTCGAGGACGTGATCATCGGCTGCGCCAACCCGGAAGGCGCGACCGGCTGGAACATCGCGCGCCAGATCGCGGTCCGCGCCGGCCTGCCGATCAGCGTGCCGGGCATGACCGTGAACCGCTTCTGCTCCTCGGGCCTGCAGACCATCGCGCTCGCCAGCCAGCGGATCCTCGCCGGCGAAGGCGAAGTCTTCGTCGCCGGCGGCATCGAGTCGATCTCGCTGGTGCAGAACGAGATGAACAAGCATCACTTCCAGGACGAGTGGCTGCACCGCCACAAGCCCGAGGTCTACTGGCCGATGCTGCAGACCGCCGAGTACGTGGCGAGGCGCTACGAGATCCCGCGCGAGAAGCAGGACGTGTTCGGCGTGCAGAGCCAGAACCGCGCCGCAAGCGCGCGTGCCGAGGGCAAGTTCAAGGACGAGATCGCGCCGATCACCACCAAGATGAAGATCGTCGACAAGAACACCGGCCAGG
>DATIGR010000274.1:0-7554 GCA_035454645.1 Burkholderiales bacterium
CCTTGTAGACCGCCGGGTTGATCACCAGCGGGCCGTCGGAGGTGGCGAGCAGCGTGTAGCCGTCGGGCGCGGCCTTGGCCACCGCCTCGGCGGCGATGTTGCCGCCGGCGCCGGTGCGGTTCTCGACCACGAAGCTCTGTCCGAGGCGCTCGCTCAGGCGGTTGGCGAGCGTGCGGCCGACGAGATCCGGCGCGCCCCCGGGCGGGAACGGCACCACGACGCGCACGGTGCGGTTGGGGTAGTCCTGAGCCGAAGCCGCTCCGGCGAGGAGAAACAGCACGACGATCCTACATAGTCGGATTCGCATACTTTCCCCCCAGGGCGACGGTGCCGTACGCCGAGCCGGCGATGTCGAAGTTGAAGGAGAAGTGCTGGCTCGCCGCTTGCACGTCGCGAAGGTAGCGCTGCAGCGGGTCGCGCGTGTAGATCGCGTTCGCGCCGTAGAACGACCAGAGCGTTTCGACCGCCTCGCGCGCCTGCGCCACGGCAAGGGCGTTCTGGGCGCGCAGGCGCAGCTTGGTTTCCAGATCGAGAGAATAGTTCTCCTGAAAGAGCAGGGCGGATGAGCGCATCAGCTGCCGCGCCGAGTCGATCAGACTCCGCGACCGCGCGAGCTTCACCTGCACCGCCTGGAAGTCGGAGACCTTGGCGCCGGTGTACGTCCCCACGCGCTTCGAGAACACGTTTCTCACATGCTCGAACGCGCCCTCCGCCGTTCCAAGCGCCGTGGCCGAGAGCGGATGCCCGGCCGAGGCGACGATCGGGACGCGGAACAGCGGCCCGGGGTTGAGCTTCGCGCCCGGGTGCTCCAGTCCTCCGCGGCAGCGGGCGAGGGCGAGCGCGCGGCGCTCGGGCACGAAGACCTCCTTTACCTCGATATCCTTCGAGCCGGTGCCGATCATCCCCATGGCGTACCAGGTGTCGATCACCTGGTAGTCGCTCTTCGGCACCATGCACAGCCGCCAGTCGACTGCCTTTTCGTCTTCGTAGATCGTGACCGCGAGCATGTTCCAGTCGGAGTTGTCGACGCCGGAGGAGAACGGCCATCTCCCGGAAACGACGAAACCGCCATCTGCCTTTCTTCCGCGCCCGGCCGCGAGCGCGATCGACGAGGCGATGAGGACATCGGGGTTCTTGTCCCACACCTCGTGCTGCGTCTCGGGCTCGTAGTAGCCGAGGATCCAGTGGTGGCAGCCGAGGTTGCCCACGTTCCAGGCGGTCGAGGGACAGCCGCGCGCCAGCTCCGACACGATGTCCACCACGGCGACGAACGGCAGCTCCATGCCGCCGAAGCGCTTCGGCTGGTGGAAGCGGAACAGCCCGGTGTCGTGCAGCAGCTTCTCGTTCTCGGGCAGCAGCACCCGCGCGTCCTCGCATTTCTGCGCCCGCTCGCGCAGCACCGGCACGCACTCGCGCGCCCGGCGCATCGCCTCGTCGTACCCGACCGTGGAGAAGTCGGCCACCGCTGCCGTCACTTGGAGACGATCTCCACGTCGCGCAGCACCGGGTCGTCGGCGACCGCGATCTCGTTCTCGATCGCGAGCCCGCAGCCCGGGCAGCAGAACTGGCGGAACTGCGGCAGCGGGTCGATGAAGCGCCGCGGATCGCCCACGACCGGGTTCGAGGCCTCGATCGGCAGGTCGTTGCGCACGCAGGCGCTCTTGTAGTTCTCGCGGATCGAACCGAGATCCGTGCCGCACTTGGCGCAGCCGAAGTGCCCGTTGTCGTGCACCGCCAGGTTCTCGGTGGCGAGGAAGCGCATCTTGCTTTTCAGCGGATCGGCCGCCCGGTCGCTGCGGTGAATCCTCTGGCTGCGAAGCTGCGCGCGCCGGCGCGCGGTCGCCTGGGCGTCGCCGGGCGCCACGCCGTAGATCTCGAGCGCGGCCTTCTCGGATACGTCGCCGTTCGCGACGTCGGCCTCGACCTTCGCCGGGTCGCGCTCGAGCGGGTCGCCGAAGCCGCCCGCCGCGGACCAGAGCACGGCGTAGACATCGGACGGGTTCTGCGTGAAGTCCTGCTGCCGGAGCTGGAGGGTTTCCTCTTTGCCCTCGAGCTCCGAAATGTCGTTCACCAGCGCCGACGTCTTCATCCTTTCCAGCACGTTGCTGCCCTTCAGGAACCGGTAACGGTTCACTGCGCCCGGGTAGCCGCCCATCATCCCGGTCGAGGTCGGGATCGCATTGCCCGAGGACAGCGTGTCGTGCGTGATCCCGTCCGTGCCGTGCGGGATGAAGCACGACTCGGCGGAAAGCCCGCCGCGCCATTTGCCGGCGCCGCCGGAGTCGGTGATTTCCTTGCGGTACAGGAACAGCACCGGGAAGCTCTGCTCGGTGTGCTCGACGTTCGGCAGCTTGCAGATCGGGGTGCGCGCCTGGCCGCCGGTCGAGATTCCATCGGCGTGCGAGAACGCGCCGATCGCGCCGCCGATCGGGTCGACCAGGATGTAGCCGTAGCGCTCGCCCCACTGGTCGATGCCGCGGAAGATCGTCGCCGGCCACTGGCTGGTGCCGCCGATGCACATCGCGTCGCGGCGCAGCTCCGGGTCGGGGTAGATCATCTTGGAGAGCACGTTGTACGCCGGGTAGAGCGAGATCTCCATGCATTGCACCGGCGCGGTGGACACCGAGGCGGGGAAGTCGGCGCAGTTGAGCGTGCCGGGGGTCGGGTTGAACTCCACGTGGCGCAGCGCGCCGCCGACCGCGTAGTACTGCTCCCAGCACATGAGCTCGTTCAGCGCCACCATGATCGCGCCGCGCCAGCCGGAATAGGTGGCGTTGATCCCTCCCGCCTGCGGGTCCGTGCCTTCATTCTCGAAGACCAATTTGTTCTTGAATTTTCTTAGAGTCAAAGCGACCCTGTGCACGCTTCGGTCCCCGGGCCGGCAGCACTCGACGTAGGTGCGGTCGCGCCACACGCCGTCGGGAAGCCTGGCGAGCTTCTTCAGGAACGCCTTCTCGCCGTCGTCCAGGATCTTGCGCATCACGCCCTTGACGGCCTCGGGCCCGTACTTCTTCACCAGGGAGACGATCCGGTCGCGCGCCGTCATGTTGCCGGCGAGCTGGGCGCGGAAGTCGAGCGCCACGGCGGAGGGTTTTCTCGAGCTCCTCAGGTAGATTTCTTCGATGTCGCGGCGAATCTCGTTCCGTTCGACGATCTTCACCGGCGGAATCAGGATGCCTTCGTCGAAGGCATCGCGCGCCGACGGGCAGAAGCTCCCCGGCGTGATGCCGCCGATGTCGTACTGGTGCAGGCAGTTGGTCACCCAGCAGAACAGCTCCCCCTTCCAGAACACCGGGCAGAGCAGCATCACGTCCATCTGGTGCGCGGCGCCGACCCACGGGTCGTTGGCGAGGAACATGTCGCCGTCGGCGATCCCCGGGTTGTCCGAGCGGTTCTCGAGCGTCCACTTCACCTGCGTGTCGGTGACGCCGGACATGTACTGCATGTAGGGGCCGAAATAGACGAACTCGGCGTCCTCGGTGAGGATCGACGGATTCAGGTCGAGCGCGTACATCGCCACCGGCGAGCCCGACAGCCGCTGGATCGTCGCGCCGTGCTCCTCGTTCACGTTCCACAGCGCGTGGCGCACCACCTCGAAGGTCACCGGGTCGATGTCCTTGCGCGCTTTCCGGTGCAGCCGCAATTTCTTCGAGATGCGCAGGACCTTCGGCGGCACGTAGCCGGTGCGCCGGCCGTCGAACACCACGCCGGCGAGCTCGCTCAGCTTCTTGAGGGGCGCGTTCATCGGAAGGTGATCTCGAAGTTGCCGAGCGCGTCGAGGCGCAGCGTGCGGCCCGGATGCACCACGACCGTGGTATCCGCCGTCTCGACGATCGCCGGGCCCGCGATGCGGTTGCCGGCCGCGAGCTTCTCGCCGTCGAACACCGGGGTGCCGCGGAGCCTGCCGAGGTCGGGCCAGTAGATCGAGCGCGCGGGGCGCTTCGCGGCTGCCGGTATGATTTCTGAGTTTGTCGCATTTCTTACCAGTCTGGGCCGCGGCGTAAGCGCACGCGCGCGCAGGCGGGCGACGACGATCTCGAGCTGCGCGCCGGGGAGCGCGGAGCCGCGGCCGTAGAGCTTTTCGTATCTGCGGGTGAACAGGGCGCGCAGACGGGGCTCGTAGTTCTGCGGCAGGCGCTCCCAGGGCAGCGGCAGCTCGACTTCGTTGATCTGGCCGCGGTGGCGCACGTCGAGCGAGAACTCGAAGCGCTGCCGCTTCTGCGCGATGCCTTCCTTCGCCATCAGGGCTTTCGCCTGCCTCTCCAGGCCCTCGAGCGCGTCGTTGATGCGCTTCGCCGGCACCGGGGTCGGCAGGATCTCGCTGTGCTCGAAGAGATGCAGCACGTCGGCCGCGGCGGCGCCGAAGGCGCACCAGGTGGATGCGGCCTTTCTTTGCGGAACGACGATCTTGCGCACCCCCAGCTCGCGCGCGAACACGCCGGCGTGCGCCGGCCCGGCGCCGCCGAAGGCGAACAGCACGAACTCGCGCGGGTCGTAGCCTTTCTCGACCGTGACCTTGCGGATCACGTCCGCCATCTGCAGCTCGACGATGCGGCAGATGCCCGCGGCGCATTCGAGCGTCTTCATGTCCAGTAGCCTGGCGAGGTCCGCAATCGCTTCCTCGGCTGCTTTCTTGTCCAGAGTCATCCGGCCGCCGGCGAAGTTGTCCGGGTCCAGGTAGCCGAGAACCAGCTCGGCGTCGGTCACCGTCGGCACCTTGCCGCCGCGCCCGTAGCACACCGGGCCCGGGAACGCGCCGGCGCTGTCGGGCCCGACGGTCATGGTGCGCGTGTCGGGCCGCACCCTCACCAGGCTGCCGCCGCCCGCGCCGATTGCCTGCAGGTCCACCTTCGGCAGGAAGTAGTCGTACTGGTCGGTATTGGCCACGAAGGAGAATGCCGGCTTGCCGCCGTAGATGATCGAGACATCGAACGAGGTGCCGCCCATGTCGGTGGTGATGACGTTTCTCTCGCCCATCGCCGCGCCGAGGAACATGGACGCGGTGACGCCCGACACCGGGCCCGAATCGAGGGTGAGCAGCGGCGCCTCGCCCGCGCGCTCCACCGGTACCGTGCCGCCGCCGCACTGGGTGATCTGCAGCCCGTGGCCGTAGCCCAGGCTCTTCAGGGAGGAATTCAGCCTGTGAAGATAGCCCGACATCACCGGGCCGAGATACGCATTGAGCGCCGTGGCGGTGACGCGCTCGTACTCGCCCCACTTGGGTGCTATGTCGCAGGAACAGGTCACGAACAATGAAGGAGCAAGACGTTGCACCATCTTCTTCACCTGCAATTCGTGATCCGGATTGCGAAACGACCAGAGGAAGCAGATCGCGATCGCCTCGACCCCTTCGGCGAGCAGCTCGCGGATCGCGTTTTCGGCTTCCTTCTCATTCAGGTCAACCACGATCTCGCCGAGGCAATCCACGCGCTCGGACACGCCGCGGATCAGGCGCTTCGGAACGATCGGCTGCGGCTTCGAGGTCTCGGGAAAGTGCACCACCTTGCGGATGTCGCGCCCGCCGTAGCCGCGCGAGCCGCGCATGATGTGGATCGCGTCCTCGTGGCCGCGGGTGGTGATGAGCCCCACCCGGGCGCCGCGCTTCTGGATGATGGTGTTCGTGCCGACGGTGGTGCCGTGCGAAAGGAACGCGATGTCGCGGCAGAAGCGCTCGAGCCCGATGCCGAGCGCCTGCGCTCCCGCGCCGAGCGCGTCCAGCATGCCGCGCGAGAAATCCGCCGGCGTCGAAGGCACCTTGGTGGTCAGCAGCTTTCCGGCGCGATCGACGATCGCGCAGTCGGTGAACGTGCCGCCGATGTCGATGCCGACGAGGTAGCTCATGGCGGAGCGCCGAATCGTAGCGCAGCGGCGCTTGTTCCGCAGTCGTTCGTGGTAAAACAGCGGGGCATCCCGATGACCCGAACACTCTCGCCTCTCGAGACCCGCGTTCTCGGCACGCTGTTCGAGAAGCAGCATACCGTGCCCGACAGCTATCCGCTCACGCTCAACGCGCTCGTCTCCGGCTGCAACCAGAAGAGCAGCCGCTCGCCGGTGATGGAGGCGACCGAGGTGCAGGTGCAGGCGAGCCTCGACAGCCTGAAGGCCGCCAACCTGGTGATCGAGACGAGCGGCGGCAGGGTGGCGCGCTACGCGCACAATATCGAGCGCGTGCTCCAGCTGCCGTCGCAATCGGCGGCGCTGCTCGCGAGCCTCATGCTGCGCGGCCCGCAGACCCCCGGCGAGCTGCGCATCAACTGCGAGCGCCTGCACAGCTTCGCCGACCTCTCGGCGGTCCAGGGCTTCCTCGACGAGCTTGCCGCCCGGCCCGCCGGGGCGCTCGTCGTCCAGCTGCCGCGCCAGCCCGGGGCGCGCGAGAACCGCTGGGCCCACCTGCTGAGCGGCGCGCCCGGCGTAGAAGAACAGAAGCCCGAGACCGAAAAGAAGCTCGAGGCCGACGTTTCGCTCGGCGAAGTCGCGGCCCTCAAGGCGAACGTCGCGCGGCTCGAGAGCGAACTGGCCGCCCTGAAGGTGCTGGTCGCGCGCGTGTGCAAGGAGCTGGGCATCGGCGCCTGACGGATGCCGCCGGAGAAACCCGCCTCGCAGCCGCCCGGGCTGCGCCGCATCCTCGCCGATTCGGGCGTGCCGTACGCGGCGGCGGCGTTCGTCGCGTTCCTGTTCGCGGCGAGCGGCCCGGTGGCGATCATTCTGTCGATCGGCGCGCGCGGCGGGCTGTCCGAATCCGACATCGCCTCCTGGATCTTCGCGGCGTTCTGCCTGAACAGCGTGATCTCGATCGCGTTCGCGCTCGTCTATCGCCAGCCGCTCGTCTTCCTGTGGAGCATTCCGGGCTCGGTGCTGGTCGGGCCGGCGCTCGGCCACCTTTCGTTTCCGGAGGTGATCGGCGCGTTCCTCGCCACCGGAGTGCTCATGGCGCTGCTCGGCCTGTCGGGCTGGGTGCGCCGCGCGATGGACGCGGTGCCGATGCCGATCGTGATGGCGATGGTCGCGGGCGTATTCCTGCGCTTCGGCATCGACCTGGTGCTGGCGTTCCGAAGCGCGCTCTGGATCGCTTTGCCGATGAGCGCCGCTTTCTTCGCTTTTCATTTCGTCAAGCGCGTTCCGCCGTTGATCGCGGCGCTGGTCGCCGGGGCCCTCGCCGTCTGGCTGGTCGGTGCGTTCCAGCCGCCGCCCGGCGCGCTGTTCGCGTTCGCGTCGCCCAATTTCTACGTGCCGAAGTTCTCGTGGGCGGCGATGGTCGAGCTGGTCGTGCCCCTCGCCATCACCGTGCTCGCGGTGCAGAACGCGCAGGGCGTGGCGATCCTCGCTACCCACGGCCACCCGGCGCCGGTGAACGCCATCACCACTGCGTGCGGCATCGGCTCGACCGTGACGGGATTCTTGGGCGCGGTATCGACCTGCCTCACGGGCCCGGTCAACGCGGTCCTGTCCGGCACCGGGGAAAAATCGCGGCAATACACCGGCGCCCTTTTCTTCAGCCTGCTCGCGATGGCGTTCGGCGCGCTCGCGCCGTTCTTCACGCGGCTGCTGCTCGCG
>DATIGR010000275.1:0-3286 GCA_035454645.1 Burkholderiales bacterium
ATGTAATAGCCCTCGGCGATGGCGAACGTCACTTCGAGCGCATCGGGACCCAGTGCGCGCGCCGAGAAGCGGAACGCCTTCTCCGGCTCGAGCAGCTCGCCCTCAAGGGCGCCGTGCGCGAGCGGTGCGGCCAGGGCGAACAGCAGCAGCAGGAATCGGATCACGACGGGGACGAGGTTTCCGCGGCCACCCAGGCCAGATAGTCGGGCAGGCCGCGCTCGATTGGGACCGCGATGATCTCGGGAAGTTCGTACGGATGCCCGGCGCGCAGCGCCTGCTCGAGCGCCGCGTAGCGTGCCTGCGTGGTCTTGATGAGCATCGGGTGCTCTTCGTCGTGCTGCACCGCGCCCTTCCAGCGGTACACCGAGCGGCAGGGCGCAAGGATGTTGACGCACGCGGCGAGCCGCTCGGCGATCAGCAGGTCGGCGAGCTTCTCCGCCGCCGCGCGATCGGGCAGGTTGGTGAGGACCAAGAGCTTGGTAGACTCCATGCGCCTATTCTAGCGATGCACAAAGTCACGGTTCAGCCGAGCGGTCAGGGCTTCGAGGTGCAGGAAGGCGAGTCGGTGCTCGCCGCGGCGCTGCGCCAGGGCGTGATGCTGCCCTACGGATGCAAGAACGGCGCCTGCGGCTCGTGCAAGGGCAAGCTCCTCGCGGGGTCGGTCGACTACGGCCACTACCATGCGCGCGTGCTCACCGAGGCGGAGCGCTCGCACGGCAAGGCGCTCTTCTGCCAGGCGAAGCCGCTCGGCGATCTCGTCATCGAATGCCGCACCATCGGCGCGGCGAAGGACATCGCGGTGCGGCTGCTGCCCTGCCGCGTGCAGCAGCTCGAAAAAGTCGCCGACGACGTGATGATCGTGCGCCTCAAGCTCCCGGCGAACGAGCGCCTGCAGTTCCTCGCCGGCCAGTACATCGACTTCCTGCTGAAGGGCGGCGAGCGGCGCAGCTTCTCGATGGCGAACGCGCCGCACGCCGACGAGCTGATCGAGCTGCACATCCGCCACGTCGCCGGCGGCGGCTTCACCGAGCACGTATTCACGAAGATGAAGGAGCGCGACATCCTGCGCCTCGAGGGCCCGCTCGGCAGCTTCTTCCTGCGCGACGACAGCGCGAAGCCCGTCGTGTTCGTCGCGAGCGGCACCGGCTTCGCGCCGATCAAGTCGATCATCGAGAGCGCGTTCCACCGCGGCGTGACGCGGCCGATGACGCTCTACTGGGGCTGCCGCCGCCCCAAGGACCTGTATCTTGATTCCCTGCCCCGGGCGTGGACGCGCGAGCACCCGAGCTTGCGCTACGTTCCGGTGATCTCCGAGGCGCGCCCCGAGGACGCGTGGACCGGCCGCACGGGGTTCGTGCACCGCGCGGTGATGGAGGACCTGCCCGACCTTTCGGCTTGCCAGGTGTACGCGTGCGGCGTGCCGGTCATGGTCGACTCGGCGAAGCGCGACTTCACCGCGCTCTGCGCGCTGCCCGAGGACGAGTTCTACGCCGACAGCTTCACCACCCAGGCCGATCTCGCTTCGGACGAGCTTCGCTAGCCGGCCCCCTCTCCCAGGTAGGCCTCCTTCACCCGGCTGTCGCTCAGCAGATCGGTCGACTTGCCCGACAGCGCGATCGCGCCCGATTCCATCACATAGCCGCGGTGCGCGAGCTCGAGCGCGAGGCGCGCGTTCTGCTCGACCAGCAGGATCGTCACGCCGCGCGCGGCGATCTCGGCGACGACTTCGAAGATGCGCGCCACCATCATCGGCGCGAGCCCCATCGAGGGCTCGTCGAGGAGCAGCAGCTTGGGATCGCCCATCAGCGCGCGCGCGATCGCGAGCATCTGCTGCTCGCCGCCGGAAAGCGTGCCGGCCACCTGGAGGCGCCGCTCCCGCAGCCGCGGAAACGTGGCGTACTGCTTCTCGGGATCCGCGCCGCCGCGCGCGTAGGCGCCCATGGCGAGGTTCTCCTCCACGGTCAGGCGCGGAAAGACGCCGCGCCCCTCGGGCACCATGACGAGCCCCTGGCGCGGCAGCTCGTGCAGGGCGGCGCGCGAAATATCCTTCCCGGCGTAAGACAGGGTCCTCGCCTGGGAATGAACCAGCCTGCAAATCGCCTTGAGGGTGGTCGTCTTGCCGGCGCCGTTGGCGCCGATCAGGCAGACGAGCTCGCCTTCGTCGACCTCCAGGTCGATGCCTTTGACGGCGCGAATGCCGCCGTAGTGCACCTCCAGCCCCTTGACTTCAAGCAGCACGGGGCGCGCCCAGGTACGCTTCGATGACCTTCGGATCCTTCTGCACCTCGGCCGGTGTGCCCTCGGCGATCTTCTCGCCGTAGTCGAGCACCATGACGCGGTCACAGACGTTCATCACCAGGCGCACGTCGTGCTCGATGAGCAGCACCGTGACTGCGTCGTCGCGGATGCGGCGGATCAGCCTGCCGAGCGCGATGCGCTCCGCCGGGTTCATCCCGGCGGCCGGCTCGTCGAGCGCGAGCAGCTTCGGCTCGGTGGCGAGCGCGCGCGCGATCTCGAGCCGGCGCTGGTCGCCGTAGGGAAGCGCGCCGGCGCGGTCGTTGGCGCGCGCGCGGATGCCGACGTAGTCGAGAAGCTCGAGCGAGCGTCGCTCGATCGATCTTTCCTCGATCCGGGTGCTGCGCGTGCGCAGCACCGCGCCGATCACGCCCGCGCGGCCGCGCAGATGCCTGCCGATCATCACGTTCTCCAGCGCCGAGAGATCGGCGAACAGGCGAATGTTCTGGAATGTGCGCGCGATCCCCGCCGCCGCCACGTGGTTCGGCTTCATTCCGGCAAGGCTTCGCCCGGCGAAGGTGAACGAGCCGGCGTCGGCGGGGTAGATGCCGGTCAGCACGTTGAACAGCGTGGTCTTGCCGGCGCCGTTCGGCCCGATCAGGCCGTAGATCTGCCCCGCGTCGATGGCGAAGGAGACGTCGTTCAGCGCCTGCACCCCGCCGAAGCGCTTGGTCGCACCCTGCACGGCAAGGAGGCTCACGCCGCGTGCTCCTCGAGCTCGCGCTTGCGCACCGCCGAGGGCAGCAATCCGGCGGGACGGAACAGCATCACCAGCACGAGCGCCAGGCCGAACAGCAGCATCCGGATCACCTCCGGCTCGATCAGCATGCGGCCGAACAGCGCCTCCTGCACCGGGGTCACCGTCCAGCGCAGGATCTCCGGAACGAACGAGAGCAGCAGCGCACCGAGGATCACGCCCCAGATGTTGCCCATACCGCCCAGCACGACCAGGCACACCACCATGATCGACTCCACCAGCACGAAGCTCTCG
>DATIGR010000276.1:0-4764 GCA_035454645.1 Burkholderiales bacterium
GCGCCCAAGGCGACCGCCCGGGAGCAGGCGCTGATCCGCGCCCTGGCCGCGCGCTACGCCGAGGTTCCGCCCGAGGATCGGGTCGCGCTCGACCTGAAATACGCCGCGGCCATGCGCGGCGTGGTGCAGCGCCATCCACAGGACATGGAGGCGCGCGCGCTCTACGCCGAGGCGCTGATGGATCTCACCCCGTGGAGCTACTGGACGCGCGAGGGCAAGGCGCGCGAGAACACGCCGGAAATCCTCGCGCAGCTCGAGCGCGTCATGTCCGCGAACCCGGACCACCCCGGAGCCAACCACTTCTACATCCACGCCGTGGAGGCGGTGCAGCCCGAGCGCGCGGTCGCCGCCGCCGAGCGGCTGGCCGACCTGATGCCGGGCGCCGGCCACATCGTGCACATGCCGGGCCACATCTACATCAGGATCGGGCGCTACGCCGATGCGATCAAGGCCAACGAGCGTGCGATCCGCGCCGACGAGACCTACATCCAGGACCAGAAGCCGGCGATGAGCGTCTACACCGCCGGTTACTACCCCCACAACTACGACTTTCTAGCCTTCGCCGCGAGCATGATCGGCCGCGACGCGCAGGCGATCTCGGCCGCCGAGAGAATGGCGACGCTCGCGTCGCCGGAGATGCTCCGCGCGCCCGGCATGACCTTCACCCAGCACCACCTCACCCGCCACCTGCAGATGAAGGTGCGCTTCGGGCGCTGGCAGGACATCCTGCGCGCCGAGCCGCCGGCGGCCGATCTGCCGCACGCGCGCGCCCTGTGGCACTACGCGCGCGGCCGGGCGCACGCCGCGCAGGGCGCGCCGGCGCAGGCCGAAGCCGACCTCGCGCGCGTACGCGCGGCCCGCGACGACAAGGCGCTCGCCTCGCAGAGGCTCGAGTTCAACACCTCGGGACAGGTCCTCGCGATCGCCGCCGAGGTGCTCGCCGGCCACGTCGCGCAGGCGAAAGGCGACCACGGCGCTGCGATCGCCCACCTGCGCCAGGGCGCGCATCTCGAGGACGAGATGGTCTACGGCGAGCCGCCGGAGTGGAGCGTGCCGGTGCGCCAGGAGCTCGGTCGCGCACTGCTCGCGGCCGCGCGTCCCGCGGAGGCGGCGCAGGCCTTCCGCGAGGATCTGAAGCGCTTCCCGAACAACAAGGGGTCGCTCGAGGGGCTCGAGCAGGCCCTGCAGCGGCAGGCGTCTTACCGCCGCGAAAGGTAGTGAGCGAGCGCCTTGATGTCGGCGTCGCTCACTCCGTACAGCGTGGCGGCCATGATGGTGTCGCCGCCGGTGCGCTTGCCGTCGCGGTAGGCGCGCATCTCGGCCTCGAGGTACGCCTCGCGCTGCCCCGCGAGGCGCGGGATCTGGTTCTGGCCGCTGAAGTCCGACAGGTGGCAGATCCCGCAGCGCAGCTCCTGCGCTCTTTGAGAGCCCCTCTGCAAGAGTCGTTTGTCAGGCGGTCCGCTTTCCATCCCCTTCGCCGGAAGCCTGGAGAAGTGCTCGGCGAGCTTGATGATCTCGGGGTCCTTGAGCCCCTTGACGACCGGGAGCATCTGCTCGGACTTGCGGATCTCCTCGCGGAACAGGATGAGCTGGTTCTCGAGGAACAGCTTCGGCTGCCCGGCGATCGACGGGACCTGGGGGTTGGTGGAGTTGCCGCCTTCCCCATGGCAGGCCGCGCACAGCTGCAGCCTGTCCTGGGAAAGAACGATGGAAGAAAAAAAGGCGGTGAGCGCGAGCGCCCACCGCCCCTTGCGGAGCAGCAGCACTGCTACATCTTCTTCTTCGCCGCCGCCGGCTTCTGGTAGCTGACGCGATAGATCGCGCCGAGCTGCTCGTCGGACACGAGCAGCGCGCCGTCGGGCATCTGCGCGATGTACGCCGGGCGGCCCCAGAACTTGTAGCCCGCGGTACCTTCCTGGAACCCGGTCATGAAGCGCCGGATCGTCACCTTGCCGCCCTCGCCTTCGCGCACGTTCACCACGTCGAAGCCCATCGGCTTGTCGCGGTTCCACGAGCCCTTGCGCGCGATGAAGGCAGTGTTCCGGTACTCGGGCGGGAACATCTTGCCGGTATAGAACTTGATGCCCATGCCCGCGGCGTGCGGCCCGAGCAGCGCCACCGGCTTGGTGACGCCCTTGCACGGGTCCTTCTTCTTCACGTCCGGGTCCGGCGTGCCGTAGTTGTGGCAGTACGGGAAGCCGTAGAAGGCGCCCGTCTTGGTGATCTTGTTCAGCTCGTCCTCGAAGCCCTTGTCGCCCGCCCAGTCGCGGCCGTGGTCGGTGAACCAGAGCTGCTTGGTCTTCGGATGCCAGTCGAAGCCCACCGAGTTGCGCACGCCGGTGGCGAGCACTTCCTTGCCCGAGCCGTCGGGGTTGTAGCGGCGGATCTGGCCGTATTCCTTGGTCGGTGGCTCGCAGATGTTGCACGGCGAGCCGAAGGGCACGTAGAGCTTGCCGTCGGGCCCGAAGGCGACGTATTTCCAGTTGTGGTGCTGCTCGGGCGGCAGGTCGAACTTCGCGGTGAGGTCCTGCGGCTGCGCGTTCGGGTTGGACGCGATGCCGTCGTACTTGAGCACCTTGTCGATCGCGAACACGTAGAGCGCGCCGTCCTTGAAGGCGACGCCCGCGGGCTGCGTGAGCTTGTCCACCACCACGCGCACGCTGCGCTGGCTGCCCTCGTCGGTCACTTCGTAGACGCGGCCGATGGTGCGCGTGCCGAGGTACACCTTCTTGCCGTCGTCGCTGAGCGCCATGGCGCGGCCGCCGGGATGGCCGGTCGACCAGATCTCGACCTTGAACCCGGCCGGGACCTTGAGCTTGCCGACGGGGATTTCACTCGCCGGCGTTTCGGTCATCCTGCCCGCATGAGGCGCGAGCTTGGAATCCTTCATCTTCGCAGGCATGCCCTGCTTCCACGCCGGCGGCGGCTTCGGCTTGTCTTGCGCGAGCGCGGGGAGCGCGAAAGCGGCCGCGACCGCCAGTGCGATGATCGTTTTCATGGTGATGGTTGCCTCCTCTGGGAACCGAATTAGAACTGAACGCTGGCCTGGATGCCAGCGGTGATATTACGCCCGGGCGCCGGCTCGTAGAAGCGCCGGTTCGCCTCGTTGACGATCACCGAGCCGACGTAGTCGCGGTCGGCCAGGTTATCCAGCCGTACGTACTCGGTGATGCGCCAGCCGGTGCCCTGCTGCACGAGGCCCGCGACCAGGTTGAACACGGCATAGGCGTCGGCGAACTCCGAATTGACGTCGTCGACCGGCACGCGGGAGCGGTACAGCGCTTCGAGGTAGGTGTAGAACCGCGGCTGCCGGTAGCTCAGCTGCGCATACGCCTGGCTCTGCGGCACGCCGGGCAGCATGTTGCCCGGCGGCACGGTCACCGGGCTCCCCATCGCCGTGCTGGTGAAGCCCTCCTTGAACGTCGCATCCAGGTAGGTGTAGGCGAGCTGCGCGCCCCACGGGCCGGGCATCACCGTTTCCATGCCGAGCTCGAAGCCGCGCCGCTCGGTGCCGGCCGCGTTCTTGAACGTCGTGCGGCCGCCCGCGTTCACGTCGACGACGATCTCGTCCTCGGTGTCGATCGCGAACAGCGCGGCGTTGACGCGCGCGCGCCGGGGAAAAAGCGCCTTGGCGCCGAGCTCCGCGTGCTTGCTGCGCGCCGCCTCGAGCGCGAAGTTGAGCCCGGTCGCCGGCGGGTTGCGGTGCGCGAGCTCGGCGAACGTCGGCGTCTCGAAGCCGCGGCCGACGCTGCCGTAGAGGCTGAGCGTCTTCGAGTGCCGGTAGAGCAGCCCCGCGAGCGGCGTGGTCTCCGAATAGGTGCGCGCTCCGCTGTCGTCGGGGTTGGCGCCGGCGATGAAGTAGTCGGTGGAGCGGAACTCGACGCGGCTCGTCCGCACCCCGGCGTGCGCGCTCCAGCGCTCGGCGAAGCGCCACTCCGCCTGGGCGAAGAAGTCGGTGCTCTCGACCACGTCGTCCTCGTCGCGCCGCAGCGCGCCGGTCACGCCGAAGTCGTTGACGAAGCCCTTGCGGCGCTCGTCCATGCGCTCGTATTCCACGCCCGCCGCGATCCTGAAGGTCTCGCCGGTGAAGAAGCGCAGCGCGCCGCCGCCGTAATTGCGGTCGAGGTCCACCACGCCGCCCGAGGAGAGCCCGAAATCCCCGCGGAAGCCGAGGAACTGGAGCACCTCGCGCTGGCCCGCATAGACCACGGCTTCGAGCGAGCTCGCGCCCCCCAGAGGCTGTTGCAGCCGCAGGCCCGCCTGGTCCTGGTTCACCGTCTTGCGGGTGTTGAAGGGGATCGCGTTCGGCCCCGCCTGCTCCGGGTCGGCTTCGAGCGCCGCGCGGTCGAGGCCTCCGGGATCCTGGGAATCGGGCTGGCGCAGCGAGTTCGCGACCAGGGTCAGATTTCCCACTTTCAACTTCGCGTTGAGCTGGTCGCGCGTCGCCGCGCTGTGCTCGCGGTAGCCCTCGGTATCGAAGCGCGACACATCGCCGATGGCGTTGAGCCGGCCGAACTGCCCGCCGAACCCGACCGAGGCCTTCCAGGTGTCGAACGAGCCGGCGTACAGGCCCGCGGCTAGCGTCGGCGCCGTCGGGCCGTCGGCCGTATCGACGGCGATGACCCCGCCCGCGGCATTGCCGTAGAGCGCGGAAAACGGGCCGCGCAGCACCTCGATGCGCTCGGCCGAGCCGAGCGCGAAGGTCGAGGCCTGGCCCTGGCCGTCGGGCATGGTGGCCGGAATGCCGTCGGCAATGAGCCTGAT
>DATIGR010000277.1:0-2756 GCA_035454645.1 Burkholderiales bacterium
GCCACAATTCAGTTTTCACGTACGTAAAAACGAATTGTGGCCCTGACCCCGAATTCCTAGCGGTAGAACCGGATTCCGGGCTTGAGCTCCTCGAACACGAGGTAGCGCGTCGCTTTCATTCCGAGAGCGCCGTAAGTGCCCTGCGCCGCGGCGTTCTCGCGGTCCACGTAAAGGCGAAAGCCGCACACGCCCGGGTCGGACGCGGCAAGCTCCTGCACGTGGCGATACAGGTTGCGGTACACGCCCCGGCGGCGCGCCTCGGGCCGCACGTAGACGCTCTGGATCCACCAGAAGTCGCCGTTCCTCCAGTCGCTCCACTCCCTCGTGACCATGAGCGAGCCGACGAGCCGGCCGTCCTCTTCGGCGACGACGTAGAACCCTGAAGCGGGGTTGCCCAGGAGCGAGCGCACGCCCGCGCCGATCACCTCGGGCAGGAGTTCCTTATTCTCGGTCTCGCGCGCCATCGCCGCGTTGAAATCGATGAGCGTCGCGGCGTCACCGGACGTGGCCACGCGGATGCGCATCAGTACCTCGCGTTCCCGGGCGTCCGCGGGAAGGGAATCGCGTCGCGCACGTTGGCAAGGCCGGTGGCATAGGCCACCGTGCGCTCGAAGCCCAGGCCGAAGCCGGCGTGCGGCACGGTGCCGTAGCGGCGAAGATCGCGATACCAGTCGTAGGAATCTCTCTTTATACCGAGTTCATCCATACGAGAGTCGAGAAGCGCCAGGCGCTCCTCGCGCTGGCTGCCGCCGATGATCTCGCCGATCCCCGGCGCGAGCACGTCCATCGCGGCGACGGTCCTGCCGTCGTCGTTCACCCGCATGTAGAACGCCTTGATCCCCTTGGGGTAGTTCATCACGATCACCGGCTTCTTCGCATGCTTTTCGGTGAGAAAGCGCTCGTGCTCGGATTGCAGGTCCGCGCCCCACTTGACCGGGAACTCGAACTTCTCGCGCGCGCGCTCGAGGATCGAGATCGCCTCGCCGTAGTCGAGGCGCACGAACTGCGAGTCGACGATGCCCTGCAGCTTCGCCACGATGCCTTTTTCGACCCGCTCGTCGAAGAAAGCCATGTCCTCGGGCCTTTCTCTCAGCAAGGCGGAAAAAATGAACTTCAAGAGCGCTTCGGCGAGGTCGGCGTTGTCCGAGAGGCTCGCGAAGGCGATCTCGGGCTCGATCATCCAGAACTCGGCGAGGTGGCGGCTGGTGTTCGAGTTCTCGGCGCGGAAGGTCGGGCCGAAGGTGTACACCTTCGAGAGCGCGAGGCAGTAGGCCTCGACGTTGAGCTGGCCGGAGACGGTGAGGAAGGTCTCGCGGCCGAAGAAGTCTCTCGAGAAATCCACGCCACCGGAATCGGTTCTGGGCAAATTGGCCAGATCCAGCGCAGACACGCGGAACAGCGCGCCGGCGCCTTCGGCATCCGCCGCGGTGATGATCGGGGTGTTCACCCAGAGGAATCCGCGCTCGTGGAAGAAGCGGTGGATCGCCTGGGCGAGCGTGTGGCGCACGCGCGTCACGGCGGCGATGACGTTGGTCCGCGGCCTGAGATGCGCGACTTCGCGCAGGAACTCGAAGGTGTGCGGCTTGGGCTGGATCGGGTAGGAGTCCGGGTCGTCGACCCAGCCGACGACGCGGATCGCAGAGGCCTGCATCTCGAAGGGCTGGCCCTTGGCGGGCGAGGGCACGATCTTGCCGGTCGCCTCGATCGCGCAGCCGGAAGTGAGGCGCAGCACCTCGGCTTCGTAGTTCGGCAGTTCTTTGGGCGCGACCACCTGCACGGGGTGGAACGAGGAGCCGTCCGAGAGGTGGATAAAGGAGAAGCCGGCTTTCGAGTCGCGCCGCGTGCGCACCCAGCCCTTGAGGACGACGGCGGCGTCGCCCGGCGCGCGGCCGGCGAGGACCTCGGCCCAGGAAGTCATAATGACGATGATATGAAAGAAACGCGCTCGATCCTATTCGTGTGCACCGGCAACATCTGCCGCTCGCCGACCGCCGAAGGGGTCCTGAAGAGCCTGTGCTTTCGGGCGGGCATCGAGCTGCGCATCGAGTCGGCAGGGCTGGGCGACTGGCACGTCGGCGACCCGCCCGACGAGCGGGCGCAGCGCCACGCCCGCTCGCGCGGCTACGACCTGAGCGCGCAACGCGCGCGGCAGGTGCGGATGCGCGACTTCGAGGAGTTCGACCTCATCCTCGCGATGGACCGCGGCCACCTGTCGGCGCTGCGGGGCATGGCGCCGGCGCAGCACCACGCGAAGATCCGGCTGTTCGCGGCCGACGCCGAGGTTCCCGATCCGTACTACGGCGGCGCCGCCGGCTTCGAGCGCGTGCTCGATCTGGTCGAAGAGCGCTGCCGCCTGCTCCTCGACGATTTGGCCGGGACTACTTTCTAGTCTCGACCTGCTGCAGCTCCTCTTCCTGCGGCTGCGGCTTCGGGCGCTCGCGCCGCGGGCGGCCGAGGTGCGGCGTCTCCTCGAACGGCGCCGCAGGCGGGGCTTTCGAGCGGTCGGTCTCGATCATCACCAGGCCGTCGCTCTCGAGCAGCTCCTTCGCGTCCACTTTCGGCTGCTCCATGAGCGGAGCGGGTCCCGCCTCGGCGCGCAGCGCCGATTCCTCTGCGCGCGGCGCCGGCGGCGGGGGCGGCGGCACAGTGTCCTCGGCGTGCGGCTCGTCCTTGCGTGCAAGGGCCTCGCGGCGCTGGTCCTCGCGCAGCTGCTCCTCCTTCATCAGGAATGAGGGCGCGCTCGCCGGCCGCTCCTC
>DATIGR010000278.1:0-10809 GCA_035454645.1 Burkholderiales bacterium
GAAGCTGATGGGCGCCCTCGCCGGCGCCGGCGCGGCCGCGCTGCCGCTGCTGTGGGGCTTCCTGCACGACTACCAGCGACGGCGCGTGCTGACCCTGCTCGACCCGACGCAGGACCCGCTGGGCGCGGGCTACCACATCATCCAGTCGACGATCGCGGTCGGCTCCGGCGGCGTCTCGGGCAAAGGCTGGCTGAACGGCACCCAGGCGCACCTCGAATTCATCCCCGAGCGGCACACGGATTTCATCTTCGCCGTCTACTCCGAAGAGTTCGGGCTGGTCGGCAACGTGGTGCTGCTCGTGCTTTACGCCTTGCTCATCGGCCGCGGCCTGGTGATTGCGGCAAATGCGGCGACGGTTTTCGCCCGCCTGCTGGCCGGCGCGGTCAGCCTCATGTTCCTGACCTACGCCTTCGTCAACATGGGCATGGTGTCCGGCATCCTGCCGGTGGTCGGCGTGCCGCTGCCTTTTCTCTCCTACGGCGGCACGGCGCTTCTCACCCTCTTCATCGGCGCCGGCATCCTCATGAGCATCCAGCGCTACCGCACCCTCGTCCAGCGCTAAGGTGCAGCTGGCGCGTTGCAGCAAAATCTGAAAACCCATGCCGGATCATGAAACGGCCTTAGCCTAAGCCTATGTAAATCTTTGTTTTTGTAACATAGAATTAGGCCATATGGCGTGTTGCTACGCGCCATCCAGCAGGGGTAGCGTGGCGGGATTGCCAACCACCTGCCGAGGAAGCGCACCGATGATCGAAGCCATAACAAAGGACTGGGCCGAGAACCCGCGCTGGAAGGACGTCAAGCGCGGCTACGGCGCGCAGGACGTCGTGCGACTGCGCGGCAGCGTGCAAATCGAGCACACGCTGGCAAGGCGCGGCGCTGAGAAGCTCTGGAAGCTCGTGAACGAGCGGCCGTATGTGAACTCGCTCGGTGCGCTCACCGGGAACCAGGCGGTGCAGCAGGTGCGCGCCGGCGTGCCGGCGATCTATCTCTCGGGCTGGCAGGTGGCGGCGGACGCGAACGATTCACTGCACATGTATCCCGACCAGTCGCTCTACGCCGTCTCCTCGGTGCCCACGGTCGTCAGGCGCATCAACAACGCGCTGCTGCGCGCCGACCAGATCCAGACGATGGAGGGCAAAGGAGAGACCGACTGGCTCGCGCCGATCGTCGCCGACGCGGAATCGGGCTTCGGCGGCGTGCTGAACGCCTTCGAGCTCATGAAGTCGATGATCGAGGCCGGCGCCGCGGGCGTGCACTACGAGGACCAGCTCGCCTCGGTCAAGAAATGCGGCCACATGGGCGGCAAGGTGCTCGTGCCCACGCAGGAGGCGGTGCAGAAGCTGATCGCCGCGCGTCTCGCGGCCGACATCCTCGGTGTGCCGACGCTGCTGCTCGCCCGCACCGACGCCGAGGCCGCCGACATCGTCACGAGCGACATCGACGAGAACGACAAGCCGTTCATCACCGGCGAGCGCACCTCGGAAGGCTTCTACAAGACGCGCAAGGGCTTCGACCAGGCGCTTTCGCGGGGGCTGGCGTACGCCGAATACGCCGACATGGTGTGGTGCGAGACGGGCACGCCGGATCTCGCTTTCGCGAAGAAGTTCGCCGAAGGCATTCGAAAGCGCTTCCCTGAGAAGATGCTCGCCTACAACTGCTCGCCGTCTTTCAACTGGAAGCGCAACCTCGATGACGCCACCATCGCCAAGTTCCAGCGCGAGCTCGGCGCCATGGGCTACAAGTTCCAGTTCATCACGCTCGCCGGATTCCACTCGCTCAACTACGCGATGTTCGAGCTCGCGCACGGCTACGCGAGGACCGGCATGACCGCATTCGTCGAGCTGCAGCAGAAGGAGTTCGCCGCGGCCGAGAAGGGCTTCACCGCCGTGAAGCACCAGCGCGAGGTCGGCACGGGCTACTTCGACGAGATCACGCAGGTCGTGACCGCGGGCAAGGCCTCGACCACCGCGCTGCACGGCTCGACCGAGGACGAGCAATTCTTCGACTCGCAGAAAAAGCCGAAGCTCGCCGCGGCGTAGACTACGCCACGAGGATCGCCCGGACGATCCTGGAAGGCTTCGACCGGCACTACCGCCTGTTCCGCGAGGCGGCGATCGAGGCCCGGCGGCTGTTCGAGCGCGCGGCCTGGGCCGAGATGCAGGCGCTCGCGCGCGAGCGCATCCAGATGTACGACCGGCGGGTCGAGGAAGCGGTGCGCGCGCTCATCGACCGCTACCCCGAGGCCGAGGTCGACGAGTCGCTGTGGCCGGCGATCAAGCTCGCCTTCATCGGGCTGATCCACGACCACAAGCAGCCCGAGTGCGCCGAGACTTTCTACAACTCGGTCGCGTGCGCGGTGCTGCACCGGCGCTACTACAACAACGAGTTCATCTTCTGGCGCCCGGCGGTGGCCACCGAGCACCTCGAAGGCGAAGCGCCGACCTACCGCTGCTTCTATCCGCTGAAGCGGGGCTTGCGCTCGACGCTGAACGAGATCGCCCGGAGCTTCGAGCTCGCCAACCCGTGGGAGGACTTGCGCCGGGATCTTCGCAACGTGGTCGGCGCGCTGCGCGACCAGTTCCCGCGGCCGACGCGCGCACGGCCCGACCTGCAGATCCAGGTGCTGGCGTCGCTCTTCTTCCGCAACAAGGGCGCCTATATCGTCGGCCGGATCATCAACGCGCAGCGCGAGACTCCGTTCGCGGTGCCGATCCTGCAGAACGAGCGCGGCGAGCTCTACCTGGACGCGCTGCTCCTCGGCGAAAGCCGGCTGCTCGTGCTGTTCTCGTTCGCGCGCGCCTACTTCCTCGTCGACATGGAGGTGCCCGCGGCCTGCGTCTCGTTCCTGCGCGGGCTGATGCCGCGCAAGCCCCGCGCCGAGATGTACATGGCGGTCGGGCTCGCCAAGCAGGGCAAGACGCTCTTCTACCGCGACCTGCACTACCACCTCAAGCACTCGAGCGACCGCTTCGTCGTCGCCCCCGGCATCAAGGGCCTGGTGATGCTGGTGTTCACGCTGCCCTCGTTCCCCTACGTGTTCAAGGTGATCCGCGACCGCTTCTCGCCGCCCAAGGACATCGACCGCCAGACCGTGATGGACAAGTACCTGATGGTGAAGCTGCACGACCGCGTCGGGCGCATGGCCGATACGCTGGAGTATTCGCTGGTCGCGCTTCCGCTGGAGCGCTTCAGTTCCGAATTGCTGGGCGAGCTGCGCCGCGAATGCGCCTCCACGGTGGAAATCGACGGCGCGAGCCTGGTCCTCGGCCATGTCTACATCGAGCGCCGCATGCGGCCGCTCAATATCCATGTCGAGGAGCTCAAGCGCGACGCCAACGAGGCGCGGCTGCGCGAGGTGCTGTGCGAATACGGCGCCGCGATCAAGGAGCTCGCCGGCGCCGGGATTTTCCCGGGCGACATGCTGCTCAAGAACTTCGGGGTCACGCGGCACGAGCGCGTCGTGTTCTACGATTACGACGAGATCCAGCCGATCACCGAGGTGACCTTCCGCCGCATTCCCCCGCCCGCGAGCTACGACGACGAGATGGCGGCCGAGCCCTACTGGCCGGTCGGCCCGAACGACGTGTTCCCCGAGCAGTTCGATCGCTTCCTGGTGAGCGACCCGCGCGCGCGAGAGATGTTCTACGCCGTGCACCGCGACCTGCTCGATCCGCAGTTCTGGGCGCACAAGCAGGAGCGCGTGCGCGCCGGGCTGCAGGAGGATGTCTTCCCTTATCCCGAGGAGATCAGGTTCCGACGCTGACCGCGGACAGGGGCTTGCCCTCGGCGAGGCTGAGCCAGCCCTTGACGATGCGGTAGATGATCCACACCGCGTCGGCTATTCCGATCGCCATCCCGACAAGGCCGAAAAGCAAGAGCCCGCCCACCGCCGCCCAGCCCGCGGCCTCGCCGCCGCCGGAAAGGTAGACGAGCAGGCCGCCGGCAAGAAAGCCGAAGTATGCCGCCGCGACGCCGATCACACCCCACAGCAGCCCGAACCAGAACGTGCGGATCTGCCAGCGGAAATGGCTCTCGAGCCAGGTCGCTGCCGCATCGTCCCGCTTGGCGTAATTCAGGATGATTGCGGCAAGCCAACCGAGGCCCGCGGTGACGAAACCGGCGGCCTGCAGCGCATACACCAGGTGCGTCAGCGTCTTGAGGGAGCTCAGCTTCTCGGCATCGTCCATCGCTCGATTCCTTCGATCGACACGCGCTTCGCTCTCGATCTCGTGCCGGACACGATGGTCACGTTGCGCCGGGGCACGCCGAAATGATCGGCGAGGAACTCGATCAGCGCTTCGTTCGCCGCTCCGTCCACTGCGCGCGCCCGAAGCCTGACCTTCAGCCGCTCGCCGTGCTTGCCCGCGAACTCGGTGCGCGCGGCGCCCGGCTGCACGTGAAGCTCGAGGATCACACCGTCGCCGCGGCGACCCGCATGTTGTTCACCACGATCAGCGCCACGTACAGGATCACGAGAAGAATGAGCGGCGTGAGATCCACGTTGCCGACCGGCGGCACGTAGCGGCGCAGCGGCCGCAGGAACGGCCGCGTGATGGCATCGAACGCGGGCGCGAGCGGCGTATAGGGATTGACCCACGAGAGCACCGCCTGCACGATCACCGCGAACACCAGGATATACAGGCTGTAGCGCACCAGGTCGACCAGCGCCACGGCGGCGATCATGCCGAAGCCGGGCTCGGCGCCCAGAATGGCCGCCTGCAGCCACAGCCCGAGCGCCTGGACCACCCAGGCAAGAAGCAGGGTGGCAAGGTCGAGGCCGGCAAGCCCGGGGATCACACGCCGCGCCGGCACGACCATCCAGTTGGTGGTCGCCAGCACGAAATCGCCGACCGGGTTGCGGAACGGCACCCGCAGCCACTGGAAATGGAAACGCGCGAGCAGCATGAACACGAAGAAGCTCGCCACCGCGTCCACCAGGAAGACGCCGATCTGGGTGAACATCTCAGTCCTTCCCCTGCTCCCTGCCGAGCTCGCAGGCGCGGCGGCTGGCCGCCTCGACAGCGCGCATGAAGCGCTCGGCGAGCTTCTCCTCGTCGAACACCTTGAGCGCCGCTTCGGTGGTACCTCCCTTGGAGGTCACGTTCTTGCGCAAAGTCGCCGGAGGCTCGCTGCTCGAAGCGGCAAGCTTGGCCGCGCCTAGCACCGTATGCAAGGCCAGCTTTTTCGAAACCTCGGGCGAAAGGCCCAGCTTCTCGGCTGATGCCGCGAGCTGCTCGATGAACCAGAATACGTACGCCGGGCCGCTCGCGGACACCGCGGTCACCGGGTCGAGCAGCCGCTCCTCGCCCACCCATACGACTTCGCCCACCGCGGCCAGGATGCTCTCCGCCGCGGCCTTTTCCTGCACGCTCACCTCCGGAGCCGCGTACAGGCCCGCGATTCCCGCGCCGATCAGCGCGGGGGTGTTCGGCATGCAGCGCACGAGCTTGCGGTGCCCGCCGAGCCAGCGCGACAGCGTCTGCAGCGTAACGCCCGCGGCGATGCTGATCACGAGCTTCCCCTGAGCGGATCCGGCGATCGACTCGACGGCGCTCTTCGCGTCCTGAGGCTTGACCGCGACGACGAGCACGTCGCAGCGCTGCATGCGCGCATCCGGCGCCGTCGCGACCTGCACCGGGTAGCGCTCGGCGAGGCGCTCGCGCGCCGCCGGGCTCACCTCGACCACGGTGACCGAGCGCGGGTCGGTGCCCTTGGCGATGAGCCCGCCGACGAGGGCGGTTGCCATGTTCCCGCCTCCCAGGAACGCGATCTTCACGCCGCGCTCTCCTGCGTGCGCCGCGGCCCGAAGATCGCGGTGCCGATCCGCACCAGCGTCGCGCCTTCCTCGAGCGCCACGTCGAGGTCGTCGGACATGCCCATCGACAGCGTATCCAGTGCGAATTCGTCCTTCAGGGAATCGAACGCCTTTTTCACTTCCCGGTAGCGGGAACGGGGAGCACCGGGCTCCGGAATCGCCATCAGCCCGCGCAGCCGCAGCCGGGGCATGGCGGCGATGGCTCGCGCCAGATCCCTCGCTTCGAGCAGCGCGACGCCGCTCTTGCTCGCCTCGGCCGACACGTTGACCTGGATCAGCACGTTGAGCGGCGCAAGGTGCGCGGGGCGGCTCTGCGCGA
Organism: Burkholderiales bacterium; assembly: GCA_035454645.1. Taxonomy (GTDB): domain Bacteria; phylum Pseudomonadota; class Gammaproteobacteria; order Burkholderiales; family SG8-39; genus SCGC-AG-212-J23. Next base: position 6,138 of record DATIGR010000278.1, read on the forward strand.
GGCGCCGAGCTATCTTTTCGCTCGCAATTGTTTGCACCCAGTCGAAACGCTCGGCGGCCGCGCGCGTCTTGTTCGACTGGAGCGGGCCGATCAGGTGCCACTCGAGCGCCGGCAACTGCTGCATTTTTTGCACCGCTTCCTGGACGTAGTTCTCGCCGAAGGCATTCTGCCCGGCCGCGATCGCTTCGCGCATGCGCTCGACGTCCTGACCCTTGGAAACTGCCAACAAAGTCACTCCCGGACGCCGCCCGATGCGCGCCTTGATAACTTGCAGGTTTTCCGCGATTCCCGCCATAATGCGTTGAACGAGCGAAGAAAAACACTTCGCCGATCCAGGGAGGATTCTAATGGATCTCACCGAGCTGCTCGCCTTCGTGGTCAAGAACAAGGCCTCGGACCTGCATCTGTCGTCGGGCTTGCCGCCCATGATCCGCGTGCACGGCGACGTGCGGCGCATCAACGTGCCGCCGATGGAGCACAAGGAAGTGCACGCGATGATCTACGACATCATGAGCGACGGGCAGCGCAAGTTCTACGAAGAGAACCTGGAATGCGACTTTTCGTTCGCGGTGCCGAACCTCGCGCGCTTCCGGGTGAACGCCTTCGTGCAGCAGCGCGGCGCCGCGGCGGTGATGCGGACGATCCCGTCCAAGATCCTCTCGCTCGACGACCTCAAGGCGCCGAAGATCTTCGCCGAGATCGCCGACCAGCCGCGCGGCCTGGTGCTCGTCACCGGGCCGACCGGCTCGGGCAAGAGCACCACGCTCGCCGGAATGGTCAACCACATCAACGAGAACGAGCACGGCCACATCCTCACCATCGAGGACCCGATCGAGTTCGTGCACGAGTCGAAGAAGTGCCTGATCAACCAGCGCGAGGTCGGGCCGCATACGCTTTCATTCGCCAACGCGCTGCGCAGCGCGCTGCGCGAAGACCCCGACGTGATCCTGGTCGGCGAGATGCGCGACCTCGAGACCATCCGTCTGGCGCTGACGGGCGCCGAGACCGGGCACCTGGTATTCGGCACGCTGCACACTTCCTCGGCGGCAAAGACCATCGACCGCATCGTCGACGTGTTCCCGGCGGCCGAGAAGGAGATGGTGCGCGCGATGCTCTCGGAATCGATCCGCGCCGTGATCTCGCAGACGCTGCTCAAGAACAAGGAGGGCTCGGGCCGCGTCGCGGCGCACGAGATCATGATCGGCACCCCGGCGATCCGCAACCTGATCCGCGAGAACAAGATCGCGCAGATGTACTCCGCGATCCAGACCGGGCGCCAGATCGGCATGCAGACCCTGGACCAGAACCTGCAGGAGCTGGTGCAGCGCAACGTCGTGTCCTCGGCGGAGGCGCGCAGCAGGGCGACCAACAAGGACAGTTTCGCCGGCGGCTAGGCACTATTGCAGCGAGGGATCGCGTTTTCCGGAGTAAAACCTGAGCCACAGCGGCGATCTTGCGGGGTAGAGAGGAGCCCATGGAACGCGAACAGGCAACGAAGTTCATCTACGACCTTCTGCGCGCGCTGGTGGCGAAGAAGGGCTCGGACCTCTTCATCACCGCGGGCTTCCCGCCGGCGATGAAGATCGACGGCCGGATGACCCCGGTGTCGCAGCAGGCGCTGACCGGGCAGCACACCGCGATGCTGGTGCGCTCGGTCATGAACGACAAGCAGGCCGCCGAGTTCGAGGCGACGAAGGAGTGCAACTTCGCCATCAACCCGGCCGGCATCGGCCGCTTCCGCGTCAACTGCTTCGTGCAGATGCAGCAGGTCGGCATGGTGCTGCGCGTCATCACCACCACGATCCCGAACTTCGAGGACCTGAAGCTGCCGCCGGTGCTGAAGGACGTGGGCATGACCAAGCGTGGGCTCGTGATCTTCGTCGGCGGCACCGGCTCGGGCAAGTCCACCTCGCTCGCGGCGATGATCGGCTACCGCAACGAGAACTCCCACGGCCACATCGTCACCATCGAGGACCCGGTCGAGTACGTCCACCCCCACAAGAACTGCCTCATCACGCAGCGCGAAGTGGGCGTGGACACCGAGTCCTGGCAGTCGGCGCTCAAGAACACCCTGCGCCAGGCACCCGACGTGATCCTGATCGGCGAGATCCGCGACCGCGAGGTGATGGAGCACGCCATCGCCTTCGCCGAGACCGGCCACCTGTGCCTCGGAACGCTGCACGCCAACAATTCCAACCAGGCGATGGACCGGATCATCAACTTCTTCCCCGAGGAGCGCCGGCCGCAGCTCCTCATGGACCTGTCGCTCAACCTGAAGGCGGTGATCTCGCAGCGCCTGATCCCGCTGCGCGAGGGCAAGGGCCGCGCCGCGGCGGTCGAGGTGATGCTCAACTCGCCGCTCATCTCGGACCTCATCTTCAAGGGCGAGGTGCACGAGATCAAGGAGATCATGAAGAAGTCGAGGGAGCTGGGCATGCAGACCTTCGACCAGGCGCTGTTCGACCTCTACGAGGCCGGGCGCATCAGCTACGAGGACGCGCTGCGCTTCGCCGACTCGACCAACGAGGTGCGGCTCAACATCAAGCTGCACGGCAAGGAAGCGAAGGAAAAGGACATCACCAAGGGCATCGAGCACCTCGACATCGTTTGAGGTCGATGTCTCTCGACACTCAGGGACGCGCCGCGTCCCTTTTTTTTCACCCTGAGGAGGGCGCATGGCACTGAACATCCGGCTGGTCGCGGAATACATCGGCACGTTCTGGCTGGTTCTCGGCGGCTGCGGCAGCGCAGTGCTCGCCGCGGCTTTTCCCGGCGTCGGCATCGGGCTCCTCGGCGTATCGCTCGCTTTCGGACTCACGGTGCTCACCATGGCTTATGCGATCGGGCACATTTCCGGATGCCATCTCAATCCCGCGGTCACGCTCGGCCTCGCCGCGAGCGGCCGGTTCAAGGCCGCCGAAGTCCTGCCTTACTGGATCGCCCAGGTGCTGGGCGCAATCACCGCCGCGGCGCTGCTCTACCTCATCGCGAGCGGCAAGGCCGGCTTCGAGCTCGCGGGCGGACTCGCCTCCAACGGCTACGGCGAGCACTCGCCGGGCAAGTATTCGCTGTTCGCGGGCCTGCTGACCGAGCTCGTGATGACCTTCATGTTCCTCCTGATCATCCTCGGCGCCACCGACGAGCGCGCGCCGCAGGGCTTCGCCCCGATCGCGATCGGCCTCGCGCTCACGCTCATCCACCTGATCAGCATCCCGGTCACCAACACTTCGGTGAACCCGGCGCGCAGCACCGGCCCTGCGCTGATCGTCGGCGGCTGGGCGCTGCAGCAGCTCTGGCTGTTCTGGGTCGCGCCGCTCATCGGCGCCGCCCTCGCCGGCGCGGCCTACCGCTGGGCAGGAAAGCCCGCCGCGCGCCGGCGCTGATGAAGTGGGCGGCGGCAATCGGGGCGGGAATCGCCTGCGCGGCGTGCGCCTCCGATGGCGCTATGCGCGGGCGGTTGCACTGGGGCCATGAAGTGCGATCGTTCCAGCCGTGCGGGTCGAAGAGCGCCTATTGGGTTCGCGCCGACGAGAAGACGCTGCAACGTCTGCGCGAGCGCGCCGAAAGGCTGCGGGCGCAGCAAGGCAAGCCCTACCCCGCGCTTTACCTCGACGCGGTGGGTACGATCGATACGAAGTCGAATAGAGACGGCTTCGCGCGGGGCTACGACGGCCTGTTCCATCTGCGCGAAGTGACGCGCGTCTCCGAAGTCGTGCCGAGGGATTGTCCCTAGAGGGTGACGGCCCGGGTCCAGTGCTGCATCGCGGGCGGCGGACCGGCGGGGATGATGCTCGGGCTGCTGCTCGCGCGCGCCGGCGTGCGCGTGCTGGTGCTCGAGAAACACCGCGATTTCCTGCGCGATTTCCGCGGCGACACCATCCACCCCTCGACGCTGGAGCTGCTGCACGAGCTCGGCCTGCTCGAAGCGTTCCTGCGCCTGCCGCATCAGCAAGTGCGCGAGATCCGCGCGCAGATCGGCGACACGCTCCTGCCGGTCGCGGACTTCGGCGGCTTGCCGGTGCGCTGTCCCTTCATCGCCATGATCCCGCAATGGGACTTCCTCGATTTCCTCGCGCACAGCGCCGCGCGCTTCCCGGGGTTCGCGCTGCGCATGCAGGCGGAGGTAACCGATCTCATCGTGGAAAACGGCAGGATCGCCGGCGTCGCGTGCGGCGCCGAGCGCATCCGCGCGGACCTGGTCGTGGGCGCCGACGGGCGCCACTCGCTCGTCCGGAGCCGCGCCGGCTTGCCGCTCGTCGACCTCGGCGCGCCGATCGACGTGCTGTGGTTCCGGCTGTCGCGCCGGCCGGGCGATCCGCAGGCGACCATGGGCAGGTTCGACCGCGGCAGCGTCGCCGTGATGCTCAACCGCGGCGACTACTGGCAATGCGCGTTCGTGATCGGTAAGGGCTCGCTCGCGGCACTGCGCGAGCACGGCCTGGAGTCATTGAGATACCGTCTGTCCCGCGCGCTCGGGTTTCCGCAGCAGCGCTTGATGGAGCTGGCGACCTGGGAAGACCTCAGGCTTCTGACCGTGCAGGTCAACCGGCTGGCGCAATGGGCGCGCGAGGGGCTGCTGTGCATCGGCGACGCGGCGCACGCCATGTCCCCCGTCGGCGGCGTCGGCATCAACCTCGCGATCCAGGACGCGGTGGCGGCGGCCAATCGCCTG